>CANHTA010000074.1 GCA_947463135.1 Gemmatimonadota bacterium
CGACGAGTTCTTGGCCAAAGTCCGCCGGGACATCGTGATCGCCGGCCTTGCCGCGCTCCTCGTGGGCGTGGGGCTCGCGCAGGTCCTCGCAGCCGCAGTGGCCCGCCCCATTGAAGAGCTCCGCGACGTGGCACGCGGATTGGCCGCCGGCGATCTCACCCAGCGCCCGTCGCGCTCCGTGGCGGGTGGGGAGGTGGGCGACTTGGCGGAAGCGCTGCGTCGATTGGCCGAACAGCTGGAGGGACGTCTCCAGGCGTTGCACGCCGAAGAGGCGCTGCTGGTGGCGCTTACCGAATCGCTCAACGAGGGGGTGATCGCGGTGGATGCGCGCCAACGCGTCGTGCGGATGAACGAAACGGCGCGACAGCTGCTGCGCCTCCGAGAACCGGTGCCCTTCCCCGCCGACTTTCTCCCGCGCGACCGCACCCTGCGTGAAGCGCTGGCGGCGGTGCTCTCCGGCGCCGAAGCCGTGCCCGACGAGGTCCGGGTTGACGATCGCACCCTCTCGCTCACCGCACGGCCTCTCCCGGGCGGCGGCGCCGTACTCGCCCTCTACGACCTCACGCCGGTCCGTCGGCTCGAGGCGGTGCGCCGCGACTTCGTCGCGAACGTGTCACACGAATTACGGACCCCGTTAACCGTCATCAGCGGCTTCGTGGAGACGCTACAAGACCCGGATCTCCCGCCGGAACTGCGTCGGCAGTTCCTTGCCATGGCCGAGGGGAACGTGGGCCGCATGCAACGCATTGTGGACGACCTCCTCGACCTCTCGCGTATTGAATCGGGTGGCTGGGTTCCCAACCCCGTTGACCTCGACGTGGCCGCAGTCGCCACCGAGGTCTTTGCGCCGCTCCAGTCAGCGGCGGCCGGCAAAGGGGTGGGCCTCCGAACAGAGGTGGGCGTGGGTGCCGAGCACTTGCTCCTTGATCCAACCGCCGCGCGGCAGATTCTCAGCAATCTGGCCGAAAACGCGCTCCGGCACACCACAACCGGTGAGGTGGTGCTCTTCGCGCGGGAGGAGGGCGAGGGGGTGCGGATCGGTGTTCGGGACACCGGCTCGGGGATTGGCGCCGAGCATCTCCCGCGCATCTTTGAGCGCTTCTACCGCGCCGACCCTGGTCGTTCACGAGAGGCGGGCGGCACAGGACTGGGCCTCGCGATCGTGCGGCACCTGGCCGAATCACATGGGGGCAAAGTGAACGCCGAGTCGCAGCCCGGCGTTGGCACCACGATCTCGGCCTGGATCCCGCACCATCGCACCGCCGACAACGACGTCACCGGACCGGTCGCCACCCCATCCGCCGGCTAGTCCGGCGGTAACCCCTGCTCCGTCGCCGGAGCGAGGCCTTCCTCTATCGCCATGGGTCCGGTGGCCGACGCGGACGCCGATGCCTCCACCCGACGGGCCCGCCGACCGGCAAACGCCTCCGCGATGAGCCGGGGGAGCATCACGCCGGCCGGCCCTTCAATGGGCAGAATGCTCGGGCCGCGGCGCTGTCCTTCCATACTGGGATTCACGACAATCACGGTGGCACCGTGCGTGGCCGAGATCCATGGCAGCGAGGCCGCGGGTTCCACCAGGTTGGACGTGCCAATAGAGAGGAACACGTCACACGCGACCGCCGCCCGACGGGCCGCCTCGAATTCCACCATCGGCATCGATTCGCCAAACCACACCACGTCCGGTCGCATCAGGGCGCCACATGACGGGCACGGCGGCGGCTCCGCCGCCTGCGCCTCGGTGGGCACCATGGTGCCCGGACAGCCAGCGCTGCACCGAGCCCGCATCAGCGACCCGTGGAGACTGATCAGATCCCGGGACCCGGCCCGCTCGTGGAGGTCATCCACATTCTGCGTCACCAGCGTGCAGTGCGCCACCCGCGAGGCCAGCGTGACCAGAGCCTGATGCGCCGCATTCGGCTGGGCCGCCCGAACCATGCTCCGTCGAGCGGCATACCACTGCCACACGCGCCCCGGGTTCGCAGCAAACGCCTCCCGGGTGGCCAACTCCTGCGGCGAGAAGGTGGCCCAGTGCCCGGTGAGTGCGTCGCGAAAGGTCGGGATGCCACTTTCCGCCGACACCCCGGCGCCGGACAGCACGCACACATGTTCCGCCGCACGGAGGGCGCGCGCCGCCACGGACAGCGCTTCCGCGCGCGTCTGTGGATCGGTTGGCGGGGGCGACGCCACGCGTCGACGTTCTAACGAGGGATCAGGACCAGGCATGATGTCGGCGAGAATATCACGAGGGGACGCGCGGCACCAGCCCCCACCCCGTCCCAGCTCCGTCCCAGCTCCGTCCCCAGCTCCGTCCCCAGCTCCGTGACACGTTCGTTGCACAATCGTGCGCAAATCGAAACCTGCGTCACGAAGGTTTGAATCACCGGAGGCGGATACCGCGCCGGTGCCTTGGACCTCGAGCGCCCGACAGGGCGCGTCAGCAGTCTCCATTATATACCGACCTCGATCATCTATGCGGACCTACGCACACGAGCTGTCCCGTTTCGCGCGTCACCTGATGCTGGCGATAGCGGCTGCCGTTGTCCCCGCTTTTTCTGCCGGTGCCCAGAGTACCGACGCCCCGGTTGGCCGGATCACCGGCCGCGTCATTGACAGCAAGTCCGGACAGGGGATCCCCTCAGCCGGCGTCCAGCTGGTCGGCACCACCATCGGCACGCAGTCGGGTATCGACGGCCGATACACCATCACCCGCGTACCGGCGGGAACCACTACCCTGCAGGTGCGACGCATCGGATACGGGCCGAAAACCATCACGGGCATCGTGGTGCCGGCCAACGGATCCATTGAGCTCGACATCTCCCTCACCTCGGCCGACGTGCAATTGGCCGCCGTGAGCGTTACGGCCACCAAGGAGAAGGGCACCGTCAACGAAGCGTTGAATCAGCAGAAGAATGCCACCAATGCCGTGAACGCCATCACCGCCGAACAAATCGCCCGCAGCCCCGACAGCGATGCGGCACAGGCTGCGCAGCGCGTCAGCGGTGTCACGGTACAGGATGGAAAGTATTTGCAGGTGCGTGGCCTCGGTGAACGCTACACCACGGCCTCGCTCAACGGCGCGCGCATTCCAAGCCCCGAGCCCGAGCGCAAAGTGGTGCCACTTGACCTCTTTCCGGCCGGACTGCTGCAAGACGTCACCACCACCAAAACGTTTACGCCGGATCAGCCGGGCGACTTCGCGGGCGCCAATGTCAACATCCGCACCCGTGAGTTTCCGGCCAAGCGGCAGGTGAACTACTCCACCAGCTTCGGCGCCAACTCCAGCGTGCTGGGGCAGACGTTGCCCTTCGCCCCCAGAGCCGGCGGCGAACTCGTTGGTGTTGCCGGATCGGCACGCAAAATCCCAGCAGCCATCGCCGGAGCCAACTTCCTCGGCAACGTCACCCAGCGCGATTATAACCAAATGGCGCTTCAGCAGCGCAACGTCTGGAATGCCGCGCCACGGGCAGGGGGGATGAATGGGTCGTTCGGTGCCTCCACGGGTGGTAACACCATCCTCGGCAAGCGCATCGGGTACGTACTGAGCGGGAACTACGGCTATTCCGAGGAAACGCGCTCCAACGAGCGGTTCGCAGTGGGCAATCAGGGCGCCAACAACACCGTCGTCCCCCTCACCTCGGTTGCCGGTTCTACAGGGCGGTCGAGCATTCAGTGGGGTGGTATCGCCAACCTGTCCACGCTCATCGGCAAAAGTTCACGTCTGTCGCTGAACACCACGGCCACGCGCAGCGCCGACAACGAAGCGCGCATGGATCGGGGCTTTGACGAAAACCTGTCCGACAGCATCGCGCGCACCACGCTGCGCTATGTGGAGCGTGGCGTTGCCACCGTCACCGGTCAAGGCGAGCACCAGTTGAGCGACCGGAACAAAACCGCGTGGTCGGCCACCTACGCCAACACCACGCGCCGCGAGCCTGATCGCTCCGATGTGGTGTACTCGCGCGGCGGCGATGGCGCCTTCTCGCTGCTCGCCTCGCTGGACGGCGCGCGACGGTTGTACTTCGATCTGGAAGAAACCAACAATACCGTGCAGGTGGATCACACGATCAATCTTGGCGCGTTGGCCAACCAGAATGTTGTGAAGGTGGGCGCCTACGCGCGCTCCACCAACCGGTCGGCACAGGCCCCGATTTTCTCCTTCATCTCCCGGGCGCCCGAAAACATCCGCACGCAACCGGCGGACGTCATCTTCGGCCTGGCACAGGCCTGCGCCTCGTGCAACCAGATCAACGTGCAGCCGATTGGACAAGCTGGGTCCTATACCGCCGAAGACCGTACACTGGCCGGCTATCTCATGACCGATTGGGGACTCGGCGAGAAGGTGCGCGTGATTGCCGGGGCACGGGTGGAGCAGGCGCAGATCGACGTGGCCTCAAGCACACAGGGTGGCTTCACCGCCGCCGCCGCGCTCAACAACACCGACGTCCTGCCCTCGCTGCTCATCAATACCAAGCTCACGGAAAACCAGAATCTCCGCTTCGGCATCACGCGGACACTGGCGCGCCCGGAGTATCGTGAACTGGCCCCAGTCACCTTCCGCGATGTGTTGGGGGGCGTCAGCGTCACGGGCAACGATAAGCTGCAGCGCTCGCTCATCGACAACGTGGATCTCCGCTACGAAGCCTTCCCGAACGCGGGCGAAGTGCTCAGCATCGGCGTGTTTGCCAAGCAGTTTGATCGCCCCATCGAGCGCGTCGAATCGGCAACATCGGGTGCGTATCAGGCGCGCTTCCAGAACGCGCTCAAGGCCGTCAACATTGGTGTTGAACTGGAGGCACGCAAGCAGCTCGGCTTCCTCGGCGATTGGGCCCTGCCGTTCACCGGGTTCAGCAACGTGACGATCATGCGGTCGTCGGTTGACCTCGACACCACCACCGGCCTCACGGTTACCGATAAAACCCGCCGCCTGGTTGGCCAGGCACCCTTCGTGGTGAATGCCGGCCTCTCGTATTCGTCGGAGAGCGGCCGAACCAACGCCACGGTGCTGTACAACGTGGTTGGCGACCGCATTTTCGCCGCCGGTGTTGTGCCCCTCCCCAACATCGTGGAGAAGTCCCGGAACGTGATCGATCTCTCACTCCGCTTCCCCGTGATGGGCAGCCTGTCGGGCCGCGTCGATGCGCGCAATCTCCTCGACGCCCGCTACCGCTATATGCAAGGGAATCTCGAGCGCGAAGGCTTCAATGCCGGCCGGACCTTCTCCGTCGGGTTCTCCTGGCAGCAGTAGGCGCCACGCCGCACCGACGGCAGCGCCACACGCTTCGCACCCGCACATCACACGATCGCAACATGGCCCGGCACGGTGACACAACCGTGACCGGGCCATGACCGTTTCGACATAGACCCAGGCGTTACTTCCCGCAGTGGCTCGGCCCAGTTCCCCACGCACCTCCAATTTCCCCAGGACCACCGATGATGACGTACTCGCGCCTACGCGCCATTGTTGTGACATCGTTCGGCTCGTTGCTGCTCGCTGCGTGCGGCGGCGATGATGCGCCGACTCAACCCGTGGCGCCCCTCAACGGCACGCTCGCGGTAACCGTTGCAGGACTGCCTGCCGGCGTCAACGCGGCCGTGACGGTTGCGGGCCCGAGCTCCTACAGCCAATCGCCAACGGCCACGGCATCGTACAGCGTGGCGCCCGGCAGCTACACCGTGACCGCCGCACAGGTGATCAGCAACAACGTGCGCTACAACGCCGCCATTGTGGGATCGCCGGCGACCGTGACCTCCAGCACCACCACAACGGTCACCGTCACCTACAGCGTAGCCACCAACCCCACCGTCACACTCAGCGGCTCCATCGCCGCCAACCGCACCCTCACCCCCGACACGAACTATGTGTTGCGCGGGTTTGTGTATGTGAACAGCGGTGCCACGCTCACCATCAACGCCGGCACGCGGATTGTCGGTGACACCACGGCGCTGGGCTCGGCGCTCTTCGTGCTCCGCGGCGCGCGTATCGTGGCCAACGGCACCGAAGCGGCCCCTGTGGTGTTCACGTCTCAGCGAAGCGCGGGCAACCGGTCGCCGGGTGACTGGGGTGGACTCATCATTGTTGGCAATGCGCGGAACAACCGGTCGGGCAACATCATCGTGGAAGGATCCGACGGATCCGTGTTGGGCGGCAACTCGTCCGGCGTGGTGTACACTGGCGGATCAAATGACGCCGATAACAGCGGCACCCTGCGGTATGTGCGTGTGGAGTTTGCCGGATACGCCACGCTCACCGACGCCGAGCTGAACTCATACACCTTTGCCGCGCTTGGCAGTGGCACGACGCTGGAGTATCTGCAGTCGGTGAGTGGCCTCGACGACTCGTTTGAGTGGTTCGGCGGCACGGTGGATGGCAAGTACCTCATGTCCTACGAAGCGGGCGACGATCACTTCGATACGTCGGAAGGGTATCGTGGCCGCAACCAGTTCCTTATCGCCTACCAGTCGGCTTACCTCACGCCGCGGGCAGGGGCAGGTGCCATTTCCACCGACCCGCAGGGCTTCGAAGTGGACGGCTGCAATGGCGGCGGATGTGTGGCCCCGGCGGGCGGCAACGCGCAGAGCTCCGGCGCCGCTGATGGCCTTTGGAACATGAACATGTTCGCGAACTTCACGCTCATCGGCGTCGGTGCCGGCGTCACCACGCCAACCAATGGCGGCGTGGGTATGGTGCTGCGTCGTGGTACGGGTGGCTACTACGTGAACGGCGTGGTGGCTCGCTGGCCACGTCAGGCTATTTCGCTGCGCGACTCCACGTCAAACAATCGGTTCCAGGCGGACTCGCTGATCGTGCGCAATCTGTATGTGGCCGACAATGGCTTGCAGAACAGCGGCGTCACCTTTGACCCCACCGGCACCAACTTCGGCCAGGAAGCGGCGTTCACGGCGCGCAACAGCAACATCACGGTGGCCGCCAGCACGGTCACGGCAGCCTCGCTCTTCACCGCGCTTCCGGCCGGCGGCACCACGGCACCAACCGTCGCAGGCTTCGACTGGTCGCCGGGTTCCGGCTCGCCGATTGCCACCGGTGGCCTGAGCTCCTTCAGCGCCGATCCCCGCATCGCTGCCCGTGCCGGCACGTTCATCGTCCCGACGGCCTACCGCGGTGCGGCTGCCCCGGGTGGAACCAAGTGGTGGGCCAACTGGACGAACTACGCGCGCAACTAACCCCGGCAGCTCGCGCACGAACGCGCTAGCTTCCTGTAGTCCGAACGGCCGGTGCCCCTCGGGCACCGGCCGTTCTCTTTTCTTCCTTCTCATGTCTCTACGCACCTTCCCGCAGTGGATGATCGCGGTGTTCCCGCTGGTCATGGTGAACGGCTGTTCGGAGCGCAAGGCGCCAACGGTCGACACGCAGGCACAGCACATCGCCGAGGTGGTCGCGGCCGGCGGCGTGGTGGATTCCATTCTCCCCATCGCCGAACATCTCCGACGCTTCCGCCTGTCCCTGCCGCAGGTGGACACGCTAACCCACGCGAGCCCAACCCGGGACGCGCTTGTCGAGCGCTGGGCGCGGGCTATCGGGGCCAACGACACAACGGCGCTGAATGCCATGATCATGACACGCGCGGAGTTCGCCTGGCTCTACTACCCCGAGTCGCCCATGAGCAAGCCACCCTATGAGGCGCCACCGGAGCTGTTGTGGGGTCAGTTGCTCGCCTCCTCCAACAAAGGGGCCACCCAGCTGGTTCGTCGCTTCGGAGGAAGCGTGGTAACCGCCAGCAAACTCACCTGCGCGGCACCGCCCGACACGCACGGGGCGATCATCTTGCACAACCGGTGTACGGTGCGTCTCTCAGCGCCGGGCAAGGAAACGGTGGAGGGCGTGCTCTTCGGCACACTCGTGCAGCACGCCGGTCGTTTCAAGTTCGTTGGCCTCTCGAGTACGCTGTGACCATGAACGTGGCCGCTGCCGTGCGGCAGACCTACCGAACCGTGCTGCTGACGGGGCTCCTCGCGGGCGCCTGCGGCCCGGCGGCTCAAGACCGTGCGCCTGACGCGGATCCCCGTGCGGCGGGTGCAGCGGCTGCCACCACGCGCAGCAGCACGCGCGTTGATCTCACCGGGGCGGGAGCCACCTTCCCCTATCCGCTCTACTCGCGCTGGTTCAACGAGTACGCCACGCTGGCAAACGTCCGCATTAACTATCAGTCCATCGGATCCGGCGGTGGCATTCGACAGGTAGTCGCCCGCACCGTCGACTTCGGCGCCACTGACGTGCCGATGAGCGATCCTGAACTGGCCAGTGCCGGCATGCCCGTGTTGCACATCCCCACCGTGATCGGGGCCGTGGCGATTACGTACAACCTGCCGGGCGTCACGCGGCCGCTCCAGCTTAGCCCCGACATCATCGCCGGCATCTTTTTGGGCACCATCACGCGCTGGCGGGATGCGCGGATTGCCGCGTTGAATCCCACCCTCACGCTGCCGAATACGGACATTCTGGTGGTGCACCGCGCCGATGGCAGTGGCACGTCCTACATCTTCAGCGATTACCTGAGCACCGTCAGTCCCGACTGGGCGGCCGGTCCGGGACGCGGCAAAGACGTACGCTGGCCCGTAGGGATTGGCGGCAAAGGCAATGAGGGCGTCGCGGGGCAGGTGAAGCAGATGCCGGGTGCCATTGGCTACCTGGAGGTGGTGTACGCGCGTCAGAACCGGTTGCCGGTTGTGCACGTGCGCAATACCGCCGGTCGCTTCATCTCGCCCATGCCCTTCGAAATCGCTTCGGCCGCTTCCGCCGTTCTTGAGGACGATCGGGCCTTTACGGCAACCGATGCCAAAGGCCTGCCCGATCTTCGCGTGTCACTGGTGAATGCCCCGGGAGCACAGTCGTATCCGATTGCTTCCTTCACCTGGATGCTCATCGCCCCCTCAGCCATCGGCATGACGAAAAGCCGGCAGCTGGCGGCCTTTCTCCGCTGGGCGCTGCTCGATCATCCCGACATCGCCAGCACGCTCGGCTACGTGCCCCTTCCATCGGAGGCCGCCACGCGCGTGGCGGACCGTCTCGATGCTGCGCTTGCCGGAGAGGGGCGGCCATCGCCGTGAGCCCATCCTCTCCAACGCGGTGTGGGTATAGCGTGATGCCCTCAGGCGTCGCCTGATGCCCACGCCCGTCGGTGACCGACTGTATCGCACGGTGACGGCGGCCTGCGCGGCCACGATCCCGCTTGTGCTCGTGCTCCTCACGGCGGTCGTGTTGCGCGCGGCATGGCCGGCGCTGCATTTACGCGCCGGAGAGCTGGTATTCGGCACCACATGGGAGGTCACCCGATCACAGTTCGGGGCCCTACCCGCCGTGGTCGGCACGGTGCTCTCATCACTGATCGCCGTGGCCATCGCCGCACCACTGGCCCTTGGTGTGGCCATCTTTGCCGCGGATCTTGGCCCCCGCGCGCTCCGTGAGCCCGTGTCATTTTTGGTCAATCTGCTCGCCGCCATTCCGTCGGTGGTGTACGGACTGTGGGGCGTGTTCGTACTCATCCCGTTCCTGCGCGGCACCGTGATGCCCGTGCTCGCGCCACTCGGAACGGCCATCCCGCTGCTCAGCGGACCAGCCTACGGGCCCAGCCTGTTGGCCGCCGGACTCGTGCTGGCGATCATGGTGTTGCCGTTTATTGCGGGCATAAGTCGTGAGGTGTTGCTCGCCGTTCCACACGCGCAGCGGGAGGCCGCGCTTGCCCTGGGCGCCACGCCATGGGAAGTGGTGCGTGACGCGGTGCTCCCGGCAGCGCGCTCGGGGCTCGTTGGTGGCATCATGCTCGGACTGGGCCGCGCCCTCGGCGAGACGATCGCCGTGGCCATGGTCATTGGCAATCGCCACGCCATGCCGCATTCGCTCTTTGACCCCGCGTATAGCGTGGCCGCACTGCTGGCCAATGAGTTCGCCGAAGCCTCCGGCGATGAACACCTGTCGGCCCTCATGGCGGTGGCGGCACTGTTGCTGGTCGTCACCCTCACCGTAAACCTGATGGCGCGCTGGCTCGTACGTCGGGTCGCAACGCCATGATCCTCGCGTGATCATCTCGTGAACCGCCCCATCACTGGCCGATCCCCGAAGCGGGAGCGCATCAGTCGCCTGATGACCGTGCTCACGTGGAGCGCGGCGGCGGTTGCGGTGGCCCCGTTGCTCTTGATGCTCGCCCAATTGCTCGTGAACGGCGTTGGCCAACTCACGCCCACCTTCTTCACGAGAATGCCGGTGCCGCCCGGGGTACGCGGCGGCGGCGTGGCCAATGCCATCGTGGGATCCATGCTCCTCGTGGCCATCGCCATCACCGTGGCCGTTCCGGTGGGGATCGGCGCCGGACTGTACCTCGCCGAACATCGGCGCGCGCGCTTTGCCACCATGGTCCGACTCCTCGCGGATGTCCTCAGCGGGCTCCCCACCATCGTGCTCGGTATTTTCATCTGGGAGCTCGTCGTGCGACCATCGGGGCACTTTTCCGCATGGGCCGGGGGCATGGCGCTGGCGCTGGTCGTGTTGCCGCTGGTCGCCCGCGCTACAGAGGAAATGGTGCGTCTCGTGCCAGTGTCACTGTCGGAAGCAGCGCTCGCTCTCGGTTTTTCACGGTGGCGTACCGCGTTCACGGTGGTGCTCCGTACCGCGATGCCGGGCATTCTCACCGCCGTGCTCATTGCCGTCGCACGCGCAGCCGGCGAAGCCGCGCCGCTGCTCTTTACCGCCTTCGGCAATCCGTTTTGGTCAACGGACCCCTCGCGCCCCATCGCCGCACTGCCGCTGCAGATCTACACCTACGCGCAAAGTCCATACGACGAGTGGCGCGCACAGGCCTGGGCGAGTGCCCTGCTGTTGCTCGTGCTGGTGGCGCTGATCAGCGCAGGGGCCCGCGCCGTGGTGCGCACGCGCGCCCGCTTGCTCACATCGGTTAGGCCACGCGCGGGACGTGATCATGCCTGAGCAGCGTGCCACCGCCCCTGCCGTCACCCTGCATCAACTCGCCGCCGGTTTCGGCGCACGCAGCGTGCTGCGGCAGCTCACGCTGACGGCGCCGGCCGGCCGTGTGTTAGCGATCATCGGACCGTCCGGATGTGGGAAGAGCACCCTCCTTCGGTGCATCAATCGTCTGCATGAACTCGACGAAGGCGCCTTCGTGTCCGGGGATGTCCTGGTGGGCGGCGCATCGGTGTATGCCAATGGCACCAACGTCGTCGCCATGCGTCGGCGCATTGGCATGGTCTTTCAGCGTCCCACCCCCTTCGTCACGCAGTCCATCTTCGACAATGTGGCGGCGGGCGTGCGGGCGCAGCACCCACGTCGATCGTCACCGGAGTTGGAATCCATCGTGGAAACCGCCCTGCAGCGCGCAGGGCTCTGGCGTGAAGTGGAAGACCGACTCTTTACCACGGCGATGGCGCTGTCGGGCGGTCAACAGCAGCGGCTCTGCATTGCGCGGGCGCTCGCCGTGCAGCCCGACGTCCTACTGCTAGACGAACCAACCGCCTCCCTTGATCCACTGGGGACGCAACGCATCGAGGAGCTGCTGTACGATCTGCGCGATGCCGTGACGGTCATCATGGTCACACACAACATGCAGCAAGCTGCACGCATCTCGGACACCACCGCCTTTCTCATCGAGGGGCGCATTGTGGAGTGTGCGCCGTCGCGGCAGCTGTTTACCACCCCCGCCGATGCGCGGACGGAAGCCTATATCACCGGGCGGTTCGGGTGACGCTCATCCCACCGGTAAGCCCTCACGCGGAGAGCACGGCAGCTGTCGGCTCGGTCATCGTCGAACGCTTTTCGGCGTGGTTCGGCAGCACGCCTGCGCTGCACAATGTCAGCGTGGCCCTGCGCCCGCGGTCGGTCACCGCGCTGGTTGGCCCCTCGGGATCCGGCAAAAGCACGCTGCTGCGCGCCATTAACCGGCTCAATGATACCAGCGCAGATGCGCGCCACAGTGGACGTATCCTCATCGACGGGCACAACGTCTACGACCATGGGGTCGATGTCAGTACCCTGCGTCAGCGTGTCGGCATGGTGTTTCAACGCTCCAACCCGTTTCCACGGTCGATCTTTGACAACGTGGCGTATGGACCTACGCTGAACGCCGGACTCTCGCCAACAGCACTGGCCGATACCGTTGAAGCCTCGCTTCGCCGGGCGGCCCTGTGGGATGACGTGAAAGACCGGATGGGCGACGATGCCCGCACCCTCTCCGCAGGGCAACAACAGCGCCTTTGCATTGCGCGGGCCTTGGCCAATGCACCGTCGGTGCTGCTACTGGACGAGCCAACCAGCGCACTCGATCCGCAAGGCACCCAACGTATTGAGGAGCTGCTGTACGAACTGCAGCAGGAACTCACCATCCTCATCGTTACACACAATCTGCATCAGGCGGCGCGACTGTCGCGACGGACGGCGTTACTCATCGACGGGGTGCTGGTGGAAGAAGGGGCAACCGACCAGCTCTTCACACGTCCCCTGGATTCACGCACGGAAGCTTTCATTACGGGGAGATTCGGCTAATGCGCGAGATGTCTGCCGGGTACCGGCATTTCCACGACGACTTGAGCTCACTCAAGCAGCGGCTGCTTGACATGTCCGAACGGGCCGAGTCGCTCATTGCCTTGGCCGTGGAGGCGCTGCTTGAGCGTGATCGGGAGAAGGCGGTGGCCGTCATTGAGGCCGATGAGGAACTGGACCGCCTCGAAGTGGAAGCAGAGAATCAGGCCATCGCCATGCTGGCGCTTCAACAACCCATGGCGCGCGACCTCCGCTTCCTCATTGGCGCCATTAAGGTATCCAGCGATCTGGAACGTGTCGGCGACCACGCCGTCAACATCGCCCAGTGCGCGGTGCGCCTGGTGGATCAGCGCACGGCGGTGCCGGCCATCCCCGCGTTGGCCGAAATGGCCCGACGAGCCCGCGCCATGCTCAGCGATGCGCTGGATGCGTTTATCCGCGGCGACGGTGCCCTTGGGCGCGCGGTGGGCAAGGCCGACGACGAGGTTGACGCACGCCACGAATCGATTTTCCGCGAGTTGCTGGCGGACATGATGCGCGATCCGCAGGCCATTGCCCCCTCCTTGGAGCTCTTGCTGGTGAGCCGGAACCTGGAGCGGGTGGCCGATCTCGCCACCAACATTGGCGAAGACGCTGTGTATCTTGCAGAAGGGAAGCAGATTCGTCACCGGTTCGACGACGATGCCCCACCGCCTCCGACCAGCGATTCCCCATGACCGTAGCGCTCCCCACCGCGACATCCGACCTCCGCATCGCCGCGATCGATATCGGCTCAAATTCCATCCGGCAGATCGTGGCGGACGTGTCCCCGAGCGGACAGATCCGCGTCGTGGACGAGATGAAGGCGATGCCGCGGTTGGGAGAAGGGCTCGAGGCCACCGGGTCACTGGCCGCTCCGGCCATCGATGCCGCCGTGGCCGCGGTGCAGCGCATGGTTACCCTGGCCAACCAACTCGGCGCCATCCGCATTGAAGTGGTCGCCACCAGCGCCGTGCGCGACGCCGCGAATTCCGCCGAGTTTACGGGGCGCGTTCACGCCCTTACCGGGCACGCGGTGCGCATTTTGAGCGGCGAGGAAGAAGCCCTGCTCTGTTTCCGCAGTGCGTTGGCGCACTTCGAGTTGGGCGCCGGCCGCACCGTGGTGATGGACATCGGCGGCGGTTCACTGGAGCTGGTGCTCGCCAAGGATGGGCTCATTGAGCGCGTGGCCTCGCTCCCCTTTGGCGCCGTGCGACTCACTGAGCGCTTTCTCAACCCACGGGTCACCCCGCGGCGTGTGCGCTCGCTCCGGTCGCATGTGCG
>CANHTA010000075.1 GCA_947463135.1 Gemmatimonadota bacterium
GGACCAAAGGTGTGAAAACCCGGCTGTACAACCCACCACCCAAAACCCAGTACCCATTGCCTCAAGCCAACAGCTCACAGCCCGCAGCCGCTATGAGCTATTGGCTTGGGGTTTGGAGTAATGGGTTCTGGGTAATGGGACCAAAGGAGTGAAAACCCGGCTGTACAACCCACCACCCAAAACCCAGTACCCATTGCCTCAAGCCAACAGCTCACAGCCCGCAGCCGCTATGGGCTATTGGCTTGGGGTTTGGAGTAATGGGTTCTGGGTAATGGGACCAAAGGAGTGGGTCTTACTCCTCCAGAACATCCTCGAACCGGCTGTAGCGGCTGTCGAAATACAGATCGACATAGCCTCGCGCGCCATCCCGGTTCTTCAGCAGCAGCAGCTCCGCCGCCCCCGAGATCCCGAGATCGGCTTCGTAGAGCTCCTCGCGGTATAACCCCAGCACCAGATCAGCATGGGTGCCAATTGCCCCGCGCAGGCCGAAATCGGTGAGGCGGGGGCGCCGATCGTGACGGTGGCGGTCGAGTTGCGGGAGGTGGGTGGTGAGCAGCACGGCGACCTGGCGGCGCATGGCGAGCCGCTTGAGCCCAAGCACTGCAAAGCCCAAGGCTTCGTCGTGTGCGCTCTCTCGCTCCAGCAAACATTCCAGCGAGTCAACGAGTACCAACGAGGCCGTCGGGGTTGCCTCCACCGCGCGATCAATTTCGGCAAGCGTGCCCGCGGTGATCGTCTCGATAACCGGCGCGCGATCACGCAGCATGACGGCAGCGGTTGCCAGCTTGGCGCGTTCCTCTTCGGTAACGACGCCAAGGCGCAGCGACTCCAGCGACACCTTCGCCCCCATCGCCAGCGCCCGTTCATAGGCCCGTTCCGCCCGCATTTCTCCGGTGAGCATCAGCGCCCGCGGGGAGACGCGGAGTGCAATGGCCAGCCCGAGCGCCGAACACCCCACGCTGTCGTCGCCGCCGAGCACCACGAGGTCCCCGCGGTGGAATCCCCCGCCAATGGCCCGATCGAGCGAGGGGAAGCGCGTGGGGACGATGCCGGGGTCCACCTGGCCGCGGGCCGCTTGGTCGAGCCGGGCCACGACACGCGTGAGGGGGGAGATGTCCGTGGGATGCGTCATGATTGGGCGAGCTGGCGGGCGAGCTTTTCCAACTCCTGCACCGACGGGCCATCGAGGTGGGGGCTGGCGGCCGCAATGAGACTGCGCAGGGCACCGGCCAGCTGCGGCGGCGATCCGATGGTGGCCTCGACGCAGCGGGCAAAGGGGACCCGGGTGGCCGCCGGGAGCGCCAGCGACGCCAGCCACACTTTGGCCGCGGTCACGCGCGTGCCGCGGTCACCGGCGTCGGTGATCGCCATATCCCGCGCCAGGCGCGCCGTCATGAGCGCGGCCAGGGCGACCTCGCGCCCACCGCCCAGCGGGAGCCGTCCGGCGAGCGCCGCGAGGGCAGGGAAGGGAAAACGGAGCGGCTCGAGCGCGTAGGGAAGGGATTCGGCGTACACGGAGCGAATGTAACCCGTCCCGTTGTCTCCCGTGCAGGGTGTCGCCGCAGCCGCTGGACCGTGGTCCCGCCGCTCAGGTACCTTACGCTATGGCGCTGATGGCAAAAACGATTTTGTGGGTGGACGACGAAGCCGAGCTTCTCGCGCCGCATCGACTCCTGCTTGGTGAGAAGGGCTATCACGTGGAGACGGCAACCAACGCCGACGACGCGCTTGAGCTTCTGCGCCGGCGCCCGTACGACTTGGTGCTGCTCGACGAGCAGATGCCCGGTACCCGCGGCTTGGACGCGTATAAAGACATCCGCGAGATGCAGCCCGGTCTGCCCGTGGTGATGGTCACCAAGAGCGAAGAGGACGCCACGCTCAAGGAAGCGATTGGCGCCAACATCCGCGATTACCTGGTGAAGCCGGTGACCCCGCGTCAGGTGCTGACGGTGATCACGCGCATTTTGGAAGGTCCGCTGATCCGGTCGCAGGCGCTGGCCCGCGCCTTTGTGGAACGGTTTCGGGCCATTGAGGCCGAGCGTTATGCCGGACTCGATTGGCGTGGCTGGATTGAGCGCTTTGCGGAGCTGATGCAGTGGGACGTCGATCTCGCGGCCGCGGGTGAACTCGGACTTCACGAGTCGCTGCGCGGGCTGTACCCCGATATGCATCGTGAATTCGCCACCTTCATGCGCACGGAGTATCCGCGCTGGCTGCGCGAGCTTGATGGGGACCGGCCACCCCTCTCGGTGGATGTGGTGACCGAGTTTGTCATGCCGGTGCTTGCCCGCGATCGCAAGGCCATTTTTGTGGTGATTGACTGCTTGCGCGTGGATCAGTGGCGTGTGCTGGAGCCGCTGCTGGCGCCCTTGTATGACGTGGAAACCACGCACTACTACTCCATTCTACCCACGGCCACGCCGTATGCGCGCAACGCCCTGTTCAGTGGATTGTTTCCCGGCGAAATCGCCGCGCGCTTTCCCGATTGGTGGGGCGAAAAGGACGATGACACGCTGAACCTGCACGAGCGTGATTTGCTGGTGGCACACCTGGCGGAACTCAAGGTGCAGGCCCCCGTGCGGTATCACAAGATTACCACCACGGCCGATTCCGACGATCTCGAACGCCATCTGCCGGGGGCGATCGCAGGGGAAGGGATTCACGCCTTCGTGTTCAACTTTGTGGATATGCTCACCCACGGGCGTACGGAATCCATGATTCTGTACGAAGTGGCGCGCGATGAAATTGCGCTGCGGGCCATTACCAAACAGTGGTTTGAGCGGTCGTCGCTGTTCACGCTGCTGCAGGAGGCGTCGCGCCGGAACATCTCCGTGGTCATCACCAGCGATCATGGCGCGTTGCATTGCAATACGCCGGCCACGGTGTTCGCCAAGCGCGACGCCACCGCCAACCTGCGCTACAAGTTTGGTGAGGATCTGCGCGCCGAACGTCCGGAGCAGGCGCTCTTGTTTACCAACCCTGATGACTTGCGGCTGCCCCATCGGGCGCCCGGCACCAATACGCTCATGGCCGCTGGTGACACCTTTTTTGTGTATCCCACGAAGCTTCGCGAATACCAGAGCCGGTATCGCGGCTCCTTCCTGCACGGCGGCGTCACGCCCGAGGAGTGCATTTTGCCGGTGGCGCTGCTGACACCGAAGCGATGAGCACCTCACCCGGTTTGTGGGTCCGCCTCTGGGGGTTTGTGCGCCCGCACCGCTCGAAGCTGGTGGGGGTGGTGGTGCTCAATCTGCTGGCGGCGGTGTTCGATGTGTTCTCGTTTACGCTGCTCATTCCGTTTCTGAATGCGCTGTTCGAGCAGCCGCAGCTGATTCCCGGCAACAAGGTGGTGTCTGCCATCCTGAACACCACCATCGGCTTTCTGCTCAATCCCGCCGATTTGAGGGGATCCCTGCGCAACGTCATCATTTTGGTGTTGCTGGCGGTGACCATCAAGAACGTGCTGGTGTGGCTGAGCGGGCAAATCGGTGCGCAGCTACAGGAGTTCGTAGTGCGCGATTTGCGCGATGCGATGTATGCGCATCTGCTGCGCCTGCCAATGAGCTGGTTCACCGCCAACAAGGTGGGGCAGGTGATCTCGCGCATGCTCACCGACACCACCAACGCCAAGGCGGTCGTGACCGAACTGGTGACACGCTCCATCTGGAGTACGGCACAGGTGGTGTCCACGATTGCGATCATGTTTGCCGTGTCGTGGAAGTTGTCGCTGGCGTCGTTGGTGGTGGTGCCGCTCACCGTCCTCTCGCTGCAGCCGGTGCTGCGCAAGTTGCGCAAAGGGCATCGTCGCATGGGCAACGAGCAGGGCGAAATCACCAGCATGGTGCAGGAAGTGGTGAGTGGAATTCGCCTCATCAAGTCATACGGGGCGGAAGTGCGCGAACAGCAGCGCTTCGTGACGCGCAATGCCGCCTTCGCCAAAGGCTACGTACGTATTGGCCGGCTTGCGCTCATGTCCGGCCCGGTCACGGAAACGCTTGGCGCGGTGATGGCCGTGGCCATTCTCTGGTTCGGCGCGCAGCTCGTGCTGGAGGAGAAATCGATGGACGGCGCGCTGTTGGTGACCTTCCTGATCTGGGTCATGCGGCTGTTGCAGCCGCTGAAACAGCTCTCGCAGGTACCGGCAGCCGCGCAGCAGTCACTCGCCAGCGCCGAGCGTGTTTTTGAAGTGCTCGACTCACCCACGGAAACGGCCGCCGACCGCGGCACGATCACCGCGCCAACCTTCGCCACGGCGCTGGAGTTCGAGCACGTGTCGTTCGCGTACGGCGACGACGCGCCTGCCCTGTCCGATGTGTCCTTCTCGGCGCGCAAGGGTGAGGTGATTGCGCTGGTTGGCGCCAGTGGAGCCGGCAAGAGCACGCTCATCGACCTGTTGCCGCGTTTCCTCGAACCGTCCAGTGGACGGATCACGCTCGACGGTGTGGACCTGCGCCACGTCACGCTCGACGGGCTGCGTTCGCTCACGGGTATCGTGAGTCAGGATACGGTGTTGTTTAATGACACCGTGCGCGCCAACGTGGCCTTTGGCCGTACGCAGGTCACGCAGGCGCAGCTTGACGCGGCGGCCAGCGCGGCCAATGCGCTGTCGTTTATTCAGGAGCTGCCCGAAGGGTGGGACACCAATCTTGGTGAGCGCGGCTCGCGACTGTCGGGCGGGCAGCGTCAGCGGTTGGCCATCGCGCGGGCGTTGCTCTCCGATCCGCCCATCCTCATCCTCGATGAGGCCACGTCGGCGCTGGACGTGGAGAGCGAGCGGCTGGTACAAGAGGCGATTGACCGTTTGCTCGAAGGGCGCACCGTGTTTGTGATCGCCCATCGCCTTGCCACGATTCAGCACGCCGATCGCATTCTCGTGCTTGAGCGCGGGCAGCTGGTGGAGCAGGGCACCCATACCGACCTGCTGGCGCGCAACGGTGCGTATGCCCGCCTGCATGCCCTCCAGTTCAATCGCGGCGGTGAATAAGTCGTGCGACTGCTTGTGCTCACCACCAGCGCCGCATGGACGCCAAGCACACGCTTGATGTTGGCGCTGGGGGCTGAGCTGGCGGCACGCGGTGATGTCGTGGCAGTGGCCTGTCCCGCGCATCCGGAATTCGAAGCGTTCATCCATCGTGACTTTCCGCGCCTGTATGTCCGATCGCTCCGGGGACCGGGGCGCGTGGCGCGGTTGGTGAGTCTCCGGCGGATTGTCTCGGCGTTGCGGCCGGATGCCGTGCTGGTTCACGGGGAGGGGGATGCGTTACTCGCAGCCATCGCCACCGGTCGTCGCGGTGCGGTGGTACGACGTTGGCGCGTGGATGAGCAGGCGCCCCACCAGGCCCCCTACCAGGCCCCGGTGGCGCGGACGTGGCGCACCATGTTGGCGGCTGGCTGCACGCGCTTCACCACGTGGGGGCTCGATTCGATGGCGGTGAGTTGGCCCGGCCCTGATCCCCGGCGAGAGGACGCGGTCTCCATCCCTTCGGTGCCGATGGCGTTGTGGATTGTGCCGCCGGCCGACCATGATGAGCACACGGCGCTGGCGCTCCGGGCGGCGGCTCGGCTCTACCATCGACACCCCTCGCTGCGCATTGTGTTGCTTGGAGATACAGCGGCACTGCAATCCACGCGCGTGCATGCCGCCGCCCTTGGGCTCACCGCGTGCGTGAAGGTGGCGTCGCTCGATACGCTCTTGGGGGACGATGACCTCAATGCCGCGGCCGTCTGGGTTACCGCCGCCGGCGACACGGGCGCGATTGCCACGCTGGCGGCGATGCAGCGCCGCGTCCCCGTGATTGTGCCAGCGCGGTCGTCGTGCGCCACCATGGTAGCTGCGGGTACCACGGGCTTTGTGGTGACCGATGCGGATGGGTCGGTGATTGCGGCCGAGCTCACGCGACTGTTTGCCGATTGGGCTGCCTTCCGTGCCATGGGTGACGCCGCGCAGGCGCGCGCCGCCGATCTGTATGGGTGGTCACCCTTCGTTGGTGGCGCGGCCGAGTTCCTGTTGCGCGCATCGGGAACGCCGCGGCCAACGTCAACCGTCCGCCCTGTGCGTACACGTGCCTCATGAGCACGCGCAGTAAGGCACGCACGCACTCCACGCCGCGCGCCACCCACCACCTCGTGTGCTCTTGCCCCAGAGTGTTCCCATGACGTCTCCCTACAATCCTGCAGCGCTCCGTGCCCGCGAATACGCGTGGATGGCGGACGATCCGGCGATGTTTTTCAATGCGGCAAGCGTGGGCCCCATGCCGGCGTCGGCGGTGCGCGTGGCAGACCAGTGGAGCGCGCTGCGAGCGCAGCCACACCGGCTGCCCTTTGATGCCATGCTTGAGGCGGCGTCTACGGCCCGTGCGCAGTTCGCGGCCCTCGTTGGGGCGGACCCGGAGGAAATTGCGCTCATGCCCAACACCACCTACGGATTGAATCTCGCGGCGCGGGCGTTACCGATGCGGCCGGGTACCATGCTCACTTTCGATGGTGAGTTCCCGAGCTGTGTGTACCCCTTTCAAGCGCTGGCGTCGCGCGGGATTACCCTGGAGCTCATTCCCCGTCGGCACGGGCTCCCCGATGAGGACGCGCTTGTTGCGGCGATCCACCGTGAGGACGTGGTGGCGGTCGTGGTGTCGTGGGTGCAATTCGCTACGGGCTACGTCGCCGATCTGGCGCGTATCGGGGCGGCCTGTCGCGCGCACAACGTGTTCTTCATTGTGGACGGCATTCAGGGATGCGGTGTCCGTCCCATTGATCTGCATGCCTTGCCCATCGACATCTTTGCCAGTGGTGCGCAGAAGTGGCAGCTCAGTCCGTGGGGCACGGGCTTTGTGTACGTGCGTCGCGCGCTGGTGCAGGCCATCGACCCCATAGACGTGGGGTGGGCGTGCATGAAAACGTCAACCGACTATACCAGACTCACGGACTACGATTTCGACCTGTTCGATGATGCGCGCCGTTTTGAAGTGGTGACGCTGGCCTATCAGGACTTCGCGGTGGCCAATGCGTCCACGCGTCTGCTGCTGGACGTAGGCGTTGAGGTGGTGGCGCACCATATCGAGGCGCTGGGGAACCGCATCGTCGCGTGGGCGCAGTCCCGCTCGGATGTTCGTCTGGTGACGCCCGGAGACCCCGCCCGCCGTGCGGGCGTGATCGCCTTTACCGCTGACAACATTCAGGCCATGGCCGCACGGCTGCACGCGGCACAGGTGGTCCATACCGTGCGCGAGGGGGCAATCCGTCTCTCACCCCATTGCTACAACACCACCGAGGAGATTGAACGGCTGTTGGCCATTCTCGATCGGTGATGATGCAGGCCGTCAGCTATCCATGTAGACGTGGGTTTCGGCCGCTCCACCCGGGTGCACCACGGCTCCGTAGCGGGCCGCACTGACGGTCTGCGCGTACCGCCAGATCGCCCCTGACTGGAAGTTGTGGCGGCGTGGCTCCCACGCGGCGCGACGCGCGGCCAACTCCTCATCGGAGAGTCGCACCTGCATCGTGCCGGCATTGGCATCAATGTCGATGAGGTCGCCGTCGCGGAGGAGCCCGATGGGGCCTCCCAGCGCCGCCTCCGGACCGACATGGCCGATACACAACCCGCGCGTGGCCCCGCTGAAGCGGCCGTCGGTGATGAGCGCCACCTGATCACCCATGTCCTGACCGTAAATGGCCGACGTGGTGGAGAGCATCTCGCGCATGCCCGGCCCGCCGCGCGGCCCTTCGTAGCGGATGATGATGACATCTCCCGCGGCATAGCGACGTGCCGTGACGGCGGCGAATGCGTCTTCCTCGCTATCAAACACCCGCGCCGGGCCGCTGAAGACGCGCGTCTGCAAACCGGCCACCTTCACCACCGCGCCATCGGGCGCGAGGTTGCCGCGCATGCCTACCAGCCCCCCCGTCATGGATATGGCGCGGGACACCGGCATCACCACGTCCTGCCCGTCGGGGATGACCACATCCGCCAGATTCTCCGCCAAGGTGCGGCCGGTCACGGTAATGCAGTCGCCGTGGAGATACCCACCGTCAAGCAGCGCCTTGAGGATGATGGAAACACCGCCGATCTCATGGACATCCTTCGCGAGATACCGTCCTCCGGGCTTGAGGTCGGCCAGCAGCGGCGTGCGCGCAAACACCTCGGCTACATCGAACAGGTCAAACGCGATCCCCGCCTCGTGCGCCAGCGCCGGCAGATGCAACGTGGCATTGGTGCTGCCGCCGGTTGCGGCCACTACGGCGGCAGCATTCTCCAGCGATTTGCGGGTGACGATTTGGCGCGGACGCGGACCGTCCCGTAACAGCCGCATCACGGCTTCGCCGGCCTGTTCGGCGTACAGGTCGCGTGATTCCATCACCGCCGGAGGGCTCGCAGACCCCGGCAACGCGAGACCGATGGCCTCCGAGACATAGGCCATGCTGTTGGCTGTGTATTGCCCGCCGCAGGACCCCGCACCCGGGCAGGCCACCTTCTCGAGCGCCGTGAGCTCCTCAAGGCTCATGGTACCAGCCGAGTGCTTGCCCACCCCTTCAAAGACATCAAGCACGGTAACGTCGCGACCTTGGAACCGGCCGGGCATGATCGATCCGCCGTACAGAAACACCGAGGGCACGTCGAGACGCACCATCGCCATCATGAGCCCCGGCAGCGCCTTGTCACACCCACCGATGGCCACCAGCGCATCGTAGGTGTGACCACGCACGGTGAGCTCAACCGAATCGGCAATGGTCTCGCGGCTCACGAGTGACGATTTCATGCCGGCATGCCCCATCGCAATGCCGTCGGTCACGGTGATCGTGGTGAACTCACGTGGGGTACCCCCCGCCGCCGCCACGCCGCGCTTGGCCGCTTCCGCCTGTCGGCGTAACGAGATGTTGCAGGGGGCCGCCTCATTCCAGCTGGACACCACCCCGACAAGGGGCTGTGCGATCTGCGCCTCGTTGAGCCCCATGGCGTAGTAGTACGACCGATGCGGCGCGCGTTCCGGGCCCACCGTGGTGTGACGACTCGGGAGTGTGGATTTGTCCATGCCGTGGGTAACTCGGAAGGGTGGAAACGGGCCGGCGACCATCGCCGCGTGTTTAGGGGACCTGTACCAAACCGAACTCGCGCGCACCCTTCTTCACCAGGAGATGGCGCCCGCGCAACAACCGGTCTGCTCCAATGAGGCGATCGGCGGCCGACAATTTCGTGCCGTTGATGCTCACGCCACCCTGCTCCAGCAAGCGCTTGGCCGCCCCCCGTGAGGCGGCGACGCCGAGCGCGGTGAGACACTCGTACACGTCGATCCCGTCGGACAGCGCCGGACCGTCGGCCGCCGCAGCATACGTGGCAAACGGAATCTCCAGCCGCAGCGCGGCGAGCGCTCCCTCTGACAACGCGTGCGGGTCGGCTTTTTCGAAGAGCAGCGCTGACACTTCCTGCGCCACCCGTGCGGCCTCGGCGCCATGCACCCGTGTGGTGACGTCCGCAGCCAACGCCCGCTGCGCGGCGCGCTGTTCGGGTGCGGTCCGCACGGCCTCATCGAGCGCTTCAATGGTGGCGCGGTCCAACAGCGTAAAAAAGCGCAGATAGCGGGACACGTCGCGGTCGTCCGCGCCAATCCAGAACTGGTAGAACTTGTACGGAGACGTACGCGCCGGATCGAGCCACACCGACCCGCCGCCGGTGCTCTTGCCGAACTTCGAGCCATCGGCGTTGGTAATTAACGGAAACGTGAGCGCGTGCGCGTCACCGCCCACGGTGCGGCGGATTAACTCCAAGCCGGCGGTGATATTGCCCCATTGATCGCTACCGCCGATTTGCAGCGTGACCCCTTCCCGTTGATACAGCGCGAGAAAGTCGTGGGCCTGCAACAGCATGTAGGAGAATTCCGTGAAGGACAGCCCGCTCTCGAGCCGCGACTTCACGGAATCCTTCGCCAACATGTAGTTGATGGAGAAATGCTTGCCGGTGTCGCGCAGGAAGTCGAGCAGCGACAAAGGGGCGAGCCAGTCGGCGTTGTTGAGCAGCTGCGCCGCCTGCGGTCCCTCGAAGTCGAGGAACTTGGCCAGCTGCGCCTGAATGGCGCGCGCGTTTTCGGCGATGGTCTCCAAGGTCTGCAGCGTGCGTTCGCTGCTCCGGCCACTGGGGTCGCCTATCATGCCCGTGCCACCCCCCACCAGTGCGATGGGCCGGTGACCGGCCCGTTGCAGGTGGACGAGGCCCATCACGGGCACGAGGTTGCCCACGTGCAGGCTCGACGCCGTGGGGTCGAATCCGCAGTATCCGGTGACTTGCCCCGCCGCGAACGCGGCAGGGAGGCCTTCGGTGTGCTGGAACAGCAGCTCGCGCCAGGCGAGTTCGGGCAGGGGGGCAGAGAGCTCGGACATTTCTACAAGTTATCGCGGGGCTGGCTCTTGGCGCGCCCCCACGCGTGCAGGTAGGCTTCAGTCACCCTATGGCTCTCTTCTCTGTGTTTTCGCGGCGCCCGTGGCTGGGCTGGCTGCTCGTGGTGGGCATCTTTGGCGGCATGGTTGGTGCCGGCGGATTGCTCGGCGCGTGGAGCGTCATCTGCCGTGACGGGCGTTGCCCGTCGATCGCGTCGCTTGAGCAGTATGTGCCGCGCCAAACCTCCAAGGTCTTTGCCGCCGACGGCCGCTTTCTCACGGAGCTTGGCCTGGAGCGCCGCACGCTGGTCCGGCTGCAGGATATCCCCAAGCATGTGCGCGATGCGGTGGTGATTACCGAAGACCGCCGCTTCTATGCCCACTCCGGCATCGACTATTATCGCGTGTTTGGCGCGCTGGCGCGCAACGTGAAGGCCGGCAGCTATGTGCAGGGCTTCTCTACGATCACCATGCAGCTGGCCCGTAACGTCTTCTCGGATCGCATTTCCCGTGAAAAGACGCTCCTGCGCAAAATCAAGGAAGCGCGCGTGGCCCGGGCCATTGAGCAGCGCTACTCGAAGGACAAGATTCTCGAGTTGTACCTGAATCAGGTGTATTTGGGGAACGGCGCGTACGGCGTGGAAACCGCCGCGCAGCGGTACTTCGGCAAGCCCGTCCGGGAGGTGAGTGTGGCCGAAGCGGCGGTGCTGGCGGGGCTGCTCAAGGGGCCCGAACGCTACAACCCGCGTCGCTTCGCCGATCGCGCCATCCAGCGTCGCAACACGGTGCTCGAACTCATGCGCCGCGCCGGGGCCATCAGCAACGCCGACGCCTCGCTGGCCAAGGCCTATCCGCTGCAGCTGGCCGAGCGTACCGAGTCCGGGGATGTGGCGCCGTATTTTGTGGAGTGGGTGCGACGGGAGCTCGAGGCGCACTTTGGCCCGCGGCTGTATCAG
Source organism: Gemmatimonadota bacterium (assembly GCA_947463135.1). Classification (GTDB taxonomy): domain Bacteria; phylum Gemmatimonadota; class Gemmatimonadetes; order Gemmatimonadales; family Gemmatimonadaceae; genus Gemmatimonas. The sequence continues at coordinate 11,322 of CANHTA010000075.1, forward strand.
GATGGCCTGAAGGTCTACACCTCGCTGGATGTGGACATGCAAAGCGCGGCGGAACGCGCGCTGGAAAACCAGCTGCAGGCTATTGAGGCTGGCCGTCACGGCAAGTATTCACACCTCACCTATGAAGCGTACCTCGCGCGTTCGGCGGAAGGTGGCGAACGTGGCGCCGCAAACTCCCCGTATTTGCAGGGGGCGTTCGTGGCGGTGGATCCGCGCACGGGCGCCGTACGCGCCATGGTTGGCGGACGCGATTTCGGCGACTCGAAGTTCAATCGTGCAGTGCAGGCGCTCCGGCAGCCCGGCTCCACCTTTAAGCCCATTGTGTACGCCACGGCGATACACGAGGGCTTCAGCCCCGCACAGATTGTCGATGACTCGCCCATTTCCCTTGAGCAGGTGAGTGGCGAAATGTGGACGCCCCAGAACTACGACATGAAGTTCCAGGGCAATATCCCCATGCGAAAGGCGCTGTACCAATCACGGAATCTGGCCGCCATCCGCACCGGGTTAGCCGTTGGCGAAGGCAACGTGGTTGCCATGGCCAAGCGCTTCGGCCTCACCACACCGATCCCCCCGTACCCCTCGATGTTTATCGGGTCGGCCGATGTGTATCCCGTCCAGATGATCGCGGCCTACTCCGTGTTCGCCAACCTCGGACTGCGCACGGAACCACACGCGATTGTGAAAGTTGAAGATGCTCAGGGCAAGGTGGTGTGGCAGCCCACGGTGGAGCGCGAGGCCGTGCTCTCCCCGGAAGAGGCGTGGCTGATGGTGAGTATGATGAAAGATGTGGTGGTGCGCGGGACGGGCGCGCGTATTTGGAGCTCAGGCTTTCGCTTGCCGGCCGGCGGCAAGACTGGCACCACCAATGATGGGGCCGACGTCTGGTTTATCGGCTACACCGCCGATCTGGTGGCCGGCGTCTGGATGGGCTTCGACAAGCCGCAAAAGATCAAGGCGAATGCCCAGGGGGGAGAGCTGGCCTCGCCGGCGTGGGCGTCGTTTATGACCGAGGTGTACCGCCGGAAGCCGCAGCCCCCCGATTGGCCGCGTCCCGATGGGGTGGTGGTTCGCGAGATCGATGCGCTCACGGGCCGTCTCGCCAACAGTAGCTGTATGACCGCCCGCACCTCGGAGTTCTTTGTGAAGGGTACCGAGCCCACGGGGAGCTGCACCGACCCGGCCCCTCCGCCGATGTTGCGAAGCGACAGCCTGGCGGGGCTGCGTGCGCGCGCCGATACGACGAACCCGTTCAGGATTCCGCCGTCGTGATGCGACGGTGAGGCGGTGGTGATGTTGCCCACGCTGTATACCGCAGATTGGGTGTTCCCGATCGCGTCCGCGCCTATCCGTGCGGGGGCGGTGTTGGTGCGGGACGGACGTATCGCGTACGTCGGCCCCGCCGACGCGATCGCCACCACACCGGAGGCGGTGCGCCTCGTGGCGCTTGGTCCGGCGGCGCTCCTCCCGGGGCTGGTGAACGCCCACTCCCATCTTGAGCTCACGTTCCTGCGGGGCTTTCTCGAGGGACTCGACTTCCGCGACTGGTTGCGTTCCCTCACCGAAATCCGGCGGACGCTCATGAGCCACGACGTGTTGCGTGATGCGTCGCGGGCAGGGCTTCGCGAAGCGTTACGGAATGGCATTACCTGTCTCGCCGACACCACCGACTCCGGCGCGCCGCTTACCGCGATGCGCGAGTACGGCGTGCGCGGGGTGGGCTATCTCGAAGTGTTCGGTCCCGATCCGGCGCAGTGTGCAGAGGCCATCGCGCAGCTGACGCGCCGTGTGGAGGAGGTGCGCGTGCAGGATACGGATCTCGTGCGGGTGGGGGTATCGCCGCATGCGCCGTATACGGTGTCGAAGGCCCTCTTCGCCGCCACGGCCGGGCTGGCGCAACAGGAATCGTTGCCCATGGCGGTGCATGTGGCGGAGAGTCGCGCGGAGATGCTCTTGGTGCGCGATGGCACGGGACCTTTCGCCGACCGGCTCCGGGCGCGCCAGATCGCGGTGGCACCGCAGGCTGAGTCACCGATTGCGTTACTGGACGCGGCCGGTGTGCTGGCGGCCCAGCCTCTGCTCATCCACGTCATTCAGGCCGACGATCGTGATTTGCAGCGCATCGCCGACGCGGGGGCGACGATCGTGCATTGCCCCATTTCGAACGCGAAACTCGGTCACGGCATCGCCCCGCTTGATCGCATGCTGGCCCAC
>CANHTA010000076.1 GCA_947463135.1 Gemmatimonadota bacterium
CCGTCACCGCCGACACCGCACCCATTGTGCGATACGATCGCACCACGAAGGCGGTGGATACGCTGGCGTGGCTGCGGCTGCCCAAGAACAACGCGTCGGTGAAGTCCAGCGGCACTGCCAGCAACCAGCGCATGGAAGTGCGTATCGGTGGGCAGACCCCCTATCCGGCACGCGACGCATGGACGGTGCTCCCGAACGGCACCGTGGTGATTGCCCGTGTGGCGGACTATCACCTCGATCTCGTCTTGCCTACCCGGGTCGTCACCCGTGGCGCAGCGGTGAGCTACGCGCCGGTGAAGGTTGGGAACGCCGAAAAGCAGGAGTACCGTGACCAGGCCAAGAGCACGGGTGGGATCATGATCATGCGGTCGGAAGGCGGCTCCGGTGGTTCGCAGAACCGCGCCAGCACTGCGCCACCATCGTTCGAAGAGCCAACCGAATGGCCCGCGACGAAGCCGCCCTTCAATGCGAATGGCATCTTCGCGACCCCCACGGGGGACATCTGGATCGCCCGCAACCGGTCAGCCACCGACGCCGTTCCAACGTATGACGTCTTCTCGGCCGCCGGAAAGCTCACGGGCAAGGTGGTGCTGCCCAAGAAAACCCGGGTGATCGGATTCGGAACGGGCGGGATCGTATACACGATCCGTGTGGACGACGACGACCTGCAATACCTTCAGCGCTTCCGGGGCTGACCCGAGGTCGCTACTATCCGATCGTCGTCGCACTGAACCTCTGAGAGGCCACTTATGCCGTTCTTTTCCTATCCTGCTCCTGCCGATTGGCTGCTGCCGATCATCAAGCTGCCGCTCATGCTCATCTCGGCGATCTTCAGCGCGATCATCGCCATTGGGCCCATTGGGCAAGTCGCGTTGGTTGCCATCATCATCGCGCTCTACGCCAAGAACATCATGGGGCCGGCTCGCCCCTAACGTAGCTGAGGGCATGGGGGGCAGCTCCGGCTGACCTCCCAGTGCCCGCGCCAGCGCACGGGAGACCACGGAGCGACACGCTCACGTGGTCTCCCGTGCGCTTTTTCGTGTGCCCCTCCCGCGGTGCAGGGGGCCATCGGTTGCGCCCATACCTGTCGTATCGGGCTGGAACGCGGCGTAAATGGGACTGGACGCATTTGTTGTGGACAGAATGATTGACAACGGCGCCGTGGCGCCCGATTCTATCCGCAGGTCCGCTTCGTAATCTCGTGCAACGTGATGGAAGCCACGTGGCCTCGCTCGCCGTCCGACCTCGCCTGCCTCCCCTTCCCGGCAGTGCGAGGCGCTTCACCCCATTCCCTGCATGGAGGTCCTGATGCGCTTCCGCCGATACGTGGGTAGCCGAGCATGCGTTGCTCTGCTCACCGCGATGGCTGTTGCCAGTGCGCTGATGCCAAGTCGTTCCGAGGCGCAAGGTGCCCTCGGTACTGTGCGCGGTACCGTCACCAACAGTGCCTCCGGTGCACCGTTGGCGAATGTTCAAGTCGCCATTCCGGGGACCATGCTCGGGGCCATCACGAACGCGAGCGGGACCTTCACCATTGCGTCCGTGCCCACGGGAAATCAGGTGGTGCGCGCACGGTTGATTGGCTATCAGCCAACCGACAAGCCCGTCGTCGTGACGGCCGGCGCCACCACCACCGTCACCTTCGCACTCACGGTGAGCGCGCTGTCACTCGATGAAGTGGTCATCACCGGCACCGGCGGATCGGCACGGAAGCGCGAAGTTGGCAACTCCATCGGCCAGGTGAAGATCGCCGATGTGCCGGAAGTGCCCACCAACGTGTCCAGCTTGCTCTCGGGCCGTCTGGCTGGTGTCACGGTTGGTGGTGGTGTCGGTAATGCCGGCAGTGGGTCCGCCATCCGCCTGCGTGGTACCACCTCCGTGTCACTCACCAACCAGCCGCTCATTTTCATCGACGGCGTGCGTACGCGCAGCGACGAATATCCGCGCAACGGCATCTTCACCGGTACCACACAGCGCGGTGCGAACTCCAATTCCAGCCCGCTCAACGACATCAATCCGGACGATATCGATCGCATCGAAATCGTGAAGGGTGCGGCTGCCGCCACGTTGTATGGTACCGACGCCGCGGCCGGCGTCATCCAGATCTTCACCAAGCGCGGCGCCGGTGGCGCGGCCAAGTGGCAGGTGCGCTTCAACGGCGGCGTGAGCAGCCTGCAGAAGTTCGGCACCGACTCCGTGCCGTTGCTCTTCATGGATCCGTTCCTGCGCAACAGCGAAGGCTCCGGCTGGATCCCCGGCCTCGACAACTATGCCGCGCGGTATGGCACGCAGGTTCAGGTGTCGGGCGGTACCGGCGACAATCTCAAGTACCTGCTCTCCACCAACATCGAGAACGTGGACGGCGTGCTCCCCAACGACCGGGATCGCAAGTATCAGGTGCGGGCCAATCTCGATTTCCAGCCCATGAAGAAGCTGGCGATGAACTGGAGCAGCGCCTACACCAACAACCTGATCGATCAAACGCCGGCCGGTAACAACGCGCAGGGGCTCACGCTCAACGCCTTCCGCCGCGACCGCAATTACTTCGGCAACGCCACGCCAGACACGATCCGCAAGGTGTTGGCGCAGCAGTTGGCCACCAACATCGATCGCCTCATCATGGGGATGACGGGCACCTGGACGCCCTTCGCGCGATTCTCCAGCCGACTCACCTTGGGCCTCGACCGCGCCGCGCTCGAGAACCGCAACGTGCGCCCCTTCGGCTTCCCGGCGGCGCCACTCGGTGTCATCCAGAACCAGCGGTGGGCAAACACCACGCTCAGCACCGACTGGGTGAATAACTACGACTTCAACATTGGCAGTGATCTCAAGGTCACCGCCTCGGCGGGTACGCAGTACGTCAACTCGCTCGTGGGTGATGTGGTGGCGCTGGCCGAGAATTTCGCCACCCCCTCCGATCCCACGGTAGCCAGCGGCGCCATTAAGAATGCCGACGAAAATCGTCAGCGCGTGATTACCGGCGGCGCCTTCGGCACCATGCTCTTCGGCTTCAAGGATCGCTACTTCGTCACCGTCGGTGGTCGCATCGACGGCAACAGCGCCTTCGGTAAAGACTTCGGCCTCCAGTTCTATCCGAAGGTCAACGGGTCATGGGTGTTGTCCGACGAGTCGTTCTGGCAGGAGAAGTACGGCACGCTCAAGTTGCGCGGCGCCTTCGGGTCGGCCGGCCGTGCACCGGGCGCCTTCGCAGCCGTGCAGACCTACAATCAAGTGGGCTGGGGCACCACCACCGCCGTGCGTCCCGCCAATCTCGGCAACCCCGACCTGGGCCCGGAGCGCACCACCGAGCTCGAACTCGGCTTCGACCAGACGCTCTTCAGCGGTCGCACCACCGTCGACTTCACCTACTTCAATGCGACCACCACCGACGCCTTGTTCAGCGTGCGGTCGGTTCCGAGTGAGGGCTTTCTCGCCAACTCGCTCCGGAACGTCGGTGAGATGAACAAGTCGGGCATCGAGCTGGCCATCAACCACGATGTCATTGAGCGCGACTCGTGGGGCGTGAAGGCGGGCATCAACCTCACCACGAACGACAGCAAAGTGGTCAGCCTCGGCGGCGCGCCGGCCTTTACCGTTGGCAACTCCGGCTGGGTGGTGGAAGGCAAGCAGGCACCGGTCGTGCGCGGCAAGCTCATTCGCAATGCCGACCAGCGTGGCGTCGCACCCGACACCGTGTCCAACCACGACTTCGGTCCCAGCCAGCCCACCAAGATCATCGGCGGCAACATCAACCTCCGCGGCTGGAAAAACATCAGCCTGTCGGTGCGTGGTGAGTATCAGGGCGGCGCCTACATCGAAGAGGGCGCGTCGTACAACGCACTCTCCCGCTCGGTGCTCTGGCCCACCTGCTTCGATGCCTACGCCAACATCGCAGCGGGCCAGCCCATCACCGCACGCGAAACGCTCACCTGCATTCCGGCCAACGTCCGCCCGGACATGTTCATCTTCAAAGCGGATTTCTTCCGTATCCGCGACATCTCCCTCACGGTGCCCCTGGGCAAGCTGATTCCGCACACGGCGAGCAGCACCTTCGTGTTCTCGGCGCAGAATCTCTTCCGCCGCAACTTCGGCATGCCACTGTTCGATCCTGAAATGACGAACAACGATTCGTTCAACGCGACCGTGCGTGGTATCAACGAGCAGATCCCGGCGCCCGCGGTTTTCCAGATGTCGCTCCGCATCTCTTACTGAGGAACGTGCCCATGTTTACTTCGATTTCCTCAGCACGCGCCACGATGCCCCAGCGCGTCCTGCGCGTGGTCGCTCCCCTCTGCGTCCTGGCCGGTGTGTCTGGCTGTGCGCTCGACGCCGTGAACCCCGGTCCAATCCGGGCCGAAGCGCTGAATACACCATCGGCGCTGTCGTCGCTGGTGAACGGTTCCGGCCGTGATCTGGCCGAATCGATCAACTGGGTTGCGTACACCGGCGGTGCCGTCGCCCGCGAAATTTTCCCTGCCGGTTCCACGGCGGCATTCGGAATCTCCGTGTTGCACCAAAATGGCAAGCTGGTCGACAATGACGGCGACACCTGGTGGAACTTTGCGCAGCGCGCGCGCTGGACCTCCGAAGATGCCGTCACCCGCATCAAGACGGTGCTTGGGACCTCGTCCGCGAACAACGCCACGCTCGCGCAGGCGTTGGTGTGGGCCGGATTCTCCAACCGGCACTTGGGCGAGAACTTCTGTGAGGGCGTGATCAACGGGGGCGCTCCCGGACCGTCCACGGTGTACCTCGAGCGTGCCGAGGCGAACTTCACCGAAGCAATCACGGTGGCCACGGCCGCAAACAACGCCAACCTCGTTTCGGCGGCTACGGCCGGTCGGGCGTCGGTGCGGTTACTGCGCAACAACACGGCCGGTGCGGCAACAGACGCGGCCGCTGTGGCCAGCGCGTATGTGTATCGCATGCCGTATTACCAGAACGAACTCGATCAGTACAATCGCATTTTCTGGGCAAGCGCAAACCAGCCGTATCGCGCGCATACCGTCTGGAACACGTACATCGAGACCTATCGCCGGGCCACGCGTGATCCGCGTGTTCCGTACGACAGCAGCCTCACCATTCTGGTGGGCGATGCGGCCGTTGGTTCACTGGGTCGCGTCCGCTGGTACTTCCAGACCAAGTACCCCACGCTCACCTCGCCCATCAATCTCGTCTCCGGTTGGGAGATGCGTCTGATTGAAGCCGAGGTGAAGCTGGTGGCGGGTGACCTCGATGGGGCGCTTACCTCCATCAACGGTCGGCGCACGGCATTGGCGCTGGCGCCGGTCACGGCCACCAGTCTGGCCGAAGGGTGGGCGGCGCTCAAGCGGGAACGGGGCATCGAGCTGTGGCTGGAAGGGCGTCGTTTGGGTGATATGCGTCGCTGGGCCGCGCTCAACCGCCCGGGCGCGCTCGATCCGAAGGAGGAAATCCCGGGTCGTGATCTCTGCTTCGCCACGCCGTTGTCGGAGAAGCAGACGAACATCAATTTCCCGCGCTAAGCGTTCGGTGCTGCGTCACGGCACCATCGTGCGGTGTAGTCTGGTGTAGTAACAACGTGGCGCCCTCGGTATCGGGGCGCCACGTTTCGCTTTCCCCATCACCTTCAAGGAGACGCTGTTGATGCGAAGGTATTTGCTCACGCTTGCGGCGCTGGTCATCGCCGGGCGAGATGTTGGCGCACAACCCGCCATGGCCGCACCGCCCGTGTTCATTGACGAGTTAACCTGGATGGAAATTCGTGACCGTATGGCCGCGGGCACGAAATCCGTGATTATCGGCACGGCGGGGCAGGAGCAAAAAGGCCCCCACATGGTGACCGGTGAACACAAGTACGTGTTGCAGCACACCGCCGAACGCATTGCGCGTACCCTCGGTGATGCGCTGGTTGCACCCATTATCACGTATGTGCCCGAAGGCAGCTGGGACACGCCGCTGCGTGGTCACATGGCGAAGGCGGGCTCAATCACGTTGCCCGAGGATCGGTTTATCGATCTGCTGCTGCACACGGCGAAAAGTCTGCGCGCCGGCGGCTTTACCACCTTCATTCTCATCGGTGACTCCGGTGGTAATCAGAACGGCATGAAGGCGGCGGCCGACCAGCTCAACGCGGCCTGGCAAAACACGGGGGCACGGGCGCTGTTCATTGGCGACTACTACACCAAATCCGCCGCCGACATTCGCACCTACCTCGGCGGGCTCGGCTTCTCCCTGAACGACATCGGAAGCCATGCGGGCATGGTGGACACCTCTGAACTGCTGTTCGTGAACCCGGCGCTGGTGCGCCGTGATCGCCTTGCACCTGGCGGCGGGTCTCCGGACAGTGGCGTCAACGGTGATCCCACCAAAGCCACCGCGGCTCTTGGGAAGGCCTTGGTGCAAATCAAAATCGACAATGCGTTGGCGCAGATCCGTGCGTCGCGCGCCACCACGGGAGGCTTCTGATGCGCCGATGGCTATTGGGCACGATCGCCACGTTCGGCGTCGCCACCACACTGCACGCGCAGGAGCGCCCCAATCTGCTGGCGGCGCCGTATCTCGAGGCCATGACCTGGACCGAAATCCGCGATGCCATTCAAGGTGGCAAGCGCGTGGCCATCATCCCCACCGGCGGAACCGAGCAGAACGGGCCGCACATGGTCATGGGGAAGCACAACTACATCGTCACCTTCGCTGCCGGACAGATTGCGCAGCAACTTGGGAATGCGTTGGTGGCCCCCACGGTGCAATACGTGCCCGAGGGGGACTACACGCGCCCCGGATTCGGTGACAAGCCCGGTGTGATTTCGCTGCCGTCACCGGCCTACGACCGCTTACTCGATGCGGCTGTACGCTCGCTGCGCGTACACGGCTTCACCGACATCCTGCTGATCGGTGATAGCGGGGGGAACCAGGCCGGACTCACCGCCGTGGCGAATGCGCTCAACGCCGAGTGGGCGGGGACGGGCGTGCGGGTGTACGCGCTGGTGGACTACTACCAGAAGGGGCGCATCCAGATTCGCGACTACCTGAAGACCACCTACGGCTGGGATGAGCAGATGGTCGGCTCGCACGCCGGCACCAGCGACACGTCGCAGTTGCTCTACGTATTCGGCGACGGCATCCGGCTCAACAAGCTCATGCCCAACGGCGGCGCGCCGGATGCCGGCGTGACCGGTGACCCAACCAAGGCCTCCGCCGCTATCGGGAAAATCGCGGTCGATCAGAAGGTGAATGCGGCGCTGGCCCAGTATCGCACGCTGAAGGGCGGCACGCCGTAGACGCCTTTAGCAGGACACACACCGATGGTTGTTTTTCGCGCCGAGCTTTTCCAACATGGCCACCGTATCCAGAAACGGCGAAATACGCTGCACCGGACCGTTGGCCATGTCCACCGTCGTCTGACCCGTGCGCGCCACCACCATCACATCGGCGCCTTTCGAGAGGAGATACTGGATCATCTCGTTGTCGCCGCGCGCGGCTGCGTGGTGTAACGGCGTGTAGCCGTTGAAGTCGCGCATGTTCACATCAAACTTCAATTCCTCCACCAGAAAGCGCATGGCGGGCAGCCAGCCGTCTGGCGTGTGTCGGTGATCGTTGGCGGCGAAGCCCTGTCCGTAGCCCACGCCAGCCGCCGCGTGAACCGCAAAGACCCCCACGCCGCCATCAGGTATCGGCGCCAACCCGGACGGGTCTTCACGGGTCACGGCGGCCGCACCACGACGCGCCCGCGGCTTGGGCTTAATGGTGGCAATCATCGGATCGGCACCCGCCGCCAGTAACAGCTTCATGGCGGGCACGTCGGTCGCGTAGGCCGCACGGAAAAACGGCGTCGCGCCGGAAAAGTCGACGCCCAGATTGTCGCGATTGTACGTGGTGTACCAGAGCGACTTCACGAGGCGTGCGTTGGGATCGGCCTTGGCCTTCAGCAGCGCATCGATCACCTCGAGATACGTCGCCTGCTGTTGCAGCTGGAACGCCGGCTGCGGCGTGCGCGTGGTGGGCGCCCACTCCTTGTTCAGCACCGCAAAGAGCGGAGCTGCACCGGCGGCGCTGGCCAGATTCGGGTTCCCACCGCGTTTCAGCAGCCGCAACACCAGATCGTAATGGCCATTGATGGACGCCATCAGCATCGGGCTGGTCTGATCGCCACGACTCACCTGATTGATGTCGGCGCCTCCATCCAACAGGGCGTCCACACACGCCGTCTGCCCTTCACGCACGGCCAGCAGTAGCGCCGTATGGCCTCCCTGCACACCCAGCTGCTCATTGTACGCCGGGTTGTCATCGTCGAGTCCACGACCGCCCTGCGCGGCCAGGCGTGCCTCTTCGGCGGCGGCCGCAGCGGCCGCTCCCTCGAGGGCCGCCTTCGAGGCGGCCTGCACTTCCACCTCGCGCGACGCCTTCACCGCGGCCTGCACCTGCTGCGGCGACGGCAACCAGTTGGGGTTCTTACTCTGTCCCTGTGCTTCACGGAGTTGCGCCAGCACCGCATCCCGTTTGGCCTTGGCCTGACGGTCCTGCGCCGCGCTTGCCATGATATCCATCGTTTTCGCCGTCACCGACGGGTCGGCGCCAGCCTTGAGCAGTGCACGCACGGCATCGGCGCGCCCGCGCGCGGCCGCGGCCATCAGCGGCGTCTGCCCCCATGCGGGTTCCGTGGCGTTGACGTCGCCGCCCGCTGCCACCAGCGCCGTAATCGTACCCGGCACACCGGCAACCGCGGCGAGGTGCATGGCCGTGGCCCCGTCGGTAGTCACGGCGCGCGCGTCGGCCTTGGCGGCCAATAAGGCGCGTACCACCCCCGCCGCGCCGCTCTGGCTCGCCACATGGAGCGGCGTGTAGCCCCCAATCCGCGTGGTCGCCGACAGCCGCGCCTTGGCGCGCAGCAACACCACGGCCATCGTTGAGTCGCCGCGGTTGGCCGCCCAGTGCAGCGCCGTCATGCCGTCGCCCTGCGCCGCATTGACATCGGCCCCGCTCGCCACCAGCGCCCGCACGGTGGCACCATCGCCGCGCATGGCCGCCTCCGCCACGGGCGCCGCCGGTGGCAGTACCAACGGGAGTCCGCCGGGGACACCCAGCGCGATTACTCCGAACATCGTGAGCATCGATCGATTCATACGCCCTTCGCTCCGCATGGGTCAGAGACAGGTCAACGCAAGATCAAAACGCAAAGGCACCAGTGCTGTCACCAAACGTCTGCATGTCATCCATGCCCAGCTTGTGCATCAGACTCAGCATCACGTTGGCCATCGGCGTACCATCCGGTGCCTTCAGGTGCTGGTTCCCCGACGCGATCCCGTGACCGCCGCCCAGCAAAATCAACGGGCAGCGACGGTGGTTGTGCGTGTTGCTGTCCGACATCGGCGAGCCGTACACAATCGTGGTGTTCTCCAGCAGCGGCGTATCGCCATCCATCGTCGTCTTGAGCTTGTCCAGCAGGTACGGCAGCAAGCTCACATGGTAGCGGTTGATCTCCGCAAACTCGCGCACGCGCGCCGGGTTGTTGCCATGGTGTGAGGCGGGATGAAAACCGGTGGCCACGCCGCTGTCCGGATACACGCGCGCCGAGGCGTCACGCCCCATCTTGAATGAGAACACGCGCGTCATGTCGCTCTGCAGCGCGAGCACCTGCAGGTCGAACATGATCTTCACATGATCGGTAAACGAATCCGGGACGCCGACCGGCGCACCCGCCAGTTCCCGCTCTTCCCCTGAAGCGTTGCGCGCTTCAACCTGTTGAATGCGACGCTCGATCTCGCGGATGTTCTCGAGATACTGCTCCATGCGCCGGCGATCACCGGCCCCGAGTTGCCGGTTCAGCTGCGACACCCGCCCCGTAATCCAATCCAGCACACTGCCCGTGCTGCGCGTGCGGTCCGCGCGCTCGGCCGGCGTGCCACCGGTACCGAACAGCTGCTCGAACGCCACGCGCGGATCGCGGATCATCGGCAGCGGTTCGGTGGGGGAGCTCCAACTGATGGAATCGGTGTACATGCACGAGTAGCCGTAGGCGCAGCCGCCCGCACGATCAAGCGGTTCAATACACAGCTGCATCGACGGAATCGGCGTGGCCTGCCCGAAGCGCTGCGCGTACATCTGGTCGAGCGATGTGCCCGCAAAAATGTCGGAGCCTTCCGTTTGCGTAGGATGCGCTTGCGTGAGGAACACGGCGCTTGACCGGAAGTGGTCACCACCGATCTCCTCCGACTTGTACGCTTCGGCCATGCGCACGTCGGTGTTGCTCACGATGGTGAGATACTTGCGCCACGATTCCAGCGGTGAGAGCGACGTGGCGCTCAGATCAAACGCGCTGCCGGTGGTTGGCGGAGCCCAGAGATGTTCGGTGAGGCCAAACGGACTGCATCCCGCTGCGCCGTGCACCATCTCAAGGCAGAGCAGGCGCGCCGGATTGCTCGGGGCACTGGCCGCGAAGGCGGTGGTGGGAATCATCGCGTCCAGGTACGGAAGCGCGACCATCGTGCCGAGTCCCTTAAGGAACGTACGGCGTAGCAGTGGCTGGCGGCTGATGAACGCCATGAGGCGGCTCCTTACCGGGACGACGGGGAAGACGCGCCAGATGACGCGTCGGTGGCTTTTGGAATGGCGCTTTCCGCGCGCTGCATGCGGAACGCCGGGCTGCGTACAACGCCCAGGATGTACGCCGACATACGGTGCTCCTGCTTCGACGCATCGCGCACAATCGCGCGCACCGTGGGCATGTCGTACGCTTCAATACGACGCCCGATGGCATACGCCATCAGATTGCGGGTGAAGGTGCGCAGCAGCGCATCTTCGCGGCGCAGCAGCGCGGCCTGCAGTTCGGCCACCGTGCTGGCCGTGGTACCGTCCCACAGGTCGCCGCGCGAGTCAATCGGCATGCCGTTGTCGCGCACGCGCAGCCGTCCCGTCACGTCGTACTGCTCCATGGCGAGCCCAATCGGGTCCATCATCTTATGGCAGCTGGCGCACGCCGGGCTCTTACGATGCTGCTCCATGCGTTCACGCACCGTGAGCATACGCCCGGACGCGCTTCCGGGCGTGGCTTCCAAATCCGGCACGCCAGGCGGCGGCGGTGGTGGTGGCGAATTGAGCATGACTTCCATCACCCACTTCCCGCGCTCCACCGCCGACGTGCGACCGGCATGTGAGGTTAACGTGAGCACACTCGCGTGGGACAACACGCCACGACGGCCGGCATCCGGATACTTCACGCGCCGGAATGACGGACCAACGATGTTGGGGATGTCGTAGTGCTGCGCCAACCGTTCGTTCACAAACGTGTAATCGGCACGATACAGATCGAGCAACGGACGATCGCGGCGCACGAGATCATCAAAAAACAGCTCGGTCTCCTCTCGCATCGCGCTGCGCAGTTGCTCGTCGAAATCGGGATACTGCCGGATGTCGGGCTGCACGATGTCGAGGTCGGGCAGGCGCAGCCACTGCGCCGCGAAGCGGGTGGACAGCGCCTTCGCGCGCGGGTCGCCAAGCATCCGCCGCACTTCGCGTTCAAGACCTGCCGTCTGCGAGAGCGTGCCGCGGGTGGCGGCGGTGATCAGCGCCTGGTCCGGCGGCGCCGACCACAGGAAGAACGACAGCCGCGAGGCGAGGTCAATGTCGCGCAGCTTGTAGTTCGCACCCGCGGCCACGTCGCGTGGCGCCTGTTCAAAACGGAACACGAAATCAGGGCTCGCCAGAATGCCTTCGAGGGCGTTGCGCACGCCAGTCTCGAAGTTGCCGCCCTTGCGCCCGGAATCATACAACGACATCAGTCCGCTGCGATCTTCGTCCGTGAGCGGACGACGATACGCCATGGTGCCCAACCGGTTCACAATCGACTGCGCGCACGGGCGTTCCGCCATCACGGTGGCAGGACGGCAGCTGAAGATATGGCGACGCACCGGCGTGTCCGACACGCCGGTCACGGCGTACGGGCCGTTGACCGTGAGTTCGCGCAGGTGCGGCAACAGCGAGAAGCCGTACGCTACGGCATTCGACGTGCTGTTGAGCGAATACTTGAGGGGACTGATGAGATCCTGCACAACGCCCTGAAACGCCGGCGGCACGAACGCGGCCGCAATCTTGTGCGGGCCGGCGGTCACGCGCACGCGCTCGCTGCCCATGGCTACCCCGTTGGGATCAGAGGCGTGCATAAAGCGGTCAATGCCAAGCAGCGCAACGCGCTCGCCATCGACCGAGATTTCGATCTGTTCGCCACGGGCCAATCCGCCGGCGAAGGCGCCGGTGGTCTCGTGAAAAAAGTTCACGTCAAAGCGGTACTCGCCATCGGCGGGAAAGGTGTGGACCACCGCCATGCCGCCGCGCGAGCCGAAGGGCGTGCCTTCTACATGACTCACCTGCGAGGCCAACTTCGGCATCGTGTATGTGTTCGACGCCGCGCTCGCGCCCGTGTTCCCGATCGCCAGCCGGCTCAGGTCACTCGCCGCACGCAGATACGCGCTCAGCAGCGTCGGCGACAACGCCTGCACATCGGCGATGTTATCGAAATTGTCGCTCTTGGTGTCGGGCGGGAGATACGCGGTGGCATCCACGTCCATCTTTAACAAGTCGGCGACCGCGGCGCGATACTCAGCGCGGTTCAGGCGCTGAAACGTGCGACGCCCGGGATTCGGATGCGCGAAGGCGCTGGCGTCCAGCTGACGTTCGAGCGACGTCACCAGCGCATCCAGCGTGTCCGCGCTCGGTCGGGCCGACCCCACCGGCGGCATCATGCCGGAGCGCAGTTTTGCCACCACCTTTTCGGCGACGTCGGCCTTCGCGTCGGGGGCGCCCACGTCGAAGTCGGCCAGCGACAAATTGCCGCGCTTCATGGTGGGGTTATGGCATTTCTGGCAATACTGCTTCACCACCGCATTCAGCTCGGCCGGCGCCATCCATGGTGCCGCCGGGGCCGGCGGCAGAGCGGCACGACGTGCGTCGCGAGTCACGGCGGGGCGTGGGAGCACCGGGTGACCAACGGGTCGTGCAGCCTTCGCGGGGGGGACCGCTCGCCGTGTTTCGCTGTGCCCAGGTAGGGCAACGGCGAATGAGAGCGTGACCGCCAGTGCGGAGATCGCCTTCATGCCTGACCTCGTGCGGGGGGACAACCTGAGGGAATTTCGGGACAAGACGCCCGACTAGGGAAGTTCAGACCAAATGTCGGTCTTGGCAAGGAGGGAATTCTCTCCCGCGACAACCAGTTGACGCCCGCCCACATGGCGCCGAGCTTCTTGGGGTACGGTTCGGTCCTCACCTTCTTCGGCATCCGGAGTCTCTCGTGCTGCGCTGTCTCGGTCTGTTGCTGGCCATTGGGTGTGGTACGGTTGGAATCCCCCACGCGTTGCGGGCACAGACGACTCCGCCGCCGGCCACCGCGGCGGTTGGCCCCCCCGCCCCCCCGCATCCCGACAGCGTGGCCGCCATGCTCCCTTATGCCAAGGCCTATGCGTCGCTCCAAGCGCTCCGCGAGCGGGCC
>CANHTA010000077.1 GCA_947463135.1 Gemmatimonadota bacterium
ACACGATTCACGGCAACAAGGGGAACCGCAGGCAGCCGGTCTCCTCCCGGCATCGTCCGGATGACGCGGATGACATCGGCCACGGGGCACGGGGCATCCAGAGGCACGTCGAGACACCGCGTGCCAAAGCTATCGGCGTAGGAGGCGAACAGGAGGACGGGGATGCTCATAATGCGTTGAAAAGTAACTGATGCGCCCGCGTGCTGTCCCCTAAGGAGCATAAATGCGGACGCCCCGCTCGCGAGACGCGCGGCGGGGCGTACGGGTTGGGCACACGCCGAAGGGCGGACGGCTATGCCTCGTTCATTTCCTCGGCGTCATCATCCTCGAGCATGCTCTCGTCAACACCCGCTACCATCGCACGCAGCTCCTTGCTGGGCTTGAACACGGGCACTGGCCGCGCCGAAACCTCAACGGGCGAGCCGGTGCGCGGATTCCGGGCCATCCGGGTTTTGCGCTGGCGGATCTTGTACGTGCCGAACCCACGCACTTCAATGTTCTTCTGTTCCTGCAGCGCTTCCTTGATTGCGTCAAGGAACGCGTCAACGACGCGCGCACAATCCTTCTTGGAGATGGTCGGTCCGGCCGTCTGCGCAATACGCGCCGTGACGTTCTCAACCAGATCGGCTTTCGTCATGGACTCTACCAAAGGGTCGACGTGCCGTCCCAGTTTTTGGGGACTTCCGGCACGCAGCGAATGTCAAGTGAAGGATGCGAACGTATGACGTTAGTGCTTATCAGTCAAGCGTTTGGGTCACTTCACACGTGACGATTTTTCAGTGCCTCAAGGAACTGGTCGAACAGAGGGACCGCATCGTGTGGTCCCGGCGCGGCTTCCGGATGGTATTGAACGGCAAAGATAGGCAACGTACGATGGCGAAGCCCTTCGACCGTGCCATCGTTGAGATTCACATGGGTGATGGCGAGATCCGGAGCCCCTTCCACACCATCGACTGACCCAACCACGGCGAACCCGTGGTTTTGGGACGTAATGAGCACCCGCCCGGTGGCGAGATCCTTTACCGGCTGATTACCCCCGCGGTGCCCGAACGGCATCTTCTCCGTACGGGCTCCGAAGGAAAGGCCGATGAGTTGATGGCCGAGGCAAATCCCGAACATGGGAGTGCTCGTCGCGGCGATCTGACGAATTGTGGCCGGTGCATACGTTACGGCATCCGGGTCGCCTGGTCCGTTGGACAGGAAGACCCCGTCTGGATTCATGGCGAGTACCTGATCCGCAGGCGTGTCCGAAGGCACCACGGTCACCCGACAGTCGTGCGCATCAAACAGACGGAGAATATTCCGCTTGATCCCGTAATCGTAGGCCACAACATGGTACGTCGCGTCGGGCTTGCCCCACGTGTACGGTTCACGCGTAGACACTACCGTTGCCAGATCAAGCCCTTCCATGCTCGGGCAGCTCGCCAAAACCGCCAGCGCCTCGGCCGTGGGCGTCTCGCCCAGTCCGATGACGCCGCGCATGACGCCCACCGCGCGAAGGTGCTTGGTGAGGCGGCGGGTGTCGACCTCTGTCAGCACCGGCACCTGGTACGCTTCAAGCCAGTCCCGGAGGCTGCCGGTTGCGCGCCAGTTCGAATAGGTCAGCGAGAGATCGCGAACCACCACGCCCGCGACCTGTGGTCTCGCGGACTCGGGGTCCTCGGTGTTCACCCCGTAGTTGCCGATCTGCGGAGCCGTCAGCACCACCGTCTGGCCGCGGTACGAGGGATCAGAGAAGACCTCCTGATACCCGGTCATGTTGGTCGTAAAGACGACCTCGGCCACGGTGGGCGTGCTCGATCCGACGAGGCGGCCGAGAAAAAGGGTTCCGTCCTCGAGGAGGAGGAACCCCTTGGGCAGTAACGTGCTCACGCGCGCGTTACGGCTTCTTCACAGGAGCCGGCGCGGCCGGAGCCGCCGGCTGCTGGGTGAGCGGGGCGGCAGGGGCCGCACCACTGGCGGGCGCCGACGACGGCGCCGCGGCGGGCGCGGCGAGCTTATCGAGCACCGACTTGGGCGCCGACCCTCGGGACGACATGATCTGCAGGATGAAGGCGAGCCCGAGGAACACACCACCACACCACCAACTCGCCTTCGTCAGCAGGTTGCCTGCCTGACGCGTGCCGATGACCGAATCGGATGACGAACTCGCGCCTCCGAAGCTCGCCGCCAGCCCGCCGCCCTTTCCGGACTGAAGGAGCACGGCAATCGCCAAAACGATCGCGTCGAGAATGAGTAGAGTCAGCAGAAACGTGTACATATCACGAAGCCGGAATCGAGTGCGAGCACAATGCGCGAATGTCGCGCCAGCCCCTTAAGATGGCAGCCCGCTTGTGCCGAGGCAAGTCCTTCCCCTTGCACTAGTTGCGCGAGCCGGCACGACGCACGACCCACGCTGCGGACGTCAGCTGCGAACGATACTGGCCCAACTGTCCGCGTCCAGCGAGGCGCCCCCAACCAGCAAGCCATCTACCTCTGGCGCAGCGAGCAGGGTGGCGGCATTGCCGCGGTTGACCGACCCACCGTACAAGATAGGAATGCCCGCCGCGGCCTTCTCCCCTAACCGGCTGGCCAACGCGAGGCGCAAGACCTGGTGAATGGCGCTCGCGTCCTCAGGGGTTGCCGTCCGTCCCGTACCGATGGCCCACACGGGCTCGTACGCGAGCATGATTCCGGCGGCTTGCTGGTCATCCAGCGCCGCCAAGCCGGCCGAGAGTTGCCGCTCCACCACCGTTGCCGTTGCGCCCGCCTCGCGTTCAGCGAGTGTCTCGCCCACACAGAGCATCGGGACCAAACGCGCCTGACAGATCAGCGCCATCTTCGCCGTGGTCATGGCATCGGTTTCGCCGAACACATGCCGACGCTCCGAGTGTCCCACGAGCACGATCCGCGCCCCCACGTCGCGAGCCATGAGTACCGAGTTTTCCCCGGTGAAGGCGCCTTGGACCTCCGCGTGAACGTTCTGGACCCCGACCCAGATGTCCGGACGTTCGCGCAGCCCCTCCACCACCGTCGTCACCGTCAGCGCCGACGGAAAGAACACCAGCGTCCGGTCGTTCATCTTTGGCGCCTGCGCGAGGAATCGCTGCAGAAACGCCTTGGCGTCAGTCGGGCCGTGATTGAGTTTCCAATTCGCGGCGATGACCGGCTTGTGGTGCATGAGCGGAATCCCCTGCCTTAAAGTTGAGCGCGGCTGACGCGCGTTAGCGGACGTCGAGCGCAGACACACCGGGGAGATCTCTCCCCTCAAGAAACTCCAACGAGGCGCCGCCGCCGGTGGAGACATGCGACATCTTCGACTCGAGTCCGGCCTCAACCACGGCGGCGGCCGAATCCCCACCCCCAATGATGGTGGTGGCGCCGCGACCTGTGGCCACGGCCATCGCCTCGGCCACCGCGCGGGTGCCACCATCGAAGGGCGGCTTCTCAAAAACCCCCATCGGTCCGTTCCACAGCACGGTGTGCGCCGACTCAATGAGGGCGCGGTACTGCGCGACCGTGGCCGGTCCGATGTCGAACATGGCCTCCCCACCGGCAATCATGGTCCGATCAACCACGCGCGCCGCATCGCCCTCATTCATCGAGGGGGCGATAACCGCATCGACGGGAAGCACCAGCTTGTCGCCGGCTCGGTCGAGCAGCGCTTTAGCCATCTCGAGTCGGTCCGGTTCCACCAGCGAGGTGCCGGTTTCGAACCCCATGGCACGAAAGAAGGTGCAGGCCATCGCACCACCGATGAGGAGGTGATCCACCTTCGGTAACAGGGCTTCAACCACGTCGATCTTACCGGAAATCTTAGAACCGCCAAGGATCGCCACAAACGGACGAGCCGGAGTGGCCAGCGCACCGCCCAAGTACGCCAGCTCCCTCTCCATCAACAGTCCCGCTACGGCCGGTCGGCAATACCGGGCAACGCCGGCCGTGCTGGCATGGGCCCGATGTGCCGCACCAAAGGCGTCGTTGACATACACCTCGCCCAGCTCCGCCAGCTGGCGCGACAGCTCGTCGTCGTTGCGTTCTTCCCCGGCGAGAAACCGGGTGTTCTCGAGGAGCAACACCTCTCCCGCCGGTAGGGCATGCGTTGCCGCCACGGCCGCCGGTCCGATCGTCTCGGCCAGGAAGTGCACCGGACGGGAGCACAGCGTCCGGAGACGGGCCGCCACCGGGGCTAGCGAATACTTCGCCTCCGGCGCCCCCTTAGGGCGACCGAAATGGGCCAGCAGGATCACCTTCGCCCCCTGATCAAGCAGGGCATTCAGCGTGGGCAGGGCGGCGGTGATCCGCGTGTCGTCACTCACCGCGCCGTCCGCGCCGAGTGGAACGTTGAAATCCACGCGAACGAGGACGCGCTTGCCGGCGAGATCAGCCGCAGAAAGGTCGCGAATGGTACGTGTTGTCATGGCGAAGGGAGACGTGCGGGGTAATGTCGTGCGCCATTCGCCGTGTAACGCGCGAGCCCCGGTACCAGGATACCGGGGCCCGCGGAGCGACACACGACGAAAGACAACGAACGACGCAAGGCTGATGGCGCGACTTACAGACGCGCGCCGACGAAACGCAGCAGGTCAACACAACGCGACGAATAGCCCCACTCGTTGTCGTACCAGCCAGAAATCTTCACCATCGTTCCATCAATGACGATCGTGCTGAGCGAATCGAGCGTGCACGAATGCGGATCGCCGACGTAGTCAATGGAAACGAGCGGTACATCGCTGTAACCCAGCACGCCCGCAAGCGACGTGTCGGACGCGGCCTTGAAAGCCGCATTCACCTCGTCTTTCGTCACCGGCCGCTCAACGACACAGGTCAGATCCGTAAGCGAGACATCGGGCGTCGGCACCCGCACCGCGATGCCGTCAATCTTCCCCTTCACCTCAGGAATGACGAGCGACGTGGCTTTCGCCGCCCCCGTGGTGGTGGGGATCATCGAGACCGCCGCCGCGCGCGCGCGCCGAAGGTCCTTATGAGGCAGATCGAGGATCGACTGATCGTTGGTGTAGCTGTGAATCGTGACCATCGAACCATGGACGAAGCCAAAGTGATCGCGGATGACCTTGACCATCGGCACAAGGCAGTTGGTTGTGCACGAGGCATTCGAAATGATGTGATGTGACGACGGGTCGTACTTGTCGCTGTTGACACCCATCACGATGGTGATGTCTTCATTGGTGGCTGGTGCGGAAATAATGACCTTCTTGGCGCCGGCCTCCAGGTGCTTCTTTGCATCGGCCGCGACAGTAAAGCGACCGGTGGACTCGAGCACGATATCCACGCCGAGATCACCCCAGCCAAGCTTCGCGGGGTCGCGTTCGGCGAGAATGCGGATGCGGTCACCATCAATCGTGATACTCTCGGCATCATGCCGCACCTCTCCATCATACCGCCCATGCACCGAGTCGTACGTAAACAGGTGCGCCAAGGTGGCGGTGTCGGTGAGATCGTTCACGGCGACGAAATCGAGGTCAGCGACGCCCTGCTGCTTGGCAGCACGAAGCACCTGCCGTCCGATACGGCCGAAGCCGTTGATGCCTACGCGAATGGCCATTCGTGTCAGTTCCGGATGAAGTCGATGTCAGAAACGGCGCGGTCACCTGGTTCCGGTGCCCGTCCGAAGGTTACACAAGAGAGAATACGCACCCCGCCATCGGCGAGCGCCTGAGCCGCCGCATTCATGGTCGCAGCCGTCGTGATCACATCGTCCACCAGCACAATGTGTGCCCCACGGAGCCGTGCACGAGCACGATTCGGCACCAGAAATGCACCGGAAACGTTGCTCGCCCTCTCCAGCGGTGTCAACTGCACCTGCGACTTGGTGTGCCGTGGGCGTTCGAGCACATCCGTCCACACCGGCAGGCGCCATTCGTCGGCCAAGGCGCGCGCTAAATGCTCCGCTTGGTTATAGCCGCGCTCTCGGCGCCGGGTACGTGACAAGGGCACCGGCACGAGTGCCGTGCGCTCGTGGATCACATCCGCGGGCCAGTCCACTCTGGCCATCCGGCGGGCCATTGGCCTCGCCACAGCGTGCCAGCCCTCGTACTTGAGCGCGTGAACCATGGCCGCGCCTGTCCCGGTATCCATGCGACAGACCGATCGGACCGCCCGGATCGTCGGCGCAAGCCGTACGCACCACCGACACGCCGGGAGCTCGTCCGCGCGGGCCAGGTCGACCGGGAGCGGCAGGGTTGAGGAGAGTCGAGGGTGACCGCAGCGGACACACTGGGGCCAGCCCAGTGGAACGACGCGCGACAGGCACGCCTGACACACAATACCGTGGCCCTCCGAGCGATGCGGCGCCCGGCAAAGGGCACACGCCGCGGGGAGGAGGAGATCGACCATCCCGACGGCGGTCGATCGGACGAGCCGTGAGACCGCATCCCACGCGATACTTGCCGGTCCAGCTGGTTGGCGCTGCGGACTCATCGTTGCGCGTGGATGATCGGCGTCGCGTTGAGCGCGTGCCACATCGCCGCGCGTGGAGCCGGTACATCAAACCATGCTTCAAACGCCATAGCCCCCTGCTCCACCAACATCCGGAGCCCGTCTTCGGCGCGCCGACCAGCCGCGCGACAAGCGGCAATCCAGGGCGTCCCTCCAAGGCGGTAGACCAGATCGAAAGCCGCACAATCGGCCGGGAGGAGAGACACCGGCATCGGAAACGCATCATCGTGCAACCCCACCGGCGTCGCATTAATCACAAGGCCGGCGCCTCCCGCCACGCTCGCCAGCGATTCTACGGGGACAATCCGTACGGTCATCGCGAGTCGATCGGCTAACGCCCGCGCACGCACCACCGACCGCGCCACGACAGTCACATTGCGACATCCCACATCGGCGAGCGCCACCAGAATAGCCGCGGCCGAGCCACCAGCACCGAACACCACCACGGAGACGTCACCAAGGGTGCTCGGATCCTCCCCCACGAGCGCGCGAATCGTCGCGGCCGCACCGGCAACATCGGTGTTGTGTCCTACCAGCGCGCCCTGCTCCGTCCAGAACGTGTTCACCGCACCGACTCGGTGCGCCACCGGTGTACGACTCGTTATCAGCGCAGCCGCAGCCTCCTTGTGGGGCATCGTAATGTTGCCACCAGCCCCTTCCGCCGCGAGGGTGCGCAATCGGCCTCCCAGCGCTACGGGCGACACGTCCTCGCGCTCGTAGCCAATGGGAAGGCCTGCCGCACGGAGTGCCGCACTCTGGAATACCGGTGATAGCGAATGTGCGACCGGATGACCGAGAATCACGAGTCGCGTTGGCCGGCTTGACGCTCGGATGGCGCCGGCTGGCGATCCGTGCATCAGTGGCGGAGGCTCATGGCGATAGCCGACTACGATCGGCGACGACGCGGTTGAGTACGGCGTCGATCACGCGCTCAAGTTCCTCGTAGGTGTCACGGTACACCCCGAGATCTCCACCAAACGGATCACTGATGGGACGTGGCGTCTCCCCGGCAAACTCCGTGAGCAGCCACGATCGGCCCGTTCCACCCATCGCCTCAGCACGTTCGAGATGATGCGGCCCCATCGTGAGCAGCAATTGGGCACCATTCACGATGGCCGGAACAAGGGGGCGTGACCGATGATCGCCAAGGTCGAGACCGTGCTCAAGCGCGACGAGCAACGCGCCGTCTGAGGCCGGAGTATCGGCCCACGCCTGCGTACCGGCGCTACCAACGGTGAGATCAGGAATGGCCCGATCGGCAATCATTCGCCGAGCGATCACCTCGGCGAGCGGGCTGCGACAGGTATTGCCGGTGCAGATAAACAACAGATGCATATGGTGTGAGCCCCTCAGCGACGGCTAGGTATCACCTACGAGATCCGGCACGCATTCGCGCAGCTGGCTTGCCGTGAACACCCCCGGTCGAATCACGCGCGGGCGGCGACCAGTACAGTCCACCACGGTGGAGGATCGCGACGGCGCCAACCGTCCACCATCAAGCACGGTTAACACACCGCGATGAATCGCCTCCGGCCATTGCTCCACAATCTCGGACGCCGTCATCGCAGGGGGAACCCCGGGCCTGTTCGCGCTGGTGCTGGTGATAGGTTCACCGTAGGCCGTCAGTAAACGTTGCAGACCAAGGTGCGGCGTCCAACGTACGGCTACCCCACCCTCTGGCCCCCGCAGCCGTGGCGAGACCCGCCGGTCCCCCCCGCGGAGCACGAGCGTGAGCGGGCCGGGCCAAAAACGTGCGGCCAGGGTGGCGGCATACGTGGGCAGATGCAGGTCGAGGCGGGCGATCTGTACGGGATCATTGATCAGCAACAGAAACGGCTTCCCAGGTGGCCGGCCTTTGAGTTGCACCAGGGCCTCCACCGACTCATGATCGACCGCCGTGCCGAACCCGTACACGGTCTCGGTAGGATACGCGAGTACGCCGCCTTCGCGCAGATGCAGCATGGCCGCACGCAGCGCAGACTCCACCTCTACCGGCGACCAGAAGGGTACCGTCAGGGCGTCTCGAGACTGGGACACCAGCCCTACTCCGGCAGCATGCTGAGGGCATCGGCGCGCGCGAAATCGAGCTCCTCCGTGATTTTCATGCCACGTTCGCTGCCACGAACCACGACCACGAGCAATCCCAGCCGCTCACACAACCCCGCATCGTCGGTGGCCCCGATCCCATCGCGCCGCGCCGCGATATGCGCCTGCTCGAGCATGACGCGTGGAAACGCCTGCGGCGTCTGCGCTCGCCAGAGATTGGCGCGATCAACCGTGCGCACAATACGCCCATCGGCATCAACCTCTTTCAGCGTGTCCACCACTGGCAACGCCGCAACCGCCCCGTGCCCCCGACGAGCCTCCGCAATTACGCGATCAATGGTGGCATCGGTGACAAGCGGGCGGGCCGCGTCGTGCACAACGGCAATCTCCACCTGCTCGGGAAGGTCCTCGAGACCGTTGATCACACTCTCGTGCCGTTCACGTCCCCCAACCGACACCAACAACCGATCGACATCGCACTGAAAGAGCCAGGGCGGTGGATCAGCTGCATAGGCTTTCGGCAGAACCACCACAACGATGGCGACATCGGGTCTGGCCATGAACGCCTGAACGCTGTGCAGCAGCGCTGGCTTTCCAGCAACCCATCGGAACTGCTTGAGCTCCGCACTCCCCGTTCGCGAGCCGGATCCACCCGCAACGATCACCACGCCGACATCGCGTACAACGCCCCCGTGCAGCTGGGCTTCCTCGCCGCGCGACGCGATCACCGGCGGTGGGATCACACGGCGCGGTGCTGCAGGCTGTTCAGTCATGTCGCATCCTTACCGACGGTTTTTTGCAGCACATCAGCCAGCGTCCGCACACCAACCAGCGTGATATCGCTCGATACACGCCGTGGAATAGCGCGCTCCGACAGATACGCGCGGGTCATGCCAAGCTTGGCGGCCTCCGCAAGGCGGCGTTCAACTTGCGACACCGGACGCACCTCTCCGCCAAGGCCAACCTCGCCGAGAAAAATGGCCTGAGCAGGGAGTGGCTTGTCCACGATGCTGGAGGCAATCGCCGCAACGATCGCGAGATCAACGCTGGGCTCCTGCACCCGCATACCGCCGACCACGTTGCAGAAGACGTCCAACTGCGCGCACGAGAAGCCGCCGCGTTTGTCCAACACGGCCAGCAGGAGCGCCAGTCGCCGAGCGTCGATCCCATTTGCCACGCGCTGCGGTGTGCCAAATCCAGCCTTGGCAGCGAGTGCTTGCACCTCGACCAGAACGGGGCGCGTCCCCTCCATGAGGGCGCACACGGCACTTCCACTGGCCACATCGCGCCGATCGCCGAGGAACAACGCCGACGGATTCTCCACGGGGACGAGCCCCGTCCCAACCATCCGGAATACCCCGATTTCATCAACCGATCCAAAGCGATTCTTGGTCGCGCGCAGCACCCGGTGCTCGAGCGTACCATCGCCTTCGAAGTAAAGGACCGTATCAACGATATGCTCGAGCGTCTTGGGACCGGCGATTCCACCACCCTTCGTCACGTGTCCAATGACAAACACCGCCGTCCCCGTGTCCTTCGCGAATCGCATGAGTCGCGCGGCGCACTCACGCACCTGCCCCACATTTCCCGGGGCACCCTCAAGCAGTTCCGTGTGGACCGTCTGAATGGAGTCCACAATCAGCACGCTGATGCGTCGACCATCCGCTGCCGGCTGCGCCGCCGTGGCGAGAATGGTTTCGAGCGAGGTTTCCGTCAGCAGCGCCACCGACGACGCATCCTCCGCCAACCGGTCGGCACGCAACCGCACTTGCAGCGCACTCTCTTCACCGGACACATAGAGCGTACTGAGCCCAGCGGACTCCAGTCGCGCCGCGACCTGCAGCAGCAAGGTACTTTTCCCAATGCCGGGTTCACCGCCAACGAGCACCATACTGCCTGGTACGAGACCACCACCAAGCACAAAATCGAACTCATTGAGCTTCGTGTTCCACCGCGGGGTATCCGCTGCGGTAACCCGGCCCAACGTGACGGTGGCGACGGCATGGCCAGGCTCGAGTCGTGCCGCCGTGCGTTTACTGGTGACCACGGGCGAGACGATCTCTTCGCCGAGGGTGTTCCACGCCTGACAGCTCTCGCAGCGTCCCGCCCATTTGGGAAACTCCGCGCCGCATTCCGCGCACCGATACACCGTCTTCGCCTTCGCCATCATCGCGAACTCAAAACGGCGTTCCGCCAAAGTCATCAACACCCTTCACCAACTTCGGCCCACCAAACTCGGACTTGGGCCCACCGAAATCGTGTGGGGCTTGGCGGCTCGAAAAGTTATCGAAACGCGTGTACTGCTTGTGGAAATACAACCGCGCGCTCCCGATCGGACCGTTTCGCTGCTTCCCGATGATAATTTCCGCCCGCCCCTCTAAATCCGGATCCTTGAGACGACCGTTCTCATCCCGTTCCGCGTACACTTCCTGACGGAAGATGAACATGATCACATCGGCGTCCTGCTCAATGGCCCCCGACTCACGAAGGTCGGAGAGCTGTGGCCGGCCCTTATCATCCCCGGTGCGCTGCTCCGGCGCGCGCGAGAGCTGTGAGAGTGCCACCACGGGCACGCCCAACTCCTTCGCCAACGCCTTCAGCCCACGCGAAATCTGCGAGACTTCCTGCTGACGATTCTCAACACCCGAGGGGCCCGTCATGAGCTGCAGGTAGTCAACGATGATGAGGCCAAGGTCATGTTCGGCCTTGAGGCGACGTGCCTTGGCCCGCATATCGAGCAGCGTAATCCCCGGGGTATCGTCAATGAAAATCGGTGCATGACTCAGGATACCCGCCGCCTGCGCCAAACGTGGCATCGATTCGTCGAGTGCCCTACCCCCCTTACGCAGCGCCTGGGCATCGATGAGTGCCTCGGATGCGAGCATACGCTGTACCAATGACTCCTTACTCATTTCCAGCGAGAAAAATGCAACCGGTACCTTTGCGGTAATGGCGGCATGCTGCGCGATATTGAGGGTAAACGCGGTTTTTCCCATGGATGGACGCGCCGCCACAATGACCAGATCCGCTGGCTGGAAACCGGACGTCATGAAATCCAGTTCGTTGAAGCCGCTCGGTACGCCGGTGATCGCGGCCTCACGCTGCGCCAGCAGTTCGAGCTTTTCCATGGCTGGCCACAACAGCTCCTTGATGCGCGCAAAGCCAGTGCGTTCCTTCGACTGCCCGAGCGAAAAGATGCGCGACTCCGCCGAATCCAGCAGATCCGAGGCAGACGTACGGCCCTCGAAGGCCTCCGACACAATTTCCGTTGAGACTTCGATGAGACGGCGAAGCAGCGCGCGCTCTTTCACGATGCGCGCGTGATACTCCACGTTCGCCACCGTAGGGACCGCATCCAGCAGGAACCCCATATACTCGCGGCCGCCCGCATGCTCTAACTCACCGCGCCGTTCAAGTTCATCGGCGAGCGTCAGCGGATCGATCACCCCACCACGCTCGGTGATCGCGATCATCGCCCGAAACAGGCGACGGTGCCCCTCGCGGTAAAACATCGTATCATCGACGTGCTCAGCCGCACGCATCACGGCATCGGCGTCGAGAAGCATCGCACCGAGCACGGCCTGCTCGGCCTCTTCCGACCAGGGCGGACGGCGCTCCTTGAACGGATCGCGCACGGCCGGGACGGCGGTATTAGGGACAATAAGAGAAGTCATAATGTCGTCGTGTCGGCGCCGGCGGCGCGCGAGGCATCGAGAATGCGACGGGCGAGCTTCACATCTTCCCACGTGGGGCGCTTCCACGCCTCGTTCCGCAGCAACGCTGAGGGATGGTACGTGACGATCAGAGGCACCCCGTGGAACCGATGGAGATGACCACGCAGTGCCCCGATACCGGTGGTGGTGTGCAACATGGTTTGCGCGGCGACCCGACCAAGCGCGAGAATGACACGAGGGCGCACGATTTCTATCTGACGCAGAAGGAACGGCCAACACGCCGTGATTTCCTCTGGCGAGGGGTCACCGGTTCTCAGCGGACGATGCTTCAGCACGTTGCAGAGATACACGTCACTTCGCGACAGCTGAATCGCGCCGAGAATCTTGGTCAGGAGCTCGCCGGCCTCTCCGGCAAACGGTGTCCCACACTCCGCTTCCTCGGCGCCGGGCGCGTCGCCAACGCACAACAGGTCGGCGGTCGCGTTCCCTTCGCCAAACACGGGACCGTGCGCGGACGTGTGTAAGGCGCAGCCGGTACAGCCCGCCACCTGTTCGGCGAGCTGTGCCAGCGAGGGGCGCCCCACGTCGGGGTCGGTACCGATAACCGGCCGCTGCGCCTCTAACCCACGCGGAAGATCAAGCGCGGAGAGCCAAGCCGGCCAATCACCCACGGAGGCAGCGGCAAGGGGCCCTATCGGACCGATGCCAGCGGCGGGGATTTGGGCGCCCGCTGGTGGATGGGCGGGTGGATCAGAGGGTGGAGGCGTTGTGGCAGACACGGATGTCTTCGGTACCGCGACGCCCGGACGGGTCACGCCAGCGACGCTTAGCGCCGCTCGCCAATCGGTGGTCGCCGCCGGATCAAATCGAACCCCGGGCTCCGGTGGCGGGGCCAACGGCTTGGACTCTGGGGCGTCCGGTGCATTGCGCGAGTCCTCGGGAGACCGGGGGTTCACGTCCACCGTGGTTGCCTGTGAAGCCTGAGCCGCCGGTGCCGACGTCTTCGCCGCGGTCGACTTCGCGCCGACCAAACGCATCACATCATCAACGGACAAATGATCGAGCACGAGCTCAGACTCGCCGAGCTCGCG
>CANHTA010000078.1 GCA_947463135.1 Gemmatimonadota bacterium
AATCCGCGGTTAGGCTGTTTGTAAGCCACTACACCACTGCCGTCCAAAGGTGATTCACGCCGACCACGGCATCACCGATCCATCAAAACGCGTACACGTGAGCGATGCGGAGCCATCGGTGTGCCGCTTGAGGCGGATGTGCAGGTCAACGGTACGTTGTGCCGACATGGATCGAGTGGGTCGATTACCGATGAATTCGCGTGAACCTCAACAGCCTTCACCGCGGATCTCACGAATCACGCACGGATGAACATGTCGCGGGCAACGAGTACGCGTCGTCACCACGGCCCTCATCCGCGTGCATCCGCGGCAATCCGCGGTTAGGCTGTTCTTAAGACTGCCTCACCACTGCTGTCCAAAGGTGATTAACGCCGACCACGGCGCCGCCTGGTCCACTTTGCGAGTGGCCCCCACAAACACACCGCCCGAAAACAGACGCAGTCCCGCGGTAAGCGACGCACGAATGCCGTCGGTGGGGCGCGCCACCGGTGCCCAACTGGCAAGCAGCGTGGTGTCAATCGGTGCCCCCAGGCGCGCAAGACTGGAGCGGGCCGCCGCCGTTGGCGCATCGGCCCAGCCGCTCTGGACCCCTACGCTCATCCCCGGGGCCAAAGCGGGTAGAAGGAAGCGTCCTACGCGCACCGGCTGACGGTAGAATGGGCTGGTGTACTGCAGCGTCGCACGAAGTACCGCCGCGCGAGAACCCGCGAACTCCTTGTCCTCATAGCCCGGCAGGTTTTGGAAACGGCCCAGTTCAAACAACTGCTGCGGCGGAATCCGCGCACCCAGCACAGCGCCCACATCAGCGCGGGCAAGCGCCACGAAGGGACCAAACAGCTGACGGGCCGTCACGCGCGCCTCGGCCCGCTGCCACGCGAGCGTACCATCGCCGCGCTCGTACGAAAGGCGTGCCCCGACACCGGGCTTCGCAAACTCCGCGCTGAAGTCCGGATGCCATTCCACCAGCGCAGCGCTGCGCAAATAGCCGCCAGCGTCAACACGACGATTCTCACGATACGCCGCACCGCCGAAGGGACCGCGCACATACACCGCGGGACGATACCGATCGTCGGCTACACCGAATTCCACGCGCGTGAGGAAACGCCGTGCGCCGGTAGTGTGCACGGCGGCCACCGTCGCACTGCGACGATCGACATAGTCGTACGGATCCTGTGAGCCAAACAACGCGCCAAAGGTGTTCCCGGAGTCCAACGGCACACGGAAATCATTGGTGTTGTCCAGCGAACGACCGCTGCGCAGCTCCAGCGTGGTATTCCCACGCTTGCGTTCCACGGACAAGCGGCCACGGGCGGTGCCTTCGTTCCAGGCCCAGCCGGCATTCGCGCGGACCACGACGCCGGGAGCGGCGTCACGCAACGACCACTTGAGGCCAGTGCCCGTGTACACCCCCTCGACTCGATTGAAATGAAACACATCGCTGGCGCGCGGCACCGTGTAGTCCACGCGCGGAGCGCCGGTGGAACGCCAGCGGTCGGGGCCGATATCGTTGAAATCGTCGGAGTGCATGCCCACGGAGAGTGCACCAACATCCGTTTGCCACGCACGAAAACTCCCCAGTGAGTCGGCAGCAGCATAGCTCAGCCGACGACGGGCCAACGGACGCAGGGAGTCAGCCACCGCCAACGTACGCGCGTCCAACACGGTGTCGTTCACATTCATCTGTGAAAAGCGCGACACAATACGAACCACCGCACGACCGTCGCCGAGTCCCGGGAAGCTGGCTTGCAGTTCAATCCGTTGCGTGACCGGCAGCCAGTAGGCACCGAGGCGCTCTCCGTTTTCGTATTCCACGAACGCCACCGCCTCGCCGAGCGACGCCACCAGACCACGACGTGGCGCGTTGGCGCGCACAAAGTATCCCCGTAACCGCACCAAGGTGCCACGTGACGCGTCGAGATCCATCTCACCATCAAACAGCACCACGGCTTCAGTGAGATCAGTACGAGGCTGCACACGGACATGCGCAATGGGAATCACGCGATCACCGGCGCGCATGATCACAATGGTATCGCCGCCGGTATAGCGGTAGTATCGCTCACGGTCTTGGGCCAAGGGATGCACCGCCGGCACCGTGTCAGTACCGGCCGATCGCGAAGGGGCACGACCACGCGACGATGAGCGCTGGGTGCCGCTACGAATGCGCAAGCGATTGCCGTAGAGCACCGGATTCAGCCAGCCGGTTTGAAACACCGACAGCATGGATACGTTGGCCCCCGTTTGCTGGGCACGGTAGCCAACAACGTGCTGGTCGAAAAACCCGGTACGATTCCACCTCAGCTGACTGGCAACCTGTTCCACCAACGCTGCCGCTTCCGTTCCCTCTTCTCGGCGCACCAACACCGAGATTTCGCTTTCCACCTGGGCGGTAAAGCTGATAAGCGAGCGCGGGAGCACATTCCGTTCACTGGCATTGGCCAGCAACGCCCGCAGCGCCTGCGGTGCGAGCGCGCGGGAGCTATCCGCCTGCGCCGACACGCGCACCGGCGCAAACAGCACAGCGGCACCAAGAAACCAAAGCATTCGCATGCCTGATGGTACGCAGCAAAAGTTCAGAAGTTGCGTCATGCCGTATGCTCCCCGGTCTCCGTCAGCCCTTGAGCTGCTGCACCCGTTCGGCCGCAGCCGTCCAGTCATGCACCGCGTCATCCAGCAAGTCGCGCGTGTCGTCGAGCGTCTTGCCTAGCGCCGCCGCCTTCTGCACACCGGCCGGGGTGTCGTACAACGTCGCGTCGTCGAGCTCCTC
This sequence comes from Gemmatimonadota bacterium, assembly GCA_947463135.1. Lineage (GTDB taxonomy): Bacteria > Gemmatimonadota > Gemmatimonadetes > Gemmatimonadales > Gemmatimonadaceae > Gemmatimonas. The sequence continues at coordinate 2,765 of CANHTA010000078.1, forward strand.
GGTAATGCCCGCAATCTTCGCTTCCAGCATCGACACCCGCAGCTCAGCGTCGCCAAGCGCCTTCTCGGCCGCCCGCTGCGCCTTGCGCACATCGTTCGACGTGGGCGCGACGGCCTTGGCCCCGTGCTTCCCCTGCGACCTGTCGTACGCCTGTTCCTTAGCCTTGTCGGCACGTTCCCGCTCGCGCTGCAGCTCGCGTTCCCGGTCGCGCACCTTCGCGGTCTTCTCTGACTCGCGCTGCGAAATCTCCCGCGCGGTCTTCTCGGCCTTGATCTTGTTCTCGGCCCGCAACGCTTCCCACTCCACGAAACTGCCGGGGAAGATGATCAACTGCTGATCCTTCACTTCCCACACCTGCGTGGCCAACCCGCGCAGCACGGCACGGTCGTGACTCACAATGAGACAGCTGCCCTCGTACTCCTCAATCGCGTCCTCAAGCGCTTCGATGCTTTCGACATCGAGGTGGTTCGTGGGCTCGTCGAGAATGAGCAGGTTGTTGGTGGACAACGTCAGCAGCGCCAACGCCACGCGGGCGCGTTCACCACCCGACAACGTGCCGACGGTACGTTGCACTTCGTCGCCACTGAACCCGAAACGGCCGAGGTGACCCTGCACCTGTCGCCGTTCCCACAGGGGGCGTTCCGTGGCAATGGCTTCGTAGATAGTGCTGTCCAGTGGCAGGTGTCCAACGTCCTGACGGTAGTACGCCACGGTGGTACTGGGCCCCATTTTCACGCGACCGGCATACGCCGGATGCTCCTCCACCAGCGTTTTAATCAGGGTGCTTTTGCCGGCGCCGTTTGGGCCCACCAGCGCCACCACTTCATTGCGCTCGAGCACCACGTTCACGTCGCGCAGCAGTTCGCGTGTGCCAGTCGGCGTGTCCACGGCCACGGTCACATGTTCGGCTTCGATCACGCGGTCGCCGCTGCGATTGCCCGCCGATAAGCGCAGCGCCATCACAGCATCGCCACCGATGGGGGCCGAGAGTCGCGGCATGCGGGCCAGCAACTTGCGGCGTCCCTTGGCCTGTTTGGTGTTCTGACCGGCAAGGTTGCGCGCGATGTACTCGGTTTCTGACTGGATCTTGGACTGCTGCTTGTCGAACTGGCGCTGTTGCGTGAGCCGTTTCTCCTCGCGTTGAATGAGGAACGACTCGTAGCTGCCTTCGTAGCCGAAGGCGGTACCACCCTCAAAGTGCAGCACGTGATTAGCCATCACCGCAAGGAACGCGCGGTCGTGACTGATACAGATGACGGTGCGGTCGGTGTCGCGCAGATACTGCTCGAGCCACGCGGTGGTTTCGAGATCGAGGTGGTTCGTGGGTTCGTCAAGCAGCAGGATTTCGGCGGGCGTGGCCAACTGGCGGGCGAGCGCTACGCGCCCGCGTTCACCGCCGCTGAGCGTGCCGATGCTGGTGGCCTTGGCCGCTTCGGGGTCGAAGCCGACGCCCATGAGCACGGCGTCCACCTTGGCCGACATCTGGTAGCCGCCTTCACGTTCGAACCGTTCAAGGTCGCGACCGTACTTCTCCATCGCGTCGTCGCCGTGATCGTGCTCAAGATTGGCCGCTTGCGTCGCCAACGACTGCTCGAGGACACGGAGATCGCCGAAGGCATCGGCCACGATTTCCCACAACGTCATACCGTCGGGAAAGCGACGGTGCTGGTCCATGAGCGCCACGCGCAGCCCGGGCATGCGTGCCACCGACCCGCTGGTGGGCTGCAGGTCGCCCGTGATGAGACGAACGAGGGTGGTTTTCCCGGTGCCGTTCCGACCCACCACGGCCCAGCGGTCGCCGGCGCCGACGGTCAGGGAGATGTCGCGAAAGATTTCGGTCGCGCCGAAATCCACCCGCGCGTTGCCGATGGAGATCAGCGTCATGCCGACGCCGGCTGGAAAGGTGCAAGAACGGTCATTGGTGAGAGTAACCGGACAGCCACTCCGCGCGAAGCGCCTCAGCCACCCGCTGAATCTCAGCCCGCCGTGGCGCCGGCCAACGGCGAACGCGCCACACCAGCGCGCGGGCACGCCAGCCGTCGCGCCAACGGAGCGCCACATCGGCCAGGGTGGGCAGCTGCGTGGTCAGCAGCAACACCCCGAGCATGGTGACCGCGTTGGCGGCACCGGTGGCAACCAGTGCGCTGGCGGCGGCGACCGCCAGCACGAGGTACCACGCCAGCACCATCTGGAGACCGGGCACACAGGCCCGCGCGATCACATCGGCCCGCGCCTTGGCAAAGCGGTGAGCCAGGCGCCACACCACCCAGAAGATCGGGGCATGCAGCAGCCACCCCACCAGCGCCGCCGGCGTGAGCAGGAGCAGGGCCCACACCGGGCGCAGCTCCGCTTCAGCGCCAAGCCCCGCCCCGACCAGCAAACGGGCGACATCGCGGGCGGAGGTGCGTAGCCCCCCCGCTTCGTGCACCATCTGCGATAGTTCGGATACGAACGTATGAAGGCGCGCGGAGTGGGGAGTAGGGGCCTCTGAGCGACGGAGTGCCACCAAATGGGTGGCGAGGGGAACCAGCTGGGCGGCCCGCTCCAACAGCGGGGGCTGTTGGGCCGTGGTGGGTACGGGGTGCAGGGCGGACACCGCGGCGATGAGTTCGTCGCGTTCCTGGGCGGATTCCCAGTCGGGGGCGTTCCGGGTGACCGTGAGCAAACTGGCGCGGAGCTGATCGGTAAGCGCCGACACCCCGGCCTCGAGCCCAGCGGCGAGCCGGTCCTCGCGCCACTTCCGTAAGGACCAGCCAATCCCGACCACCGCCATCGCGTCACTGCGCGGGGTGCGTGGGGCCTCGTATTGCACGCCAAACGGCACCACGGTGACATCAGATGTAGAGCCACTATCAATCGCATCAAGCGCCATCATCGCTACACCTGTGCGCAACCGGGCAATCTGTGGGGCGTCATGAACGCCGCCCTGCGGGAACACCCCCACCACATGCCCACACCCAAACGCCTGCGCCACCAAACGGCCGGCCTCCGCATTCACCGCGGCCATGTCCACCCCCATCGCCCGCATTTTCCTGGCATCACGCACCCGCGTAACCGGGATCACCCCCATCGCCTCATACCCACGGCGCGCGACGCCTCCGGCCCCGGCCGAAATCGTGGCCAGATATCGCACATGCCGCGGGCAGGCCTGAAGCCCCAGCAGTACATCGGGGAGATCGTTGGGATGGTTCCCCACAAAGAGTACCGGTCCGGTGTCCGGAACCCGACCCAGCGGCACCACCACCGTTTCCCGATACACCCAACGCAACGCCCGTCGCGCCGACCATCGCAGGAAGGCGCGCAGTAGATTGAAACGGGCCGGGTCAAACGGTGGCATCGGGGCAGACATGATCCTGGCAAAGCAAACGTCTTCCGCCGCCGTGGACAATGAAGCGCGCGGGATTCTTCCACTCACCTTCTGTTGGGATGTACTTATGCAATTTCGGCGTACGCTCTGCATCGCGCTCGCGCTGTCCGCGCCGGTGGCGGTTCACGCGCAAGGGGGCAAGCTCAAGCTCCCCGTTCCCGGTGGCGCCGAGGCGGTGGCGGCGGCGGCTGGCCTGATCGACATCAACAGCGCCCCCGCCAGCGTGCTCAAAGCCATGCCAGGCATCGGCGATAGCTATGCCGCCAAAATCATCGGGGGCCGTCCGTACAAAACCAAGAATGATTTGGTCACCAAGAAGATCCTGTCCGCCGTGATGTATGCCAAAATCAAAGACCTGATCATCGCGAAGCAGTAGCCCATGAAAGGCGGCAAGGGAGGGCAGGGGCGAAAGCGCACGCCAGCCAAGCCGGTCGCAAAGGATGCGCCGCGTGGCGGGGCCACGCCACGCGGTGCTCCGCCACGCGGTGCACCCAAACGCGACTGGGGGGCAGAGGATCGGGACGAACCCCTGCCCCCGACGCCCGCGACCCCCCGCTCGGCGTCGTTACCGGACGCGCGGCCCCGCGGCCGTCTTGGACAACAGCTTCGTGCCCCCGGTGAAGAGCAGCACGGCCACCACCCCGGAAGCGATACCGACGAGCGCATCAAGGGCGGTCGTCGCTAGAAACGCGAGCACCGCGCTCCGCTCCGCAAGCGAACGGCCGACGTCTTCCACGAGATGCGCCACCGTCGGCACCCCGTGGGCAATGATGCTGCCACCCACGGTGAACATGGCCGCCGTCCCCAGCACCGACAGGCTCTTCATTAACAGGGGGGCCGCGCGCAAAATGAAGCGCCCGAGCGCGCGGGACGCGGCGTCGGTCTGCCGGTGCAGCGCAAGCCCGAGATCATCGAGCTTCACAATGCCGGCCACCAGCCCATACACCAACACCGTGGCGCCAATCGCAATGGCACTGAGGACCACCACCTGCTGCACCAGCGACGCGGTGGCCATCGTACCAAGCGTAATCACGACAATTTCGGCCGACAGCACAAAATCCGTGCGCACCGCGCCCTTCACCTTCGCCCGTTCAAAGGCCACCAGATCCACCGCCGGATCGGCAACGGCCTTGAGCAGCGCGTGCGGTGCCGGCTCGTCGTCATGAGGCAGGAGCTTATGGGCCAGCTTCTCGACCCCTTCGAAACACAGGAATAGTCCACCCACGATCATGAGTGGCATGATCGCCACCGGCAGCAACGCGCTGATGAGCAGCGCCGCCGGCACCAAAATGAGCTTATTCACAAACGAGCCCTTCGCCACGGCCCACACCACCGGGAGTTCCCGCTCCACACGCACACCCGACACCTGCTCGGCATTCAGTGCCAGATCATCTCCCATGACACCGGTGGTTTTCGTCGCCGCCACCTTGGTCAGGACAGCCACATCGTCCAGCAGCGTTGAGATGTCATCAATGAGAGCCAGCAGACTGGAAGCGGCCATTGGTCCGGGTGTGAAGGGATAGCGTACACGCGTAGTCAGGAATTGTACTGACAGAACCCCCGCGCGATAGCGCCCCCGGCTGAGTGCACTCAGCGCACGCGCACCGCTGGCACGCCCACATACACACCGGCCGTCTCAAGACGCGTGAACTTCGGCACCACCGACAGTGCGCCAACCTGCACGTCCTCCCCCGACTGCACCCCGATGCCAATCACGCTCCCGATGCCAACAAGAGTGTTCCGGCCAAGCTGGACGGGGGCGGTTTTCAGAACACCCCGTTCCACCACATGGCCCGATACGTGCGCATCGGAACCGATCACCACACCATCGCCGAAATCGAGCAGGTTATGATCCATCAGCGCCAGGCTATTCACCCAGACATCGCGGCCAATGCGGGCGCCGTTCAGGCGCATGTACCAGTTCCAGATCGTCGTGGAGCGAAAGGCGGGACCGGCAAAGACGCGCGCCACGTGGATGGTCATGAGATAGCGTCCCCAGTGCAACACGGGCCAACTGTAGTCCCGCAGCGGGACCTCCAGGGAGGCCGGCGTGCGCCAGCCCAGCGCCTTCGTGATGAGCGCGGAATACACCATGAGGGAGCAGGCGCAGAGGAGGTACACCGGCGCAACGCCCAGCGATGCCACCGTCAGACGAACCCAAGGGGACAGAGGCCACGTGGACTGCCATTGGATGAAGAGGAGCGCGGGCGCAAACGCGAGGCCAATGATGACCGTTTCCACAACCACCACCGATACGGCGGCCCACAGAAACCGGGCCAGACGACGTGATGTCGCATGCATTGAGCGGGCCTCCTGGTGAAAGCGAACACCGGGTCATGAAGACGCACGGGAACGGTATTCCCGAAGCGCACGCCCTTGAACAGTGCCAGGTCCAGGGCGAGGGACCACCACTGATCTATATCCCCGGCCTCGATGGCACCGGTCTGCTGTTTTACCGACAGGCCCGACTGCTGTCGCCCCGTTTCCGCGTGATCACCTTCCGGCTGCGCGACAGCGCACGGACCATGGACACGCTGGTGGCTGACGTGGTGCGCCACCTCGAACAACTGCTCCCCGACGGCACGCCAGCCCTTATGGTTGGCGAATCATTCGGTGGGGCGCTCGCCATGAGTGTGGCACTGGCGCATCCGGAGCGGATCGGCGCCATGGTGATCCTGAATTCGTTTGCGCGCATTACCCCCACGTGCAAACTGTACGCCGCCAGAACAGCCGCCAGTGTGGTGCCGTGGGGGACCATGCACCTGGTGCGGCGCCTCACCGCCTCGCGCCTGCACTCCTCCCACACGCATCAGGACGAGATCCGCCAGTTTCTTCTGCTCACCCGCGCCACCACCCGGGAAGGCTACCTCAACCGGCTCCGCATTCTCACGCACTACGACCTGCGCGATCGACTCCAGCACATTCACGTGCCCACGCTCTTTCTGGCCGCCGATGAGGATCACCTCATTCCCTCGGTGAAACAGGCCACCTACATGTCAGCCCGTCTTCCTCACGCCACCATGCGGGTGCTTCGGGGACATGGACACGGCTGCTTTCTCGCCCCCGACCTGGACCTCAACATCATTCTCAGGGAGTGGGGCGGCCGGTAGACAACAGCTCCGCGGTACCGGTGTCGTCTTCACCAGTCTCGTCTTCACCGCGGTACACGCACCCCGAGGTACACGTCTCGCGCACGACAATCTGTCGCAAGCCGGTCAACGAGGCCGTCAGGCGGCGCCAGATCCAGCGCGCGATCACCTCGCTGGTGGGATTCTCGAGCCCGGGGATCTCGTTGAGATAGGTGTGATCGAGCTCCTCAATCAGCGGCTTGACCACCGCTTTGAGGTCGGCAAAATCCATCACCCATCCGGCATGAGCCAGCAGGGGCCCCTGAACATGGACCGTGACCTGGAACGAATGCCCATGAAGCCGTGCGCATTTATGCCCCGGTGGCACGTTCGGCAACCGGTGTGCAGCTTCAAAGGTGAATGTCTTGTAGATCTCCATCAACGCCTCCGCTGCCCGAATCGTAGCACGCTTCCGTCGCGAAGCAACTCAATCCCCACCACCGCCCGCTCCCATGTCCCGTTGCGCCTCCTGCGCTGTTGCTGGTCGCCGCACCTGTCTCCGTGCCTCACGCCGTATCACGCTCCGGTCGGCGGTCGCGGTGGTGGTCTGGGCACTGTCCTCCATGAGCTGGGCGCCGCGTGCGAATGCACAGCAGGCGAAGACGGCCGTCTTGCGCCGCACACTGGATAGTCTGTCCGCCGCACATCGGGGCGTCGTTGGCTACAGCATCACCAACCTTGAAACCGGCGAGCATCTCGAACAACGCGGCAACGAGACCTTCTCCACGGCCTCACTCATCAAGGTGCCCATTCTGGTCACCCTCTTCGACTTGGCCGAACAGCATCAATTGACGCTGGACGATCCGGTGGTGCTCACCGAGATCGACAAAGTCGGTGGGGCGGGACAGCTCCAGTACCTCCGCACGCCACTCACCCTGCGGCTGTGGGATGTGGCGTACCTCATGAGTACGCTGAGCGACAACACCGCCACCAATCTGGTGTTGGACCGTATCAAAATCCGGCGCGTCTGGCAGAAAATGGAAGCACTGGGCTTGGCGCACACCAAGGTCCATAGTGGCTCAATGACCCGCATTGCCACCGTCGCCCCCGATAGCTCCGTGAAGTATGGGCTTGGGGTCACAACGCCCAATGAAATGGCGCAGCTGTTCCTGTTGCTGGCGCAGGGCAAAGCGGTGAGCCCGGTGGCCGACTCAACCATGCTCAGCATCCTGGCCAACAACGAAGATGGTTCCAAGCTCGCCCGTTTCACCTACGGTACGCGCCTCGCGCACAAAAGCGGAGACGTAGACGCAGCGCGCACCGACTGCGGGGTGTTTTCCCTGCCGGCGCGCGTGGTGGCCTGTGTGCTGACCAAGGACAATGCGGACACGCGCTACTGGGTGGACGCCGAAGGCAACGCGGTGATCGGCCGGATCGGCGAAGCCATTGTGAAGGCGTGGAAGTAGGAGTCGCTACTCCAGCAGTAACAACGTCTGTCCACCCCCGTGGACGATCCGCATCACCTGGTCGCGCCCGTCGCTGGCGGTGAGGAGATGGACCGACTCGCAGTGCGCCAGGTGGTGACTGAGGTGTTCACCCTGCAGGCTTGACGCACCGAACATGAGGGTAACGCTCCGGTCATGTTTGTCGTAGGTGGCGCCCACCAGCGGCATCCCCTGCCCCAGCAACTGTGCACCGAAATCGTCGCGATCCATTTCAACGCGACAGATCCGTCCGACATTCCGTGTGCCGAACGCATGCAGCTCGGAGTCCAGCACCTCAACGGCAAGGCTGCGGGTCTGTTGTGTGCTGCTGGCACTGGCGCGCGCCGCCGCGATGGTACGAGCGCGCCCCGGCACACAGAGCACCGAGCAGGGTGCCGAACGCACGAGCTCCGTGGTAACGCTCCCCAACACCATGCGACGGAAGAAGCCGTAGCCATGCGTCGCCGTAACCACCAGATCGGCGGCGATGGCATCGAGGTACTCCACCAGTCGGTCAGAGGGATGGCCATGCAGTGAGACGGTTTCCACGCGGAAGCCACGTGGCGCCAGATGCTCACGTAACAGGGCAAACCCTTTGGCTTCTTCCTTCCGGTAACCGTCCGCGTAGGCCCGCATGGTGGCGTCCGCATCACTCAACACCGGGCTCACGTGCACGAGCCGCACGGTAGCCTCGGGCGCAATCATGTTGGCCGCGATCTGAGCGGCATAAAGACTGAAGGCACTGAAATCGGTGGCGATCACCACATTGCGGGGCAAGGCCTCCATCCCCGGTTCAACGGCCAGCACCGGGGTATCTCCCATTTGCAGCAACCGCAGCACCGACTCTGCGCCGAAGGTCCGGCCCAGTACGGTATGTCGACCTCTGCCAATCACGAGCACCCGTGCGTCCACATGACGCGCATCGTCCACGATTTCATGGAGTGGATCACCAACCCGGACGCGCACGGGCCAAGGTGTGGCTGACGGCGCGGTACGTGCCATCTGCCGAGCAATGGAAGCCTGACGCCCCTCCACGAGATACGGTTCGGCGACCATGGGATACGGGATCGCATCGAAGGCGTACATCGGCATGGTGTTCGGACGCAGGGCGCTCACCACCTGCACCGGTACGTTCATGGACGCCGCCAGCGCGCGCGCCATGGGAAAGGCCGCATCAGAGGCCGGCGAGCTGTCGGTGGCAATAAGAATTGGACCAGACGGGGCCACCGTGGGCTCGAACGTGTTCAGCATATCAGTGGCAGGGCGGAACGTGGGCATGTACGTCGGCATGATCGACTCCGAGGAGAAGCAGGTGAGGAAACGGGGCCGTACCGGGGACCGGCGCTTATTGGGGTTCCCGGAGCAACAGATCGTGGGCAAGGGCAATGCGCACGTAATCACTGCGATGTTGCACGCCGATCTTCTCGTGAATGCGATGACGGTAGGTATCCACGGTTTTCACCGTGATGCCCAGCTGTTGGGCCACCTCCGGTCCGCTGAATCCACGGGCGATGCGTTCGAGTACGGTGCGCTCGCGCGTGCTCAGGATATCGAGCGGCGACTGCCTCGGGGCGCTGATACCGGGCAACGGGGTACGGAGCCCCGCCGCAAGTGCCTTCGCGGTCGTGGGTAACACATAGCTCATGCCGTCGGCCACCATCTCAATGGCTTCAATGAGTTCGCTCACGGAAGCGCTCCAGGGGAGATACCCGAACGCCCCGGCACGAAAGGCATCGCGAACGTCTTCAGGACGTTGTTCACCGTTCAACACGATGACGTGCGCCCCAATCGGCAGCGATGCCAGCGACGCGATCTGCTGATTCACCACGGCCGCATCCTGCTCCGCGGACAACAGCACCACCTGAGCGCCGCGATGGGTCGCGTAACCGATGCACCGTTCGAGATCGTGGGAATCCCCAACGAGATGAATCCGGGGATCGCGCCCAAGCAGTGCCGTCAGCGCCTGTCGGATGAGCGGGTTCCGGTCCAGCACGGCAATCCGGATCGGCTCACCGGAAAACCGAGCCCCACGTCGTCTGGTCGCATCACGCCGCAACGCCGCCGCAAGCGCATCAGACACCTCCACCGTCAGCGGGAGAGGCGCCGACGCTCGCTTCGATCCATTCAGTGTTCGGGTTTGCATAGGCCACCCATACCTGCAATTCCGTGGCCACGGTGCGCTCAACCGGCTTCGTTTCATGCCGCCGCTCATCCACACCGGGATACCAACGGAAACCTACGGCTCCAGCGGAAACGGATACGAACAGAGAAGAACCGATAACAACAGAGCACAGCCCGCCATCATCCCCCGACTCCAATCCATTCCTATCCGTTCGTACCCGTTCCTATCCGTTCAAGCTTGAACCGTCTGTTTCCATTCCTATCAACCTCCCCACCACGGGACACCAACGGGATAACAACGGAAACCAACGGTTCCAGCGGAAACGGATACGAACAGAGAAGAACCGATAACAACAGAGCACAGCCCGCCATCATCCCCCGGCCCCAATCCATTCCTATCCGTTCGTACCCGTTCCTATCCGTTCAAGCTTGAACCGTCTG
>CANHTA010000079.1 GCA_947463135.1 Gemmatimonadota bacterium
GTATAACAGCGCGATGATGGCCTACGGCACCGGTGTACCCATGTCGGACGATGAGGTGGCCGAAGTGTTGACCTACGTTCGTAGCAGCTTCGGCAACCGTGCATCCGCCGTCACAGCGGCCGACGTCGCGAAAATCCGTATTGCGACCGCAGGCCGTACCACGCCGATGACGCAGAAGGAATTGGCGGCGCTCCCGTAGGCGAGTTGAGTGCGGTACACGCATGCGCATCACGGGCGCTCGAGCTTCCCTGCGCTACCGCCGCACGCCCCGCGCAAACAGCTCCGGTCCGCTCCCGTATTCAAACCCGGTGATGCGGCCGTTGCTGCGTTGGAACCGGATGGTCATGCGCATGTTGGTGGACCACAACTCGCCATTCCGGACAAAGCCGTAGGCGAAGGTGTCCGGACCATGTGCCAGCAGCTGCATCTCGCGCATGGAACCGAACTGTGGGGTGTCCCACACCCCGAACAGCTGCATACCGCGACGCTCCACCGTAAAGCGCGACGGCTTCTCCGTGGCCGAAGAGTCCACCCACGTAAACGTGTAGTCGCCAACGAAGGGCGCAGCCTCCTCGGCACTCACCGTGAGCGGCAACGACGGGGGCACGGCAATCGGGATCTCAACCCCCATCGTCCCCCAGCGGAAATCGAGCGTTACCCCTGTGGTGCTCACGGCGGGGAAGCTCCACGTCAGCACCTCCGTGTGCGGTACACGCATGGGCATCACAGGCGCGCGCCACTGCTGCGCCGTGGAATCGGGATGGTCGGTGTGAAACAAGGAATCACGAGGATCCAGCACAAACGTCCACGGGCCCTGCTCGCGCAGCACCAGCCACACCGAGTACTTGCCCCGCGGCACCGTCATACCCAGCAATTGGACCGGCTTTGACAGCTCAAGCGTGGTGGCATCATCCGCACCGGGTGTCCACGTGATGCCCCACTTCTCCATGCCGCCGTAGATGTTCGTGCGGCCACGCGCACGGGGCCGCGAGTAGTCCACGGTTAGACGTGTCCCATCAACCGTTTGAGCCACCATGGCACGCTCCGAGGCCATAATCTGCGCCCCCGCCGGTGCGGTGGTCACGGCGCTCACCCACAACACGGCGGCACTCGCATACCGCATGACATAACACGTTCGCATCGCACGATCCTGCATGAGGGAATGCCAACTATCCGACAAATCTTTGCGGCTACTGCTCGCTCAACGCGACCACCCGCAAGCGTGAGGCGCCCCACAGCGCAAGCAGCAGCGCCGGCAGCAGCACCATCATCACCGCCGTTACCACCCGCGCCGTTAACGCCGACACCGACTCCTCTTCATACGCAAAGCGCGGCAGCGCTTCGAAGTCGGCCGGCGTCATGGTCGCTTCCGCAAAAACACGCCGGAAGAAGTACTGCTGCCACTGCTGATGATATGTGTCAACCTGCGCCGCATAGTGCCGGTAGCGCGTGGCGCTCCGCCCTGCGATATCGTGAAGGGCATCCTGCACCAGAATCGCAGGGCTGAGCACGCGCAGACGATCAGCGGCTACGCGCTGCGCGTCCAGCGCAGCGTCAAAGGCGGCATAAGTGGGACGCATAGCGTCTTCCGTGCGCTCCTGCAGCGCAATCGTACGTCCCCACGCGTTTCGCGACGAGAGCGCGCCCAGCTGGGCCATCTCCGGATGATCGGCCAGGAACTGACTCACCGCCGTATCGCCCTGCGCCGCGGCCTGATCGCTGACGCGCCGCAGTTCCGTGGTGAGTGCCACACGCGAAGGGGCCGGGTAAAACGTGGTCACCCCCGCCGACACCAACGAGGGAATAACAACCACCACCGTGAGCCATACGCCCAGCAGCGCCAGCGCATTGGTGGCGGAACTCCGGCCAAGCGCGTTAACGGCAATGGCCGCCGCAATCCAGAATGCGCTGTACACCACCACCACCGTGAACCACAAAAGCAACTTGGGCACCGTACCCGGCGCGGAAAGCGGCACACCGGCCGCGAGCACCACGCCCATCGTGAGCAAGAGGGTCAGCCCCAACACAAAGCCCACGCGGACCACAAGCTTCAGCAGCAGCACCCGACGCGCCATCACCGGCTGCGAAAGAATGAGCGCCATCGTGCCTTGCTCACGCTCAGCCGATACCAGATTGTACGTCAGCGCCATGATGAGTAACGGCAAGACGAATACAACCGCAAAGGCGAGATCAAATCGACCCGCCAACAGATTGTGCGGGTTCTCAATTTCGTCGTTCACGATGAACGACTGTTTACTGCGCAGCGACACCTTGGTGTAGTAGGGGAAGAGATCGCTGGATCCCACCGCCAAGGGGGCCAGCGATGTCGGGGGCAGCATCGCCGAGCGTACAGCGCCTTGGGCACCCAGCGCGCCAATCGGCGCCACGATCGCCGTTGAGTCACCACGGGCTCGCCGCTGCACCACCCCCTGCAACTTCTCCATACGCGTCGTCTCCTCGGCGGACACGTCGGCCATCGTGCTGCGCTGAAAATGCGCCCACGTGACCCCGTTCCATGCACCGTAGCCCATCATGCACCCGAAGAGCAGCACCATGAGCCACGGTGTCCGATCAGACGCCAACAACTGCCATTCGAAACGTGCTAACCGCGATGCGCGCATGGATTAATCGAGTCGGAAGGATGGCGCGCTCACCAGCGCAAGCAGTGCGAGCACGAACCAGCCGGCTAACAGTACGATGGCGCGCCGCTGGGGAGCGAGGGTTTCCGACACTGGGGGGGCCTCATACTGAAAGGCCGGATACTTGGCCCACACCTCAGGCGGGGCCTTCCAATCCCACGCGCCCGTTTGCGTGTTGTCGCGGAAATAGTTGTTGGCAAAGGCCACGAGGCCACGGCGATACGATTCGGCCTTGGTGGCGAAGTCGCGATGCTGCTCAACATCGGTGCCGGCAAGCCCCATGGACAGCGAGCGGACCGCCAACAGCGGCGCAACCACCGCGCCCAGTTGCGTCACGGCATTCTGTGCGCGGTAGCTGTCGTAGAGCCCGTTGAAGTGCTTGTCAAACACCTGGTTGCCGTACTCCTCCGACGCCTGCATGGCAATGGCATCGAAGTTCACAGGCAACGCATCAATGCTGATCACCCTGTATTCTTTCAATGCCTGGGCTTCAACCGCCTTGCGCCGTGCATCCGCAGGGTTGTGGCCATCAATACCGTTCGCCAGATCGTCCGCCACGGCCTTCTGAAAAGCAAAGGAGGACACCGTGGGGTGCACGCGCCGCGCCACATCGGTAACAGCACGCGGAGCAATGAGTGAGGTCACCGTCCAGAAACCCAGCAGCGTAAGCAGCGCAGCGCGTGATGAACGGGAGCGCGCCGACACCGCCAGCGTGATCACCAGCACCACCAGGAAGTACGCGAGATACACGGCCACCATGGCGCCAAAGCGAACAAAGTCGTCTGCCCCACGGCTGAACCCTGCCCCGAGCGCCAGCGTGAGCACGCCGAGCAGCGTAGCGGGCACCACCACCACCGCCAGCGCCGCCGCCGTACCGAGCGCCTTCCCGCGAACAAGTTGTGGCATGGGCACGCCGAGCGCTGCTAACTGTCGTAACGTGCCGCTTTCGCGCTCCGCCGTGAAGGCAGAGAATGCGAGCATGATGATGAGCAACGGAACCAGCAGCTGCAGCACAGCCGCCGCCGTCCATTCGCCAAAGCGCGCCACCGACGCCTGATCCATCGCCGGGCGACGCGTGAATTCGTTCTGTTTGTGCGCTTCAAGCCACGTGGTGACACCGGTAAAGGCGTCAACGCCTTGATCGATAAACGATAGTGGCATTTTCGGCTTGAACACCCACAGCCCGTAGTGGGCAGCCGAGTGTGGATTCTTCGCTCCCTGTTCAACCCAAAACCCACGCATCGCCGTCTGCGCCGCGGCCTGTTCCGCATCGAGGGCGCGGAAACTCCGCACCCCCGTGAGGGTGGCAATAACAATGAGCCCAAGGACAATCGCGCTGGCCCACCGGAAGCGGCCATCGCGGAACATCTCCGTCATCTCTTTACGGGCGATGCGGGTGATCATCGGGGAGTACTCCGGAGCAAGGGTTAGCCGTGGATCGCGAGGGGAGCGCGTACCGGAATCAGTCGCGCATGTGGTCGAGATACAGCCGTTCGAGATCGGCGTGGCCGATGTCGGCGGTGCGCATTTCGGCAACCAGCTTCCCCTGCTTCATGATGCCCACACGCGTACCCGACTCCTTGGCGCGGAAGAGATCGTGCGTGGCCATGAGCACGGCCGCCCCGCGCTCGCGCATCCGTCCAATGAGCTCGGAGAACTCATTGGACGCCTTGGGATCGAGACCAGAGGTGGGCTCATCAAGCAGGAGCACATCGGCGCGCTTGGCCGACGCAATGGCGATCCCAACCTTTTGCCGCATCCCCTTGGAGTAGCCACCAATGCGCTGGTCTACCTGATCGGTGCGGAGTCCGGCATCCACGAGGAAGCCCACCAGCTCATCGCGTTGGAAGGGCTGATCGGTGGCGAGACTGGCGAAGTACTCAAGATTCTCCACGCCGGTGAGATTCTTGTACAGCATCACCGTTTCCGGGATGTAGGCGATGTGTTTCTTGCTGCCAATCGGGTCGTGCGTGACATCAATGCCGCACACCAGCGCCTGACCGCTGGTAGGGGCCACGAAGTTGAGAAACAGACTGATCGTGGTGGTTTTCCCGGCCCCATTCGCGCCGAGGAGGCAGAACACCTCACCGGCATGAATGTCGAGCGAGAGCGCATCGAGGGCCGTCACCTCGCCGTAGCGCTTGGTGAGGGAGCGGGCGCACAGCAGCGGAGCGGACGCCGGCAGGGAGGTTGCGATCGCAGAGGGCACGAGGAGTCCGTCGGGGAGAGGCAGTACGGAGGAGCACGCGGTGCGAATGTAGAATAATGATATAGCTTTCGCAATAGCATTTAACGGTATGGGCGGGAGCGCCACGATCCCAAGGGCGCCGGCGAGGGCGCACGAGGCCAATGCCCGCGAGCCGCCCTGTTCCATTGACTATAAATGATTACGCTTTATCATTATCCTATGAGCATAGCGCGTCCCCAACCGACACCGCCCCGTGTTTCCCCAGCCGCCGCGCTTCCGCCTGAATGGCTCGACGCCGCCGGCATTGCGGTGTCGCTGCTGTGCACCATCCATTGCGCGGCCAGCACCGTCTTTCTGGCGGCGCTTTCGCTGCTGGGGCTGACCAACGCGCTGCCCGAGTGGTTGGAGTGGGCGTTTTTGAGCACCTCCGCGGTGCTTGGCATTGCCGCGCTTCGGCACGGTCGCCGTGCATACGCGCAGAGGTTGCCGCTCCGGCTTTTCGTCTTCGGCATAGCCTGGCTTCTTGTGGTGCGGATCACGGGGCTTTCAGCGCCATGGGAGACCGTGGCCGTGATCATTGGCGCGAGCTGTCTCATAGCGGCCCATGCGCTGAATTGGTTGTACGGGCGAGCCAGCGCGTCCTGCGCTCACGGCGCACCGCAGCGGTGAACCAGCCCATGATCATCGCCCATGCCGGCGCAACCACGGCCGCGGCACTGGCCACGGGCACACGGGTGGTGCGGCTGCGGCGATGGCGCGTTGCCCGCTGGCTTGTGATCATCGCCATTGCCGGCGCCTGGTCCATCCGGCCCTCGGCGTTGCCAACCGAAGTGCTGTACGGCGACGGCGGCGCGGCACCGGGAGCTGCGGCGGTTTTCGTGCCCACCGACTCCAGCGTGACGGAAAGGGGTGCACCCGTCGCCGACTCGTTGCTGCTTACCGTGAATTGGCGGCTGCTGGGCACGCTCAACTACCGCACGGGCACCATTCCTCCTGCGATCTCCCAGCTGACGGGGCGCCCCGTTCGTATTCCGGGCTTCATTGTCCCCCTGGAAGATTTGCAGGACAAAGCCAAGGAGTTTTTGCTGGTGCCGTACTACGGCGCCTGTGTGCATACGCCACCACCGCCGCCCAACCAGATGGTGTTTGTGGAACTCGTTGGCGGCCCTCGCTCACTGACGCTCTTTGACCCCGTGTGGGTGGAAGGAGAGCTCCACGTAGCGCGCGTGAACAGCCCCTATGGCGCCGTCTCGTACACCATGACCGGGCAGCGCATTACCTCCTACCGTGAGCGCTAACGTATGTCCCCTGCTGCGGCCGGTGTGGCTCCAGACGCGATGAACACCGTCGGCACCAATCTTCCGGACCGGCGGCTTCCCGTTACGGTGCTGTCGGGATTTCTGGGTGCCGGAAAGACCACGATCCTCAATCATGTGCTCGCCAACCGCGACGGCCTGCGGGTGGCGGTGATTGTGAATGACATGAGCGAGATCAACATCGACGCGCAGCTCGTGCGCGGAGGGGCGGCGTCGCTGTCGCGTACGGAAGAGACGCTCGTGGAAATGACCAACGGGTGCATCTGCTGCACGCTGCGCGACGATCTGTTGCAGGAGGTGGCCCGTTTGGCGGCGGAGGGGCGCTTCGACTATCTGCTGATTGAAAGCACGGGCATCGGTGAGCCACTGCCGGTGGCGGCCACGTTCACCTTTGAAACCGACGAGGGCGTGTCGCTCTCGCACGTTGCGCGGCTGGACACCATGGTGACCGTTGTGGATGCGCACCGTTTCCGCGACGATCTTGGCTCGCTGGATGACCTGCGCGCGCGTCAGATCGCGTTGTCAGACGACGACGAACGCACCATCCCCGACCTGCTTATCGATCAGGTGGAGTTTGCCAACGTCATCATCATCAACAAAGCCGACCTGCTGAGCACGACGGAGTTGGGGGCGCTGACGGCGCTGCTGCAGCACCTCAATCCCGACGCCGAACTGATCGTCACCACACGTGGCGTGGTGCCGCCGTCGCGCATCCTTGGCACGTCGCGCTTCGACTTTGAACAGGCGGAAGCGGCACCGGGCTGGCAGAAAGAGCTGGCGGGGGAGCACATCCCCGAAACGGAAGAGTATGGCATCAGCAGCTTCGTGTATCGGGCGCGCAAGCCCTTTCACCCCGAGCGGCTGTGGGGCGCCATCGACGACGGCTTGCCGGGTGTACTGCGTGCCAAGGGCTTTGTGTGGGTGGCGTCCCGCCCCGAGATGGTGGGGGCGTGGTCGCAGGCCGGGCAACTGTTGGAGCTGAATCCCGGAGGGTACTGGTACGCCGCCAGTGACCCCGAGCATTGGGACGTGGATGACGAGGAGCGCGCGATCATTGCCGCCCACTGGCATCCCGACGTTGGCGATCGGCGTCAGGAGCTGGCCATCATTGGACAGGGGCTACAGGAGGCAGCGCTCACCGCGCTGTTGGACCGCTGCCTGGTTACCGACGAAGAGCACCGGGCCGGGCCATCGCTCTGGCAGACCTTCGCCGATCCCTTTCCGGAGTGGAGCGAAGTGGAGGTTGATGAGGACGACGACGAGGACTTTGATCCCGAGCGTTTGTAGGGGTGAGGGGGGGACGGTAGATCGAAACGGCGGCCTCTGCGTGGAGACCGCCGTTTGGCTTTCGTATGAGAGCTGGCGACCGGACTCGAACCGGCGACGTCCAGCTTGGGAAGCGCGTGCTGTAGTCACCTGATTCGCTCGCCGGATGATTGGCACGGCCAACCGGATTGGGCACCTTTGGCCACCGGCATCTTGGATCAGCGACGCTTCTTCCGCTGCGGCGCGGCCGTCGTGCTCGTCGGCGCACCACCGAGTTGCTCAAGATCAAAACGGTCCTTGGGACGTCCGCTCGCCTCTTTGTTCGCTCTTAGAGCGAGGAGTCCGATCACGGGCAGCAGTTCACCATCGAGCGGTACCTCCACGGCGCCCTCGCGCGCCTCATCGAAGGTTACGCCCGAGAGTTCCGAGAGCAGGTCGATTCGGATCGGTGGCTCTCCGAAAGCCGTCACGGTATCCGGCGACTCGAGATGGGCCCGGTCGAGCAACACCGGCGGGGCCCCGAACTCCTGCAGCGCCGCGAGCACCCGCGTCACGTTCTCTGGTGTGCGGCGATAGAAGAAGTCGATGTCGACCGTCGCCCGCCGGAAACGCCGCGGCGGACGGCTGGTTTGGGCGTCCCTCACCCGCCGGAGTCACTGGCGCGGTGAGCGGGCCGCACGTTGCAGCGCGGTGGCGAGAGCGGAAGCGTTGGCGACCGCGCCAAGTCGTGCCGCCGACGACGACGCCGGCGATGGGTCGACCTGTGCGTCGAGAGTGGAGCAGGTGCCAGTCCAACTGTTCCGCCGTCGCGCCGCGCGCTCCGCGCGTGCCGACGCCGAATCGGTCGGTTCGGCCGCGTCGTGCAGACGGAGCGACACCCCAACCAGCGTGAGCAGGCGCAGCGCCGTCTCGAGCGACACATTGGGCCGCTTCCCTTGCTCAAACTCGCTGATGAGGCGGGGGCTGACACCCGCGCTGGCGGCCAGTTCGGCGATGGACATTCGACGGCTCCGGCGCGCCTCCCGAAGTGCCGACGCGATGGTCAATAAAGGCGGCGGCGAGTTGGTCATACATGAAATCTGACACCGGAGGCGTCCACCTTCAATCCCTTTACGTACGATTTCGTCAGCGGCGGCGGCGCTGGAGCAAGACCAGTTGCGGGACTGGGTGTCCAGCCACTTCCGCCGGTGCGAACCGCCGGAGCGCAAGCTGCCGAGCTAGTGGAGCGTGCGCCACCAGACCATCATGGCTGCCGAAGGTGCACGCGACGACGTTGCCACTTGGTGGCCGAACGCCAAACGTCTCGGCCACCATGCTGTCGGTGGGCGCGGCGGGAAATATTTGCCAAGTGACATCTCGCCAGTCCTTCGGCCACGAGGTCCCCACGCGCAGTGCGAATGGTCGCTCGACCTGTCCACGGTGGTGGGCGGATCGCCATAAGCGGAAAACGCCTTCGATTATGTCTGAATGACGGAACAATGAAGACCACGCGAACAGCCGATCGCCACGGGTCGCGTCCGTGACACCTACGAACGCCGAACGGCGGCCTCCACGTGGAGACCGCCGTTTGGCTTTCGTATCAGAGCGGGCGACCGGACTCGAACCGGCGACGTCCAGCTTGGGAAGCTGGCATTCTACCAACTGAATTACGCCCGCAGACCTACCCCCAATAGTACCCACCACGTCGGCATCGGGACAAGGGACGCCACACCTTCCACCCACAACGGCCCGGGGCCACCAGGGCGGTCGGAGGGACGCCCTACCCTCCCTTCTACGAAGGTCGCGGCAACCGCCCCCCCCACCCATACAGAACTATCAGCCCCGCCCCTGAAGCATTACCGTGAACCGATACCACACGGCACACCACGCGTTCCCTCCTTGGTTGCTCCCCCCATCGCGCATGCATCCCCGCAAAGTCAACCGCGCCCGCCTCGCGCACTTTACCGACCTCCCCAATATCGGCCCCGCCATGGCCGGCGACTTTGCGCGGATGGGATGGACTACCCCGGCGCAACTCGCGGGCGCGGACCCCTACGAGCTCTACCTCACCCTCTGCCGCGTGACCGGCACCCGACAGGATCCCTGTGTGCTCGACGTGTTCATGTCGGTCACCAGCTTTCTCGCCGGCCACGAGCCGAAGCCCTGGTGGGCCTTCACCGCAGAACGGAAGCAGCGCTATGGCGCCGCCCTCTCGGCCGCGGCCACGCACCGCTAAGCGCACCGCCACACTCCGCCACACAACATCACACACCACCGCGCACCACCGCGTGCGCCGCATCACCGTGTGAACGGCGAGCACAGTTCCTGCACGATTCTCCAGCCGCACGCAACGGCGTGACACTGGTCACGCGCCGTACGCGTGCGGCACGAACACCACGTGGGCGATAGCCCGGGAGATGCACACGTATGACGTCTTTCACCCCTGCACGCACGCGCTCCACCACATGGGCCCTTACGGCACTGATTGCACTCGCCGCCTGCAACGACGGCGCCGTTCACCCTGCCGGCGTGGACGCCGCCGAACGCCCCGCAACAGCACCGGCCCTCGCACGATCGGTTGAATCACCCGGCACCGGCCCGTGGTCGCGGATCGTCACGGGCGAAACCGGACCCGGTGCGCTCTATGCCATCTACGTCCCACACACATGGAACGGCAACGCGGTCTCAATCGCGCACGGATTCCGCGACGCCGCCTCACCCATTGATCTGCGCGACCAGGATGGTCTCTTCGCCACCCGCGACTCACTGGGCGCACGCGGCTACGCCGTAGCCTACTCCAGCTATTCGGAAAATGGCTTTGCCGTAAAGGACGGCACCCAACGCACACATCAGTTGCGCGGACTGCTGGCCTCGGTGCTCCGTCGTGCGCCATCCAAGCACTACCTCGTAGGCTACTCACTTGGCGGAGGCGTTGCGGTGTCCCTGGCGGAGCAGTATCCCTCCCAATACGCTGGCGCACTCACCGTATGCGGCATGGTAGGCGGCTCGCGCGTGCAAACGCAGTACTTGGGCGATGTACGGGCGCTCTTCGACTCCTACTACACGGGCGCGGCGCCCGGCAATGTGCTGGGCGTTCCCGCCGGCACCACGATCACGTTACCGCAAATTCTCGCCGCCGTGAACAGCAGCCCGCTGGGGCTGCTCGCCATCGCCAGCACGAAGCAAACGCAATTGCCCTATGTGCCACTGGGCAGCGTGTTCGATCCAACGTCTCCCGCCGCACAGACGCTCGTGGGATCGCTCTTTGCCGCCGTGCAGTTCCACGCCCGCGGCATCAACAACATCGTTGAGCTCACGCACGGCAAATCGCCATTTGACAACGCCAACACCACGTACGTACTCGGCACCCCCGTGGGCCTACCCCCCATCATCCTCCAGTCGATGATTGCGGCCTCCAACGACAGCGTGATGCGCTACTCCATGCCGCCGTCGTCGGTGAACTATCTCACCCGGAACTTCACGCCGAGCGGCGTGTTGCGGATACCGGTGCTCACCGTGCACAACGTCTGGGACCCCGCCGTGCCTATCATCCACGAGGTGGAGCTGGCAAAGGCGGTGCAGGCCGCGGGAGCGTCAAGTATGCTGCTGCAGCGCCAAGTGCCGATATACGGCCACTGCGTCGTCCCGCCTCAGGTCATCACCACGGCCTTCACCGACATGGTTGGCTGGGCCAACAGCGGCCTCAAGCCCACCTCGTAAGGGGCCGCGATGGTGCGTGGCAGACGGCAACCCAAGGCGCGCACGGCGCCCTCCGTGCCGCTACGGCCAACGCCCACCGCGATACACCCCCATGTATCGCTAGCGCATCCGCGCCAGCTGCGCCTCGGCCGCAATCGTGCCAAAGGCACCCCACTGGCCGGCGCTCACAATCCGGCGCAGTAATGCCTCCCCTTCACGCGCACGGCCGTTGAACAGGTACCAATTCGCCACCCCGTAGGCTGCGGATGCATCGGTGACCGAAAACTGGCCATCGGCACCGAGCGCCAACGTCGCCTCCGGGGTAGCATCGCCGCGATAGAGCAACATCAAGCGATGATACGCCTCGTTCTCAATGATGTTCATGGATTGGCGCATCGGTGCCACCAACTGCTTCGCCTCATCGTGCCGCCCGGCATGCCGGAGCGCGAGGTACAACCAATGCGCCATCGACACCCGCCGATCATCGTTCGTGGCCGCCGCATACTCCTGCTGCGCCACCGTAACGGCCCGGGGAAAATCACCCCGCAGGTAGTACGCCAAGGCAAGGTGATAGCCGATGTTGGAATGGAGCGTACCGATGGGGGTGTTCTTCGCATTCGGCTGCCCGTCTTCTTCCACCACGTCAGCCTTGCCCTGTACCAAGGCCGCCGCGCGCTCAAAATCACCGATCGCGTTGGGGAAGTCCCGCACCGAGAGGTACCGATGCCCACGGTGACGGTACAGCCACGGATTGGTGGAGTCGCGGGCAATGCCGCGGCTGTAGATCTCAATGGCTTCCCGCAACTGCCCCAGGTACCCCAACCGCCGACCGTACCAAATCAGCGAGTCGATATTCGATGGCGTGCGCACAAAGGCGGCGCGCGCCTCCGCCAACTGTGCCTCGTAGCGCGCCCGCACCGCCGGCGCTAACGGCAGCTGCCGCAGCGTGTCACCCAACAGCGAAACGGCCTGGATTGCCACGGCCGTGGGCGGTTGGCTACTCACGCTCGCAGGGGCAGACCGGGGCGCCGCCTGCGCCCCCGCTGCCTGGGACACAACAACAAACACACTCGCCGTGACAAGAGCGGAGAGCACGGCGTTCCACCGGTGACGATGCATGGTGCGCATAGCGGATTGGGAAAAGGGGTGCGCAAATATGCGACCGCGTGCCCTGCACGGAAAGCCGCCACCGGGCCATCGTCTCGCGACGCGGCTAGATTACCCCCATGTCCTCCCCACATCTTCTCGTGGTTGACGCGCAGTCGCTGGCGGGCCGGGCCGCGCATGTGGCCAATGGCGACGTGGGCAACGGCGTGCGGCTCTGGTGTCAGATGGCACGCGGTGCCGCACTGGACATCGCGGCCACCCACATTGTGGCGGCGTGGGACCACGAGGGTCCAACCTTCCGGCACGCTCTCCTCCCCAGCTACAAGCACCGCCGTACCGGTTCCATGCGCGCGCGTATCACCCCCATTCGCGAGGGCGTTGAAGCCACCGGGATGGCCAGTGTGAGCGTGGCCTCGTACGAAGGCGACGACAGCGTGGCGTCGCTGATGGCGCGCTTCCGCCATGAGGCGCGCGTCACCCTGCTGTCCAACGACTCCGACCTGCTGCAGTTCGTACAGGACGGCGTGGATGTGGCCACGTACGTGGGGGCTGGCAAGGGCCCCAACGGCATGCGCATTAAACCGTGGAGCGCGGCTGATGTGCAGAGCAAGTTCGGCGTGCTCCCCACGCATCTGCCGGCATTCAAGGCGCTCTGCGGCGAAGAGGGCGATGACATCCCGGGTGTGAAGAGTGTGGGCAAGGGCACCGCGGTGAAGCTGCTGCGTCGATGGCAGACGCTCGAGAAGGCGCTTGAAGCCAGCGAATTCGTGAGTCATCGTGACGATACGGCCAAGCTGGCCGGTCAGCACGAGCATGTGCGCCTGATGTTGCAGCTGACCACCATTCGTCAGGACGTACCGCTGCCACCGTTGGTACTTGCGCACTGTGCGCTGCACACGATTGCGTGGCCGAGTGGGTCGCAGGCGCGGGCGGCGGCGGTGGTGGACGCTCCGCATGGAGCCGTTGTGCGCCACGCAGCCGGTCCCGGTCTTGAAGA
>CANHTA010000080.1 GCA_947463135.1 Gemmatimonadota bacterium
ATCGGTCGCCGGCTGATCTGCCCGGTGAAGCCTTTGCCAACCTGTATTTCGCTGACCGCGCCAACATTCACACCGTGGCCCGTTCGCTGAACTATGCGAATCAGGATATCTCCCTGCCGCCGGGCCGGCGAACCACTCTCACCAAGGCCTTCCCGGTGGCCACGCGCACCACGGTGTTGGGGCTCACGTCACATATGCATGCGCTGGGCGAGCGGTTTGAGATTCGCCTGCGGCGAGCCAACGGCACCGAAAGCTCCGTGTACCTGAACACCGACTGGGAGCATCCGGCGTTTATCAATTTTCCCACCCCCCTCGTGCTTGAAGCGGGTGACGCGCTGGTGTCCGTTGTGACGTGGAACAATACCACGGATCGAACCGTCACCTTCGGTTTGGCCAGCAGCGACGAAATGGATATCATTTTCGGCTATGCCTATTAGCTAGTCGTCGGTGGGCGCTGTGGGTGGATGAGGGCGGCACGGAAATCGCAGAGGAAGGGGGTGCCGGTATGCCAACCCACTGCTTGCCCCCTCACGTGATGTCCGTCGCTGACGCGCACATCCCGTACCACCCGAGCCCCGCTCGGTCGTGACACGTACGCGCGCAACACCTGACCTTGTGGCCCGGCGGCTCTGGGAGCAGGCGGTACGCACCAGTACGCTTGCGAACGCGAACGCCAGTGCACTCGCGAGCGAGCTGGAAGAGACGGCCGCGGTGCGGCTGCTCGGCGATTTAGAACATGGCTTAAGTCGCTGGATTGGATCGGAAGGGTATCGCGTGCTCCTCTTTGACGCCGCCCGTCTGACGCTTCCCAGGTACCCTGCGTTGCGCTCGGTACTCACCGTGGACGGATTCCGCGCCGCGACGGCGTCGCATGCGCGCGTGGCCACCCCCACGTTCGCCGAGGGGATGGTGTCGCTCCTCGTGCACTTCACGGAACGGCTCGGTCTCATTGTTGGCGAGGAGATGGCCGTGCGTCTCGTTGACCACGCTGCTGGCCCACCCTCGGGTCTCCGCCTGGAGCCGCATGGTGGCGCTCCTCGCCGCAGCGGTATCGTGCCCATCGCCACCCCTGAGGCTCGTGATGACGAAGCGATCTGATCAACCCCCGGTTCGGGGAGATCCGCCCAAGATACCCCTGCTGGACACTGGCGTGGCCGGGCTCAACACCATCCTGAACGGGGGATTGCCGGCGCTCTCCTGCAACCTGATTGCCGGCGGACCCGGGTCCGGAAAAACGACCCTGTCCATGCAGTTCCTGTTTGCGAATGCCACGCGCGCGCGTCCCGGGCTCTTCATCACGCTGCTGGGTGAGCCGTCGCTCAAGATGATGCGCTATCAGCAGCAATACGGCTTTTTCGCGGCCCCGAAGGTTGGCCATGCGGTCCACTTCCTGAATCTCACCAGTGAGGCCCTCGCCGGGGATCTCGACGTGGTGCTGCAGAGCATCGAAGCTGCCATCGCGCGGTTGCACCCTGGGGTGGTGGTCGTTGACTCCTTCCGGTCACTGGTGCGGGGCGCTGATGGCGGGAACGAGGATGGCGTTCAGCGGTTTATGCAGCGGCTCGCGCTGCGGCTGACCACGGCCGACATCACGTCGTTGCTGATTGGTGAATACGAACAGATGCATACCACCAATCCGGTGCTTACCGTGGTGGACGGCATCATCTGGCTCACGCAAGCCATTGACCGCAACTCCGTGGTGCGGAAGCTCCAAGTGCTGAAGGCCCGTGGCGTGGCGCATCTGCCCGGGCTGCACACCATGAAGCTCACCAGCGACGGGGTGGTGGTGTATCCGCGCGCGCTGCCCCTACCCACCCACACGCGCGCAGCCGTGGCCACGCGGTTGGGTACCGGTATCCCCGGCCTTGACGCGCTCATGGGTGGCGGGATCCCGGCTGGCGATTCCTTGGTGCTCGCGGGGCCTACCGGGTCCGGTAAAACCACCTTTGCCCTGCAGTTCGTGGCGGAGGGGCTCCGCGTGGGGGAGGCGGCCGTGATGGCCGTCTTCGAGGAGCACCCCGAGATCTACCTTGCCCGGGCGACGGCCATGGGTGTGCATCTGCATGCCGCGGTGGCGGCCAATCGCTTGCGCATCATCTATCTGCGCCCGCTGGATCTCTCGGTGGATGAGACCCTGGAGGCGATCCGTGAAGCCGTCGGACAGATTGGAGCCACCCGGGTGGTGATCGATTCCATTTCCGGCTTCGAAATGGCGCTGGCCCCCACCTTTCGCGAGGATTTCCGGGAATCCCTCTACCGATTGATCGGGACACTCACCGCAATCGGGGTGACGATGTATTCCACGGTTGAGGTGGCGGAGCAGCAACGGCTTCAGCTCACGGGCCATAGCGTGTCGTTCCTCACCGATATGATTGTGAGCCAGCGCTTCGTGGAGATTGAGGGCGAGCTCAGGAAGGCCCTCGTGATCGTGAAGATGCGCGGCAGCAACCACAGCCGTGAGTTCTGGTCGTATGAGTCAACCGCCAGTGGCATTGTGATTGGGAACACCCTGCGCGAATACGATCGCGTGGTGACCGGGCTTCCACGGCGTCAGCGTCGTTCGGCGGGCCCCGCCCGTCAAGCGTGACGTATCGGGCACGATTCCGGATGAGGCACATCGCGTGAGCGCTTCTCCGCACGCCATGCCGATTGGCCGACGCAGTCTCCGGTATGAGCAGCTCGTGGAGCTTGCGCCCGACGGCATTGTCGTGCACGACGGTGAACGGATACTCTGGGCGAACCAGGCGGCTGTCCGCTTAATGGGCGCGAGTCGCGTGGATGAGCTCGTTGGGCAAGCCGTGGACCGGTTCATCCGTCCGCCGCACCTCAAGGCCATCGCGCGGGCGTTGGTGGGCGACACGCACCGTACGGCGCCTGCGCCGCCGGTGCGAGACACGTTGCATCGGCTCGACGGAGACACCGTGGAGGTGGAAGTCCGGGCGCAGGGTTTTCTCGAGGACGGACTGCCCTTGGTCCATCTCGTGATTCGCGACATCACGGAACGGCTCGCGGCTCAGGCGCTCACCAGCGAGCTCGCGGCACAACTGCAGGCGACCCAGCGTCTTGAAGCGGTGGGGACGCTGGCTGGCGGCGTGGCCCATGAAGTCAACAACATGCTGCAAGTGATTCTGGGTTTTGGCATTCCGCTGCTGGAGGATCGCGCGCTGGATCCTCAGGCACTGGCCAGCCTCAGCGAAATCATCACGGCCGCCAACCATGCGGCAGGCATCACCCGGCAATTGCTGGAGTTCAGTCGGCACGCAGAACATCATCCTCAGTTAGTGGATCTGAGCGCGATGGTGCGTCAGTTGATGCCAGTGATCCGTCGGCTGGCCGGGGAGCATCGACGGCTCGAGGTGTCGGCCGTCGGGTCACATCTTGTGTGGGTCGATCCCGGCCAACTTGAGCAAGTGCTGGTGAACCTGATGGTCAATGCCCGGCACGCGACGGTCGACGGAGATACCATTGCGGTCGTGGCGTCTGAAACGGTGCTCGCCACGGAGACGCTCGACATCAGTGGTCACCCCATTGCCCCCGGGCGCTACGGCACGCTGGACATTCGTGATACCGGCAGTGGCATGGATGCCGCAACGAGCGCACGGATCTTTGAGCCGTTCTTTACCACGAAGCCTATTGGGAGTGGCACCGGGCTCGGTTTGGCGGCGGTTGCCGGGATCATGGCGCAGAACGGTGGACGGATTACCGTGCGAAGCGCCCCCGGGGTTGGCACCACCTTTTCCCTGTACTTTCTGCTGGCCTCACCGCGCCAAGAAGCCAGCACAGAGCGGCAGGCACACGTTGAGCCGCCGAGCGAACAGCACGCCCCCGTGTCCGGGACGCACTCCATTCTGGTGGTTGATGATGAACCTTCCGTGTGTGCAGTCACGGGTCGTCTGCTCCAGCGGGCCGGGTATACCGTCACTCTGGCGAACAGCGGGCAGGCGGCGCTCGACCTCATCGCGCAAACGGGGCCGCCGGCACTGCTGCTCACCGACCTCGGCATGCCGGGCATGAGTGGACGGGAACTCGCCCGGCACGTACGCGCGCAATGGCCTCAGGTGCCAGTGGTGTTCATGTCCGGCTATGCGGCGGGCGCCTTTACGTACGACGACGTGGATGAGCCGCAATACCAGCTGCTGGAGAAACCCTTTGATCCTGCCGCACTCCTGTCCACGGTGGCCCTCGTGCTCGCGGCCGTTCAACCCGCCTAACGTGATGGCGATTCCTGCTGCGGCTGCTGTTGTTGTTGCTGTTGTTGCTGCTGTTCCTCTTCTTTCTTGTTGAACAGCCGTTCATCGAACTTGAGCCCGAACTCCATATAGGGACCGCGCTGGGTGTAGCCAAGCAGGGCAAAGTCGCGGTCGGTGAAGCCGAAGAGGTTGTAGCCACCGGCGAGGCGAAGGTTGCGCAGCAGCACCATGCCGAACTCCGTGCCAAGGCCATACTGGCGTTCGGCGAAGTTGGCACTGCCAAGCGTACTGCCAATCAATCCGAGATCGAACCGTGTGGAGAGATCCACGATGGCGCGTCCCATCAGCAGCTGGGCCGTGGTGCGCGACGTAACGCCGTCGCGCGTATCGGCGGACATCTTGCCGGCAAATCGCGTGGACAGTGTGAGCGTCGGAACGGGCTGCATGTTGAGCAGGAACGCCGCCACATTCGCCGTGGTGCGCGAGGTGGGTTCTCCCTGCGCATCGGTGCGATCCAGCCGGTTCTCCAACCGGAACAGGGCGTTGATCCGGTTCTCATCGGTCTGTCGCCAGGCGAAGCCCAGCTGCGAACGCCCACGGATCTGCGACGTGGGCATCTGATCCCACAGCGTGCGACCCAGCATGGTCCAGTCGCGACTCAGCTTGCGGGCATAGCCCAGCGAGCCCAGCAGCTGGTCGCCGGCAGGCGTGGTGCGCCATTCGATGCGTGACGTGCCCTTCCAGTTCGCCGCGCTGGTCCACTCCAGCGCGCCGGTGGCGGCAAACGCGCGGCCCGTCTCGGCCCCGGCAAGGGGCGCCACGCGTTCGAAGGTGGTGTTGGCGAGTACCCCGGGCGCCAATCGCCAGCGGTTCCGCAATCCGATGGAGGCTTCGGCGTCACGCCCGTTGAAGGCATCGCGTGCGCGATACTCGGAGAACAGCTGCCCGTTGCGCAGGTAGTCCGCGTTGAGGCCGAAGACGGTGTTCTGCTGGCTGCGATCCTCGCTCAGCCCATAGGGGCCCTGCGTGGAGCTCAACCACTCGTGGCGGAGATAGAGACGCGTTTTGTCCATGAGCAGGTATTCACCGCCAATGGCGCCGCGGCGTGCGCTGGCATTGTCCACGCCATACTCGTACTCCGCGAACAGGGACGAGCGCGCATTGCCCGGCACCCGGGCCGTGAGCCGCGCCCGTGCGGCGTTGAACGTGGCGGGGGTCAGGTTGCGCGTGAGATCGGTACCGTTGCGGCCGAACAGCCCTTGGGCACCGGCATCGGCCCCCGTCTGCGCGCCCAGCAGCGGCGTGACCGATGCCCCGTTCTCGTTGGCCCACCGATAGCCCAATTCGCCCACCAGCCCCGGCAAGAGCCGTTGCTCAATGGCCAGTAACGCCCCATCCCGCCGGCCGTCGGTGCGTGTGTCAGCGGTGTGCAGCGCTTCAGCAAGGAGTCGTGTGTTGGCCCGCAGCTGCGTGTTCCAGCGCGCGCCAAGCTCCACGCGACCGCCCATGAAGGTTGACGAACGGTTCGTAAACGCGCTGTCGCTCTGCATGGCAAAGACGCGGCCTTCCATGCCCGCCGACTGATGGCGCAGTTCAACCCGCCATGCATCGCCCTGGACGTTTTGCTCACCCGTTTCGGTGCGCGCTACCTCGCCCACGACGGTGGTGGACGCCCCCAGCACCGCCGTGGCGCTGGCACCGAGCAACGTCTGCGCGTCCAGCGGATTGTCATCACGCACGGCGAATCCACCAAGCTCAAGCCGCGTGCCCACCCGAACACGGCCGTCACCCCCGTACGTGTTGAACTGATCGGCGCCTTGTGTCACCTCGTAGCTCACGCGGATGGACACCGGATTGAGACTGGCATCCATGCTCGGCACTGGCGCGCGGAACAACACGCGGCCCGTCAACGGCTCCACCGTGTACTCTTCAAACCGTGCCATGGGCTGCGTCCGGAGAATGACCGCCGGTTGATTCCGGTCGCGGGTCACGATCTCCACCCGCTCGCTGTTCACCAGCGCATTCGGCTTCGAGAGGTAGTACGGACCGGACACCCCGCGCCCGGGGAGCTCGTCAACCGACTGGCGTATGCCATTCCGGCTGACGAATCCATTCACGACACCGCGCTGGCTTTCCGCATGATACGTCAGGCCCGTCATGCTGCGATCGTATGCCAGGAGGAGCCGGCTTGCATCGGACCGCGGCGTTGCGAAATCACCGTAGCGGATGGACGAGGCGCCGCGGTCCAGTCGTGCATACAGCCGCTGTTGGCTCTGCGCATCGAATTCGCGCCACGAGGCGTCGCCGAAAATCGGGAAGCCTTGATCGGGAGTGATGTCACGGAACTGCGTGCGATCATGATCGCGCTCAGAATCAAAGGCGAGCGTGAGACGCCCGGCGCCCTTCACGTCACCCTTGAGCAGGAGTGCGCCGCGCGCGGCGGCGCGGACGCGCCCGTTGTCATCGGACACCGACAGGTCGTTGAGCGGGTCGTCAAAGAGCGTGCTGGCCCCGCTCACCCGGAGTGCCCCGCGGCTGAGCTGGCGCACATCAATGCGCCCTTGCAGCAGTCCCGCAGCCATCATCGGGCGCAACGAGGGTTCGGGAAGCCGTCCACGCAGGTCAGCGGACGCGACCTGGGGCACCGCAGATGCCGAGTCCACGGCCGGATCACCCGGCCACGCGGTGCCTGACGCAGCCGCCCGATCCGGTGACACGGGCCATGCCGTCTGGCCATCACGCAGCGCATTCGGAAGCACCAAGGGCTGGTACACCGTTGTTGCGGTGGCCGCCGTTGGCAGTGGTGTCGTTACGTGTGGGGTGAACGTCAGGGGCGTCAGCGGTGAGGCGGCCAGACGCACACTATCGCCAGCCTGTCCCACGTCGCTCATCCGTCGGCGCTCACGCACGTCGTCCAGCACCGCCGCGGAGCGTGAGCCCTCGGCGAAGTCGGCACGATGCAGCTCGCCGGCTTTCAGATCAACAAAGCGTGAGCCGGCATCTCCGGCATTGCGCGTGTTCAGCACCACCAACGTGGCGCCGGCCGGGAGCGTGCTGCGATCCACTTTCACCACGTGCAGTCCGGCGCGCACATTCAGGAAATTGTACTTGCCCTCGGCATCGGTTATGGCACCGGTGCCGTCTTCCATGATGACGCGCACGCCGGGGATGCCCACGTCCCCGTCGCGCTGGCCGGCCACGTCGGCACAGTCGCACTGCGCGTACACCCTCCCGGAAATCATGCCGCGGTTGTCGAACAGATCGCGCTGCACCCGGATGGGTGCCGTTGCGGTATTCGAGGGCACGGCACCGCCGGGCGTGCCCGACGTGGCGGTGGACTGCGTCACGTTGTCGTTGGTGAACGACACCCCCGCACCGATCTGTGCACGGTACTCGACACGGATCGTCTGACCGGGCGCCATCTCACCGAGGGGCCATTCGAGCGTGGTGCCGTCACCGCTGCGGGGATCGTTGAGCGCTTCACGGGAGCGGGTATCGGGACGCCCGCCGCGCGTGCTGCTGCCCGGGACATAGCGGAAGCCACGCGGCAACTGACTGGTGACCACAACGCCGGTGAGCGGACTCTGGCCGATATTGCGCACCAACACCGTGAAGTCGGGCACGTCACCGACGTCACGCAGGTAGCGCGAGGTGGAGAGCTCAAGCGCGAGCCGGTAGTCGGCGATGGGACGCGCCAAGTCACAGCTGCGGCCGTTCGTGGCGAGCTCGGCGCCTTCTGCAAGGCGGAGCGCCGAGCACACAGTGGCCGTTGCACCGAGCGCGTCAGCGCCAATGTTGGCCTCGAGCACGAAGGAAGAGCTGTCGCCCGCTGGGATTGGTCCAGCGCCCGTGCAGTGCACTACGCTCTGCAGGTACGTGCAGCTCCAGCCGTCGCCGCCTGCGGTGGTATATGTCATGCCGGCCGGCAGCGAATCCATGACGACGATGGGGCCGGGTAGCGGTGCGGAGCCGGTGTTGGTCACCCAAATCCTGAAGCGGCCCGTCTGCCCCACGATCAAGGCGCCGAGGGCCTCCTTGCGCAGCGTGGCCAAGCGGCGCACAGCGACGGGGGTCGTGACGCTGCTGCAATCGTTGGTGGTATACACGTCGTCCGACGTGTGTACGCACGCCGTATTGGTGATGGGCACCAGCGGGAGGGCCGTGCTGACCTGTACCGTGATCGCCACGCTGGCGGTGGCGCCGACGTCCAGCGCGGCGTTGCGGCTGCAGGTCACACGCTGACCCGTGATGGTGCAGGCCAGATCGTCGCCGCTGGTTGCCATGGGCTTGAGCCCTTCCGGCAGACTGTCCTGCAGTTCCACCACGGAGGTGGACGGGGCGTTCCCGTTATTGGTGACGGTAAGTGTGTACGTGGCGGTGCCGCCAAGCTTCAGGGTGTCCGTGTTCACCGATTTCCGCAGGGACAGGTCGGGGCCCACCACCAGCGGCGTGGTAATCGTGCTGGTGTCGTTCCGCGGACGGAGATCGCCACGCGTACGCACGTGCGCACTGTTGCGGATGGCGCCCTGCGCTGACCGTGCGATGGCCACGCGTAGTGTGACGCTGCTGGAATCGCCCGGTCCCAGCGCCGCCGCTTGCGTACAGGTGACCAACTGCTCACGTGCGGAGCAATCCCATCCCGCCCCGGTGGCCCCTTGGAAGCGAAGCACATTGCTCAGTGGATCGGCCACCTCAATCGGTGCGATGGTGGATTCCAAGCCCACGTTGCGTACCGTGAGCTGATAGCTGGCCGTGTCACCGGCGCGGAAGCGACCGATTGCCGTTTTGGTGAGGGAGAGGTCGGGCCATGTGCGCACCGGCGTCGGACCAACCACCACGCGATTGTCGGTGGGATTCACGTCGCGGTAGCCGGACGGCACCGTGACCTCGCTGGTCATGGTGATCGTTGAGCCCGCCGGGGCGCTGACCAATGCCGTGACGAGCAGGGCGTACTCGCCGCCAGCGGGGATGGATGGCAGGGCAATCCCGCTGGACGCCTCTGAGAAGGCCGGTGCCACGGTGCAGCGGTTCACCGGGGACGGCGAGCAGGTGAGCTGTGTGAGCGAGAGCCCGGTGGGCACGTTGTGCTCGAGCAATGCTCCGTCTGGCACATCCAGCGACCCCACATTCCGCACGCGCATCCGGTAGGTCACGCGTTCACCCGGGGTGACGTCGTCGGACTCCAACGTGCTGGTGAGCAGCAGGTCGGCGGTAAACAGCGCGTTGATTGCCGTGCGTGCCACATCGGGTCGGGCGTTCGGCCCCTGACTCACCGCGGTGCCGATGGTTGCGCTGACAAAGGTGGCGGTGCCCGGCTGGACATACCGCACCAAAATGCCCGTCAGGCCGTCACCCGACACCAGCGTACCGGATGACACCGTGGACGGCATACCGGAGAAGGTGACCAGTCCCGTGATGGCGTCGTACTGCGCGGTCGCGCCGGTTGGCAGGTTGGAGAATGCGGTACCCGTGAGATTCGGAGAGAGCGCCAGCCCGTAGGTGGTGCCCGTAGACGAGGCAGGGCCAGCGTTCCGGTACTCCACGCGCTCACTGACCATGGCACCGGGTGCCACGGACGCCGCGAGACCGGACACCGTGGTGGTGACGTCGGCCATGAGCGGTTCGATAATCGCAATGGAGATGCTGGCCTGGTCGGGGGCGGTATTGACCCCTTGGCTGGTGGCGGTACGGATGCTGCTGCTGACCACGCTCCGGGCAACACCATACTGCGTGTAGCTCAGCGTGATCCCGCTGGTCCCGTTGCCGGACACGATGCTGTTGCTCGGCAGCGTCGACGGCATGTCGGTGAACAGCACGGCGCCCGTGGTGGGGCTGTAGGTCGCGATGGCGTTCGGTGGAAGATTGCCGAACAGCACATCGGTGGCAGCGGTGGGAATCGTGATAGTGTAGCTCACGCCGGAGGCTACCGACGGGCCGTTATTCTGAAACAGTACGGTGCCGCTCACTGGCACGGCGACCACAGGCCGTCCGTTGCGCACCACCACGGTGCCACCACCCGCATCGGCTGCATTGATGCTGGTTGGAAACACCAGGGTCGTGGAGACATCGGCAAGGAGTGCGCCGGAGATGGTGCTGGAGGCGCTGTCGGGAGTGCCGTTGCTCCCCTGGCTGGTGCCGGTTGCCATGGCGCTTTGCACGGCGCTGGTTCCACTCCCGGGCTGCACGTAGCTGAGCGTGAGGCCACTGGTGCCGTTGCCGCTGGCCATGGTGCCGGCGGCGAGCGTGGTGGGCATGCCGGTGAACGTCACCACACCCGTGCTGAACGCATACGACGCGGCCGCGCCGACGGGGAGGTTACCAACGACCACGTTGCTGAGCCCACTCGCTAACGTGAGCGAGTACGTGAGCCCGGACGCTGTTGACGGGCCCGTGTTGCGGAAGAGCACCGTACCACGCACCTCGTCGCCGGCGTTGACGCTGGCGGGGAAGCTGAGGGTGGTGGAGACGTCGGCAATGAGCGCACCGGCCACCGTGGTGGAGGCGAGGTCCGGCGCACTATTGGCGCCTTGATTCGTGCTGGTGCTGATGGCACTGGCCACCGTGCTGGTGGCGCTGGCCGGTTGTTTATAGCTCACCGTGAGGCCACTGGTGCCGTTGGCGCTGGCCACTGCGCCACGCTCGAGCGTGGCGGGCATACCAGTGAAGCTGACGACGCCGGAGAGTGGGGTATACGTGGCCGCCGAACCGGGGGGCAAGTTGGCGATCACCACATTGGCGAGCCGAGGAGCCAACGTGAGCGAATAAGTGAGGCCTGAGGCGGTTGAGGGGCCGGCGTTGCGGAACAGCACCGTACCGCTCACGGTTTCGCTGGCATTCACGCTGGTCGGGAAGTTCACGGTGGTGGCCACGTCGGCTGTGAGCGCACCCGTTACGGTGGCGGTGGCTGCATCCGCGGCCGTGTTGGCTCCTTGGCTGGTGGTGGTCGTGATGGCACTCGTGACGGTGCTCGCGGCGCTGGCGGGCTGCGTGTAGGCCACCGTAATCCCACTCGTGCCATTGCCACTGGTCATCGCACCACTGGCGAGCGTGGTGGGCATGTCCGTGAAGGTGACGATACCCGTGCCCGGCGCATACGACGTGGTCGTGCCGGCGGGCAGGTTACTGATGACCACGTTGCTGAGCCCACTGGCTAGCGTGAGCGAATACGTGAGGCCAGAGGCGGTTGAGGGGCCCGCGTTGCGGAAGAGTACCGTGCCACTCACCGCGTCACCGGCGTTGACGCTCGCGGGGAAGCTGAGGGTGGTGGAGACGTCGGCGACGAGCGCGCCACCGGTGGTCACCGTGGCGTTGTCGGGCGCGCTGTTGGTGCCCTGGCTGGTGGTGGTCGTGATGGCACTCGTGATGGTGCTCGCGGCGCTGGCGGGCTGCGTGTAGGCCACTGTGATCCCACTCGTGCCGTTGCCGCTGGCTATGGCGCCACTGGCGAGTGTGGCGGGCATACCGGTGAAGGTGACCACGCCCGTCCCCGAGGCATACGACGTGGTGGCGCCGGCGGGCAGGTTGCCGATGCTTACCGTGCCGAGCCCCGGTGCTACGGTGAGCGAGTAGGTGAGGCCGGCCGCGCTTGATGGACCGGTGTTGCGGAACACCACCGTGCCATTCACGGCCTCGCTGGCGTTCACGCTGGCCGGGAAGCTGAGGGTGGTGGTGACGTCGGCCGTTGACGCGCCGGTGACGACACCGGTGGCGTTGTCGGGGGCGCTGTTGGCCCCTT
The DNA here is from genome assembly GCA_947463135.1 of Gemmatimonadota bacterium. GTDB lineage: Bacteria > Gemmatimonadota > Gemmatimonadetes > Gemmatimonadales > Gemmatimonadaceae > Gemmatimonas. The sequence continues at coordinate 11,926 of CANHTA010000080.1, forward strand.
GCGCGGTGGTGGACGCGATGGTGCTGGTGACGGTGCTGTTGGCGGTGGTGTTTTGTGTGTAGGCGACGGTGAGACCGCTGGTGCCGTTGCCACTCGCTATGGCGCCACTGGCGAGCGTGGCGGGCATGCCGGTGAAGGTGACCACGCCGGTGCCCGAGGTGTACGAGGTGGCGGCGCCGGCGGGCAGGTTGCCGATGACGACGTTGCTGAGCCCACTGGTTAGCGTGAGCGAGTACGTGAGGCCGGAGGCGGTTGAGGGGCCGGCATTGCGGAAGAGCACGGTGCCACTCACCGCGTCGCCGGCGTTGACGCTGGTGGGGAAGCTGAGGGTGGTGGTGACGTCAGCGATGAGCGCGCCACCGGTGTTCGCCGTGGCGTTATCCGGCGCGCTGTTGCTGCCCTGGGCGGTGGTGGTCGTAATCGCGCTCGTGACGATGCTCGCAGCGCTGGCGGGCTGCGTGTACGCCACCGTGATGCCACTCGTGCCGTTCCCGCTGGCTATGGCGCCACTGGCGAGCGTCGTGGGCATGCCGGTGAAGGTCACCACGCCGGTGCCTGACGTATACGAGGTGGTCGCGCCGACGGGCAGGTTGCCGATGCTCACGCCACTCAACTCACTCGCCAACGTGAGCGAGTACGTGAGCCCCGCCGCCGTTGACGGGCCTGCATTACGGAACACCACCGTGCCACTCACCGCCTCGCCCGCGTTCACGCTTGCTGGGAAGCTGAGCGTGGTGGTGACGTCAGCGATGAGTGCACCACCGGTGCTCGCCGTGGCGTTATCGGGCGCGCTGTTGCTACCCTGACTGGTGGTGGTGCCGATGGTGCTGGCAATGGTGCTGGAGGCGCTGGCGGGCTGCGTGTAGGCCACCGTGATCCCCGACGTGCCATTGCCACTCGCCATCGCGCCGCTGGCGAGCGTGGCGGGCATGCCGGTGAACGTCACCACACCCGTGCCCGACGCATACGAGGTAGTCGCGCCAGCGGGCAGGTTCCCGATGCTGACGCTGCTCAAGCCACTCGCCAACGTGAGCGAATAGGTAAGCCCCGCCGCCGTTGACGGACCTGCATTGCGGAACACCACGGTGCCACTCACCGTCTCGCTGGCGTTCACACTCGCTGGGAAGCTGAGGGTGGTGGTGACGTCAGCGATGAGCGCCCCACCGACCGTGCTGGTCGCGTTATCCGCCG
>CANHTA010000081.1 GCA_947463135.1 Gemmatimonadota bacterium
CGGTTAGCCGGCGGTGATGTGACGGGGGCCCGCGCGGTGATGGTGGAAGCGGTGGAGGACGGGCCCACGCATCCGGTGCTGCTCATGCAGCAAGTGGTGATTCTGGCGCGCCAGGGCAAAACCGCCGAAGCCAAACGGCTCCTGCGGCAGGTGTCGCGGGTGTTTCCGGATCATCCCGCCGTGGAGTTTGCGCGTACCAGTGTGCAGTCCATCGCGGCGGATCACACCCGGAGTGGATCACGCACGGCAGCGGGTGGTCATCTCGACGATGGCCCCACCGTGGTAACCGGCGAGGCTGAACTCTTCGACGAGTACGGGACGCCCATGCAGACGTCCACCTTTACGGCCTCCGATCAACCCCGCTCGCGCGCCAGAGCCGACGATGCGAATGCCGGGCTCGGGGCACCGGTGTCGTTGGACGATCTCTTTGGTGGTGTGGTAGAGCGTGCGATGGCCCGCTTGGGGTCCCAGTTCGCCACGCACCCGGCGGAGGACCTCATCCAAGAGGGCCGTGATCTGATTCGTGGCTTGAGTACAGGGGGCTCGATGATGGGCACCTGTACGGCGGAACAGGCGCACGCCGCTCGCGGGGTCCTCACCGCCATTGTGTCCACGCTCGCCACCAGCGGGCGCCCCGTTGCCCCCGGGCCCGGGAGCACCTCGTTGCAGCGGCTCGTGTCGAAGTGGCTCCCGCACATGCAAGCCAATCGGCGCGAGGACGCCACGCGCGTGCTCACCCGGCATGGCTCAAGCATCCCCGACGCGCAGCGCCGTATGCTGGAGGCCTGTATGCCGAAGACGGCCGAGCGCCCCGTTCCGGAGGAGCGCGCGCCGCGTGCCGACGTTCAGGACAGCGTGCGCGAGCCGGAGCTCTCCGTGCAGAGCGAGCCTGCAAAGGGTCCGTTGATCCCCGTGCGTCTTGGACTGGCGCTGCTTGAGGACCGTGGCCCGGAAGAGCACTTCGTGCAGGCCATGAGCGGGTGGATTGAGCGTCCCGACGAATGGGGGCGCACGCAAGCCGGTTCGGGACCAATGAAGCACCGGGGGGCCACACCAGATCATGGATGGGGCTCGGCGCGCGGTGGCGTCTTTGGGCCTGGATTGGCGTCGGATGATGGGACGGGTCGACGGTTCGTCGCGCTGCTCTGTGCCAGCATGGCGGCGGGCGCGGCGATGTCGGGCGCCGGTGTGATTGCGGCGGCCTTCGGGCTCGGGGCTGTCTGGCTTGGGATTTTGCAGGGGGGCTCGACGCGCCCGCATGAACCGGTGGCCGAACGGCTCCGCGAGCTCGAGCGCCAGGGTGAGGATGATCGCGACAGTCGCTGGGGCGATTAGATTCACGGCTGCGTTCTCCACGGGTGCTGGATAACGTTCCGCTGGCCGCGCCCACCCCGTCGCGCGCCGTCGTAGCCGTCCCATTTCGAACAGAGTCGTACATCTCATGGCCCAGTCCACGTCCGCGCCCGTTTCGGCCTTTCTCCGGCATCACTACCGTCATTTCAACGCGGCCGCGCTCATTGATGCCGCTGATGGCTACGTCCGCCACCTCGACGCGGGCAACAAAATGATGGTCACCCTCGCGGGAGCGATGAGCACCGCGGAACTGGGGCTGTCATTGGCGGAGATGATCCGGCAGGACAAGGTGCACGCGATTACCTGCACCGGGGCGAATCTCGAGGAGGACATTTACAATCTGGTCGCGCATGATCACTACGCGCGCGTGCCGAATTATCGCGATCTCACACCGCAGGATGAGCAGAAGCTGCTGGAGCAGCATTTCAATCGCGTCACCGATACCTGCATTCCCGAAGCGGAAGCCATCCGGCGGATTGAGAAAGCCATTCTTGACGAGTGGATGGCCGCCGATCAGGCGGGCGAGAGCTACTTCCCGCATGAGTTCATGTATCGGATTCTCCTCAGCGGCAAGCTCGAACAGTTCTATCAGATTGACCCGAAGAATTCGTGGATGTTGGCCGCTGCCCAGAAAAACCTGCCGATCATTGTGCCCGGCTGGGAAGACTCCACCACGGGCAACATCTTTGCGTCGCACGTGATTGATGGCAACATCAAAAACGTGCATACGGTGAAGGGCGGCATTCAGTACATGATGTACCTCGCCGATCACTACACCGAGGTCACGAAGACCGCCTCGTTGGGTTTCTTTCAGATTGGCGGCGGCATTGCCGGCGACTTCCCGATCTGTGTGGTGCCCATGCTGCATCAGGACTTGCAGCGCACCGAGGTTCCGCTGTGGGGCTACTTCTGTCAGATCAGTGATTCCACCACGTCGTACGGCTCATACTCCGGTGCCGTGCCGAACGAGAAGATTACGTGGGGCAAGCTCGGCATCGAGACACCCAAGTACATCATTGAGAGCGACGCGAGCATTGTGGCGCCGTTGGTCTTTGCGATCGTGCTGGGTCAGTAATCAGCGGGCGGCGCCGCTCACCTCCAACACGCGGAGGGCAGAGGCCCAGTCTCTGCCCTCCACGAAAAAGTGCACCGTGGTGGTGGGCGTGCGCAGCACGAGGCTCCGCTGGTATCCCCCAAGCCGTGTCCGGGGCTCAACGGTGAAGACGGCGGCGTAGGGATAGCGTTCCACCAGCAGCTCGGCGGGCCCGTCCTCGCGGGGACGGAGCATCGGTGTTGGTGGGGCGCCCACAAAAAGCAGCTGTTCGCTGGTGGCTACCACCACGCCGAACGACTCACGCCCCATGTCGGTCCAGCGCCGCTGCGAGGCAAAGGTGCGCGCCAGTATGCGTTCATTGGGCGCCAACTGCGCCATGACCTCCTGCTCGGCGGCCACGCGGGCCGCACGGCGCGCCCCGATGGGTGGCACGATAGCCGCTGCCGCGACCAGCGCCGCCGTACCCAACAGGGCGGTACTACTGGTGAGCGCCACCAAAAGCCGTACCCACCGGCGGCGCCCGCCTCGCGGCGGCAGGGTGACACCAACCGGGGGCACACCCGCAGGCAAATCGTTGGAAGCCATACCACGCAACATATGGCTGTGCGCAACCGCTGGCGTATAGCGTGCGAGCTAGCGAGCATTATCCATGCTCCTGCTGCCTCGCTTTGCCCGATGACGCGCCCTGATCGCGCACCCGCTCCCCGGCCGGCCAAGCGTGCGCGCGCCTCCTCCGAGGCCAAGGCGGCCACGGCGCCGGCGCAGCTCGATCTCTTTCCGGTGCGCCCGGTTATCGATGTGCTTGATCCACGGGTGAGTGTGGGGGCGCACACCGGCGTGGAGCATCTGGTGCGCGTGCGGCTGCGCTCCAATGACGCACCTCATTTGGTCTTCCATGACCGGCACGGCTGGTACTGCGAATCGCATGGCCCCACCTGTCACACCGTGCAACTCGCACGTGACGTGGTGAAATGACCGGGAGCCCACCGGGTGACGTGGCGCACAGTGAGGTGGCACCGATCTGGGTGCCGTCCGAGAGGGCCATTGCGCGGGCCAGACTTACGCAGTTCCGGCTGGATTTGCAGGCGCGTGGTGTGGTGGACGCCTCCGTTGGTGATGCCCACGCGCTGCAGCGCTGGTCGGTGCAACACCCGGCCACGTTTTGGGCCGAGATCTGGCGAGCGGCGGACATCATGGCGAACGGGCCGGGGTCACCGGAGGCACCGTGGCGCGACGTTCTGGTGGGCGGCACGCGCATGGCACCACCCGATGCCACCCATGGTCCGCGCTGGTTTACCGAAACCCGGCTGAACTTTGCCGAACATCTGCTCCGTCGGCGCGACGACGGCACGGCGATCGTTTCGTGGAATGAGCAGGGCGCGCGGCAACGTCTCACCTTCGCCGAGCTGGCAACGCAGGTGGCGGCCACGGCTGCGGCACTGGCGGCCGTGGGCGTTGGGGTAGGCGATCGGGTGGTGGGGTATCTGCCGAATCTGCCCGAGGCCGTGATCGCCATGTTGGCCACCGCTTCGCTCGGGGCCGTGTGGTCGTCCTGTTCCCCCGACTTCGGCACCAAGGGGGTGCTCGATCGCTTCGGGCAGATCGCCCCCAAGGTGCTGATTGCCGCCGACGGCTACTGGTACGCTGGGAAGCAGATCGACTGCCTGGCACGCCTGCGCGAGATCACCACCGCGCTGCCGTCGCTCGCGGCGGTGTGGGTGGTGCCGTACGTGAGCGACACCCCCGATCTCAGCGGTTTGCCGGCGGTGCATCGTTTCACCGATGTGCTTGCCACCTATGCGGCGCACCGCGAGCCGGTGTTCACGCGGCTGCCCTTCGACCATCCGCTGTACATCATGTACTCGTCGGGGACGACCGGCCTCCCCAAGTGCATGGTACACGGCGCCGGTGGCACGCTGCTGCAGCACTGGAAAGAGTTGGCGTTGCACACCGACTTGGGCCACGACGACGTGCTCTTCTACTTCACCACCTGCGGATGGATGATGTGGAATTGGCTTGTGTCGGGGCTGGCCGTGGGGAGCACCATCGTGTTGTACGACGGCGCGCCGCTGGCCCCCGATGCCGGCATCTTGTGGCGCATGGCGGAGGCTGAGCGGGTGTCGGTGTTCGGCACCAGTGCCAAGTATCTGGCCGTGCTCGAAAAGGAGGGTGTGCAGCCGGGCGTCACCTTCGACCTGTCGGCGTTGCGGGCCATGCTCTCCACCGGCAGCCCGCTGGCGGCGCACAGCTACGACTTCGTGTATGCCGGTATCAAGAGTGATCTGCGTCTGGCCAGCATCAGTGGCGGTACCGACATCATCAGCTGCTTTGCGCTGGGCGATCCCACCGCGCCCGTGTACCGCGGGGAACTGCAGATGCGCGGGTTGGGGATGGCGGTGCAGGTGTTCGGCGACGAAGGCACCCCGGTGCGGGGCATCCCCGGCGAACTAGTGTGCACGGCGCCCTTTCCCAGCATGCCCGTGGCCTTCTGGAACGACCCCGACGGCGCGCTGTACCGTGCCGCGTACTTTGACTACTTCCCCGGTGTGTGGCGGCACGGCGATTGGGCGGAAATCACGGCGCACGACGGCCTCGTGATTCATGGGCGCAGCGACGCCACGCTCAACCCCGGTGGCGTGCGGATCGGCACGGCCGAGATCTACCGGCAGGTGGAGCAGATTCCGGCGGTGCTGGAGTCGCTGGTGATTGAGCAGCAGCTGGGGCGCGACGGGAGCGATACGCGCGTGGTGCTGTTCGTGCGCCTGCGTGAGGGGGAGCCGTTAACCGACGCGCTGCAGCGCGCCATCCGGCAGCGCATCCGCGAGCACGCCAGCCCCCATCACGTGCCCAAGGTGATTGTGGAAGTGGCCGACATTCCGCGCACCATCAGCGGCAAGATCACCGAGCTGGCGGTGCGTGACGTGGTGCACGGCCGCGCCGTGAAAAACGCCGATGCGCTGGCCAACCCTGCGGCGCTGGCGCTCTTTCGCGACCTTCCGGAGCTCCGGTTCTAGCCCCCCGGGCGGCCGGGGAGGTTATCTTTCAGTATGTGCTTTACCCCGCTCGCTGAGGATGAACGGCAACGCGCCTGGATCGGCGCGCTGCCCCGTTCGCATATCTGAGCTGGTGATGGCTGCCTCCGCCGCCGCGATTCCCGCGGGTGGCGACCCATCCATCATTAGCACGAGGTGCGCCCCATGGCGACCATGACCCTCCCCGAGCAGGGGATCGAGCACGACGCGTTCCCGATCAACGGCACCGACTACATCGAGTTCTACGTCGGCAATGCCAAGCAGGCCAGTCACTACTACCGCGCCGCCTTCGGGTATCAGCTGGTGGGTTACCGCGGCCCCGAAACCGGGGTGCGTGACCGCGCCAGCTATCTCATGCAGCAAGGGAAGATCCGTCTCGTACTCACCACCGCGCTGTACCCCGACTCGCCTATCGCGGCGCATGTGCACCGGCACGGCGACGGCGTGCGCGACTACGCGCTCTGGGTAAACGACGCGCGCGCGGCCTACGAAACGGCCATCGCCCGCGGGGCGATCTCGGTGCAGGAGCCCCAGGTGTTCAGCGACGAACACGGCGAGGTGGTGATTGCCGCCATCGGCACCTATGGCGACACGATCCATTCGCTGGTGGAGCGCCGCAACTACCGCGGCCTGTTCCTCCCCGGCTTCCGCGCCGTGACGCCGCGCTATCAGCCCGATGACGTGGGGCTCAAGTACGTGGATCACTGCGTGGGCAACGTAGAGCTGGGGCAGATGAACCGCTGGGTGGCCTACTACGGCGACGTGATGGGCTTCCGCAATCTCATCACCTTCGACGACGACGATATCAGCACCGAGTACTCGTCGCTCATGTCCAAGGTGATGGCGAACGGCGACGACAAGATCAAGTTCCCCATTAACGAGCCGGCCTCGGGCAAGAAGAAGTCGCAGATTGAGGAGTATCTGGATTTCTACGGCGGCCCCGGCGCGCAGCACCTCGCGCTGGCCACGGACAACATCCTCGCCACCGTCACCGCGCTGCGCGACCGCGGCGTGGAATTCCTGTCGGTGCCCACGTCGTACTACGCCGAGCTGCAGGAGCGGATCGGACACATCGATGAGGACATCGATGCGCTCGCGGCGCTGGGCATTTTGGTGGACCGCGATCCCGACGGCTACCTGCTGCAGATCTTCACGAAGCCGGTGGAAGACCGTCCCACGCTGTTCTACGAGATCATCCAGCGGAAGGGCGCCAAGAGTTTCGGGAAGGGCAACTTCAAGGCGCTCTTCGAGGCGATTGAGCGCGAACAGGAACTCCGCGGCAACCTCTGAGGATACCATGCCCTTCTATCACCAGCTGGGATCGGTGCCCCGCAAGCGGCACATCGTGTTCCGTCGTCCCGATGGCGGGTTGTATGCCGAGGAGTTGATGGGGCACGAGGGCTTCGTCGGCACCTCGTCGCTGCTCTACCACACGCATCCGCCCACCACGGTCCTCTCGGCGCGCAAGCTGCGCGACATCGTGCTGGAGGCCGATACGGACACCTCGTTGCGGCACCGGCATTTTCTCACCGCGCGTGGCCCCACGGGCGGTTCGGCCACGCTCGACCGCATGCCGCTGCTGTTTAACAGTGACATTGTGATGCAGTACGTGGAACCCGACCAGCTCGATGCGCACTTCTACCGCAATTCGCAGGCGGATGAAGTGGTGTACGTGGTGGAAGGCACCGGCGTGCTTGAGTCGGTGTTCGGCGAACTGCCGTACAAGTCGGGCGACTACGTGGTAATCCACCGCAACATCACACACCGCTGGCGCCTCGATCTGTCGCAGGGGCCCACGAAGCTGCTGGTGATGGAAAGCCGCGGCCACGTGCGGGTGCCGTCACGCTACCGCAATAACTTCGGGCAGATGCTCGAGGGGGCGCCATTCTCCGAGCGCGACATCCGGCGCCCCGAGCATGTGGCGCCGTGCGATGAGAAGGGGGAGTTCCCGATCATCGTGAAGCAGTACGATGCCTTCAACGAACTCGTCCTCGATCACCATCCGTTCGACGTGGTAGGGTGGGACGGCTACTTCTATCCGTGGATCTTCAGCATTCACGACTTCGAGCCCATCGTGGGGCGCATTCATCAGCCGCCCCCGGTGCACCAGACGTTTCAGGGCGACGGCTTCGTGATCTGCTCCTTCTGCCCGCGGCCGTACGACTTCGATCCGCAGGCCATCCCGGCGCCCTATAACCACAGCAACGTGGATTCCGACGAGGTGTTGTTCTACGCCTCCAGCGAATTCATGAGCCGCAAAGGCATTGAATACGGGTCGATCACGCATCACCCCGACGGGCTGCCGCACGGTCCGCATCCGGGGCGCACGGAAGCGTCGATCGGTGCGAAGTACACCAATGAACTCGCCGTGATGATGGACAGCTTCAAGCCGCTCAAGGTGGCCAAGCGGGCCATGGCCATTGAAGATCCGTCGTATCACAAGAGCTGGATCGACGCGCAACACGCGCAATTCAACCCGCCCACGTCGTAATCCCCTCCGCCTCTCCGCCTCACTGCCATGCCGCGCCTTGCACACCGGTTCACGTCGTTCCCTGCTTACCCGCTGGCGCACATTCCAGCGCGCAAGAAGGCGCTGATCGACGCCGGGGTGGATGTCATCGATCTTGGCGCGGGTGATGCCGATCTCGCGCCGCCGCCGGCCGCGGTGTTGGCGTTGCAGCAGGCGGCGGAGGTGCCGGCGATGCAACGCTACGGCTTCGGACTCGGGCTGGTGCGCTACCGTGAAGCGGTGGCGGCGTGGATGCACACGCGGTTTGGTCAGCGTGTTGATCCCATGACGGAGATTGTGCCGTTGCTGGGCAGCAAAGAGGGGCTCGCCCACATCGCCTTTGCCTTTGCCGGCCCAGGTGACGTGGCCATCATCCCGGACCCAGCCTATCAGGCATACCTTGGTGGCACGCTCTTAAGCGACGCCACGCCGTATGTGTATGCGCTGCGACCGCGCACGAATTTTCTGGTTGATGTGGACGAGATCCCGGCCGACGTGATGGCGAAGGCGCGCATCCTGTACCTCAACTATCCCAATAATCCCACCGCGGCGATCGCCCCCCGCGACTACCTCGAGCGCGTGGTGTCGGTGTGCAGGGAACGTGATATCCTGCTGGTGTACGATAATGCGTACTCGGAGATGGGTTTTGACGGGTACGTCCCGCCAAGCATCTTCGAAATTGACGGCGCGCGCGACGTGGCCATCGAGTTTCACTCGCTGTCCAAGACGTACAACATGACCGGGTGGCGCTGTGGGTGGGCGGTGGCAAAGCCGGAGATTGCCACGGCGCTGGCCAAGGTGAAGGCGTTTACCGATACCGGACAGTACATGGGCATTCAGGCAGCCGGCGTGGCAGCCATCGAAAGCTGGGCCTCGTTTGTCCCGCAGAACGTGGCGGTGTTTCAGGCGCGTCGTGACGCGGCGGTTGCGGCCTTTCGCGAGCATGGTTTCGCGGCTGACGCCCCGTCGGCTACGATGTATCTCTGGATGCCACTCCCTGAGGGAATCGCCAGCGCGGCCTTTGCCGATCGTCTGCGGGAGGAAGCCGGGGTCATCGTGCTGCCGGGTTCCGGTTTTGGCGCGGGGGGAGAAGGGTTCTTTCGCGTCTCGTTTATTCAATCGGAGGCGCGCATTGCGCAGGCGGCGCAGCGTGCCGGCGCCGTGCTTTCCGCCATGGTGCGGGAGCTCGTGTAATGCCGCGCCGCCGGCAGGGCGTGGTGATGGCAGCCTGGGTGCTTTCCACCATGGTGGCCTGTCGGCAATCCGCATCAATGGCGCGGCCTGCCGTATCCATGTCGCCCGCCGGTGCCGCGCGGACAACCTCAGGTATTCCCGCGTCGCGGACGGCCACGTCACGAACTGCCGCGTCACGGTCTGCTGCATCACGCGGTCGTGTTGTGGTGAGCGCCGAGGCGCCGCCGCTGCCGCGCGAGTTTCGTGGCGTATGGGTGGCATCGGTGGGAAACATCGATTGGCCATCCAAGCGCTCGCTCACCACGGCGCAGCAGCAAGCGGAACTCATTGCGCTCCTCGATCGTGCGGCGGCGCTCAAGCTCAACGCGGTGCTGTTCCAGGTTCGGCCTGCGGCCGATGCGCTGTACGCGTCCAAAATTGAGCCGTGGTCGGAGTATCTCACGGGTGTTCAGGGGCGCGCGCCGGTGCCGCGGTGGGATCCGCTGGCGTTTGCCATTCAGGAAGCCCACGCGCGCCATCTTGAGCTCCATGCGTGGTTCAATCCCTATCGGGCACGTTACACCGGGACCAAGTCACCGTTGTCGCGCACCCACATCGCCAAAACCAATCCGTCACTGGTGAAGCCGTACGCCGGGTACTTGTGGATGGATCCCGGTGAGCCGGCGGTGCGCGCCCGCACGCTGCGCGTGGTGCTCGATGTGGTGAAACGGTACGACGTGGATGGCGTGCATATCGACGACTATTTCTATCCGTATCCCGAGAACGATCGACGGGGGCGCGTGATTCCGTTTCCTGACGATCGGAGTTGGAAGAGGTACGTGCAGAAGGGGGGCACGCTGGAACGGGCCGCGTGGCGACGCAATAATGTGGATCTGCTGGTGCAGGAGCTTGATGCGGGCATCCACAAGGTGAAGCCGTGGGTGCGTTTCGGCATCAGCCCCTTTGGCATCTGGCGCCCCGGGTATCCCGCGCAGGTGCGTGGCTTTGATGCCTATGAAAAGCTGTACGCGGACGCGCGAAAGTGGTTGCGTGAGGGCTGGGTGGACTACTTCACGCCGCAGTTGTATTGGCCCACCACCAAAGTTGAGCAGGCCTATCCGGTGTTGCTGGATTGGTGGGTGGGAGAGAACGTCATGGGGCGCCATCTGTGGCCCGGCAACTTCACCTCGCGAGCGGGTGGCGTGGGTGCCGGTGCGTTTTCCGTAGCGGAGTTGGTGGAGCAGATTCGCGTGACGCGCTTGCAAGCCGGGGCCGGTGGCAACGTGCACTTCAGTATGCGATCGTTCCTCGCCAATCAGGCCGGCATGAATGACAGCCTGTTAGTGGGACCCTACGCCTCGACGGCCTTGGTACCGGCCACCCCATGGCTCAAGGCGCCGCCGCCGCCGCTCCCCACGGCGCGTCTTGCGGAAACCTCGTCCGGTACGGCGTTACAATTTCTCGCCAAGGGGAAGTCCGTACCGTGGCAGTATGCCATTCAATTGCGCACCGACAGCGCGTGGATCACCACGGTGGTGTCAGGGGGCACCACGTCGTGGACGATCCCGCCGGGGCTCAATCCCAGCGCGGTGTCGGTGGTGGCCCTCAATCGGGTGGGTACCGAAAGCGCACCCGTGCTCGTTACTTTTCCGGCGCGACGTGGCGCTATCGAAGCACCGTCGATCCCTGCTCGAGGCCGTTTGCATGCGCCGTGATTCTGTCCCGTTTTACTACCACATCACGTCGGGTATCCGCATCACGGTGCGGCCGTCGTATCTGCGCGACCGTTCCAATCCGGTGCTCGGGCAGTTCGTGTTCGGCTATCACATCCGCATTGAAAATGTGGGCGAGCAGGCCTCGCAGCTCCGCACCCGCCGGTGGCTCATTCACGATGAATCCGTCCAGCCGGACAGCGTCGTGGAAGGGGAGGGCGTGGTGGGAGAACAGCCACATCTGCTCCCCGGGCAGGTGCACGAGTATCGGAGCTTCTGTGTGCTTCAATCGCCGCAGGGGTGGATGGAAGGCTCGTACCGCTTCGTGCGCGACGACGGCTCGTCGTTTGAGGCCATCATTCCGCGCTTCACCCTGGCCGCTGAGCCGCGGGCGGACACCGTTTCGTAACGCGGCGATCTCTGCGGGTCGTTCAGCCCGCAGGGATCGTGTCGGCGAAGGCGTCGGTCAGCAGCTGCACGGTCGCGTCGTCCAGCAGGTCGCGCACCATCAGCGCCAGCAGCGCCGCCAACGCTGGCTCGGCGATGGGTTCGAGTGCGATGTCGGCCTCGGCATCGGCGGCCGGTGACACATCCGGCGTCGGTCGCTTCACCAACTGCAGGAGCGGGCCGCTGAGGGCATCACGGGCCTCGTCGCGGCCACTTCGGGTGATCACTTCCCCCAAGCGCGCATCCGCGGCCTCGTAAGCACGGGTCGCGGCGATGGCCTCGTAGCGCGCTACAACAGTCGCGCGATCGGTGGCACCGAGTCCGGCGAGGCGCACGAGAAATCGGCGCACGGCGGCCGTTTCGGGCCCATAGGGCTGCGCGCCCATGGTGCTCACGATGCTACCGCGGCGAGCGGCACCGAATGGCCGAGTAGCCGAAGCCCGTCGTACACCGTGGGCGCGGCGGGACGCCATCCGGTGGCCAGCAAGGCGTCGACGTTGATGCGTTGGTTGCTGCGGCCACTGCGGACCGGGGCGGACCGGTCGATGGGGGCGCGATCCTCGGGCGTGGGCGTGGTGCGACCGGTGAGTGTGGTCGCGATGTCCGACGAGCGCAGCGGGGTGCCGTCGGCGCAGTTGAAGACGCGGACGCCGGGTGCGCGGTCGTGTTGCAGCAGATGGGCGATGGCCGAGATCACGTCGTCGCGCCACGAGAAGTTGCACCACACGTTGGCGGCCGCGAAGGCGGGGTCGGCGAAGCGTGCGGCCGGATCACGCTGGGGGCCGTACAGCCCCGCCGCACGGACGATGTGCACCGTGGTGTCCTGATCGTCGGCCAGTTGGAGCAGCAGCTGTTCGGCATCGTGCAACGCCTGCACCCGCGCGTCGTGCGGGGTGATCGGGCTCTGCTCGGTGACCTCGCTGCCGTCGTGCCGGTCGTACACCCCGGTGCTTGACACATACAACACCGACCGGATACCGAGCGCCCTCGCGAGCGCCGCCACTCCGGCGGCAGCGCGTGGATACAGGCTGTAGTCATCACCGCGCGCACGCGACGGGGCAACGCACACCGCCAGATGATCAATCGGCAAAGGGAGCGCGTGGGCAACGGCGGCGCACAACGCGTCGCGCGATGCCGCCCCCGCGGCCGCGTGCGTGATGTCGCCTGCAATGGCCGCGACCTGCGCGCCCGATAGACGCGCTGAACGTTGCAGCACGCCAACCGTGCTGCCGAGTGAAACCAAATGCTCGGCCACGGCCTGCCCGAGCCACCCCGGGCCAACGAGCAGGACACGGTGGCCGCGAAGGGACGTTGCGTGGGGTGCGTGCGCTGTCACGGTTGCTGAAGCCCGCGGTGCGGTGTGGGGGCGACTAGCTGTACAGGAAGTACCAAATCGCTGCACCGAGCCCTGCGAGCGTGGCCACGGCGGTGCCTACCAGTACGCCAGGCCCAACGCTCTTCTTCGCGGGCTTGGACGCCGTGGGTCGCGGCCGACGCGGTGGGCGTGGGGTTGGCACCAGAAAGTCGTTATCGGGATCGTCGTGGCGCTGTGGGTAGGGCTGTGGCGGTCGCAGCCCCTCACCGGTGCCGCCAGGTATGCTTGGCGGCGGCATGGGGCGCAGTGGGGGCGGCTCGTAGGGCCGAGGGGTTGTGGGGGGAGGCGACACCGGCGCTGCGGTTACGGGCGGAGCTGCCGCTGGCGGAGCCGAAAACGGCGGCGCTGAAAACGGCGGAAACGCAACTGGCGGAGCTGAAAACTGCAGATCCGCCTCCGCCACCGGTGCATTGTCCGCGGACTCCTCAGCC
>CANHTA010000082.1 GCA_947463135.1 Gemmatimonadota bacterium
CGAGTCGCCTCGGAAAATTGGAAACGTGCGGACGCGTCGTTCGCCGTTAGGACGCGCGGGCTAAGCGCGCAAGCGTGTCAGCAACTTGTAGCATTTTGTGGCGCCGCGGGCCGTGTATGCGGCCCGGGTTCCGCAAGAAGTGGTCGATGACGGCCGCAATTTGAATTGACGCACGGCCGTCCCCAAAAGGGTTCGACCCAGACGAACGAATATGGTAGAGACAAGGATCCGACAGCAAGGCAGCGGTGCGTGCAACAATGGTTGCGCTGTCCGTACCGACGAGCTCGCCAAAACCGGCATGCACCACTTCAGGTCGCTCGGTGCAGTCACGAAGAATGAGGATCGGCTTGCCGAACGAGGGGACCTCTTCCTGAATGCCGCCGGAATCCGACAGCACGAGGTACGCGCGACGGATCACCTCAAGCAGATCAGGATACGGGATGGGATCGAGCAGATGGATCCGCTTGTGGCCGGCGAGTCGCCGCTGCACCACGTCGCGAACCCGTGGGTTCAAGTGGACGGGGAAGACGATGTCGACATCGTCGTACCGTGCCACAATGGATTCCAGCGCATCACAAATGGACTCCAATGCGTCGCCGAGCGACTCGCGCCGATGGACGGTGGTGAGGAGGATGCGGCGCTTGCCCCAGGGGATGGCATTCAGGGCGGGGGTCGCGAAGAAGTCGCGCGGCGGGACCATCTGGATCGCGTCCACGACGGTATTCCCGGTCACATAGATGTCGCCTTCGGGAATCCCTTCCGCTACCAGATTTCCGCGCGCCTCTTCGGTCGGGGCGAAATGCAGCGTGGCCGTGCAGGTGGCAATCCGTCGGTTGACTTCTTCCGGGAAGGGGCTGGAGAGGTCAAAGGAGCGGAGCCCCGCCTCGATATGGCCCATGGGAATGCCCTGATAAAACGCCGCGAGCGCGGCCGCCGTCACCGTGGAGGTGTCGCCCTGAACCAGCACGAAGTCGGGCTTGAGCGACAGAAAGGTCTCGGTGAGCGCCGTCAGGGCGCGTGCGGTGAACACACTCAGGTCTTGCCCGTTCTGCATCAGTCCGAGGTCGATGTCCGGTACGATGCCGAAGACGTCGAGGGCCTGCTGGAGCATTTCCCGGTGCTGCGTGGTGGCGACCACCACCGGCTCGAGGTGCGGCACGGCGCGAAGCGCCGCATACACCGGCGCCATCTTGATGGCTTCCGGGCGGGTGCCGATGACGAGACAGACGCGATGCGCAGCAGCAGGCTGGGACATGAGGGGCGGGAAAGCAGGAGTCGTGAGGCGATAGACGGGCCCCAGCGAGGCGCCCGATCCGGTCTGCGGGAAGGACGAGTGCTCCGCAGCGAGGTCACGCCGCGGGGCGAGAGGGTCACATGCTGGTGGCCCCCGGGGGGCTGCGGGGGCTGTTCCGGTGGATGCGGTTGGGGGGGCTTTGGGCTTTGGGGCCGTGGGCTTTGGGCCGTGAGCCGTGGGTTCAAGGGTTGACAAGGTTGCTGGATTCAGCGATGTTGATCATCTGGCGCTACACGCGCCCCCTTGGGGGTGTGAGCGTTGGAAGCAGTATCTGCACCACGATCTCGGCGATCTGCGGCCGAGAGCCCTATGGGCCACCCGAAGGGGTGGGGGCGGTTGGTTCCACGCACACTACGTCGCGTGATCCACCAATCGCACGCTGTACCGGCCTCACCGTCTGCGACGATGTGAGGCTCCCGACAAGCAACGCAGCCAATTTAACGTCGGTCACGGAGTCCGCAGTTCTCTGTGTCTGGCGCGCTTGGGTCCCCACTCGTGCACCAGCGGCGAGCGCACCCGGCGGCAGCGGATGGATACCGGTCTCGCGCAAAGGCGAGGTGACAGGTCCAGCCGATTTTTTGTTGGTCCACTTTTCGTCAAAGATTGGCGCCGCGCAAGCGAGTCGCCGCCGAGAACTATGCCGCGTACGACCCCGCTCGAGCATTATCGCAATATCGGCATCATGGCCCACATCGATGCCGGTAAGACCACGACCACTGAGCGCATCCTCTACTACACGGGGAAGTCGCACAAGATTGGTGAGGTCCATGATGGCGCCGCGACCATGGACTGGATGGAGCAGGAACAGGAGCGCGGCATCACGATTACGTCGGCCGCGACGACCTGCTTCTGGCAGCGCCATGGGCAGAGCGATACCAAGGGCGAAGGCCCGGAGTATCGCATCAACATCATCGACACCCCGGGTCACGTGGACTTCACGGTTGAGGTGCAGCGCTCGCTGCGCGTACTCGACGGTGCGGTCACGCTCCTGGATTCGGTGGCCGGTGTAGAGCCGCAGACGGAAACCGTGTGGCGTCAGGCCGACGGTTATGCCGTGCCGCGCATGATTTTCGCGAACAAGATGGATCGCGTGGGCGCGAATTTCGAGCGGTGCGTCGCGATGATTCACGATCGCCTCTCCAAGAGCGCACAGCCGCTCCAGCTGCCGGTAGGCTCCGGTGAGCTGTTCACGGGGCACCTCGACGTCATCGAGCGCAAGCAGTACATCTTCGACGAGCAGACGCTCGGCAAGACGTTTACGGTCACCGACATCCCGGCCGAATTCCACGATGCCGTGGAAGAGGCGCGCCACAAGCTCATCGACACCGTCGTTGAATACGACGAGGCGTTGATGGAGAAGTATCTGGCGGGTGAGGAGCTCTCGGTGGCCGAGATCCGGAGCGCCATCCGCACGGCGACCTGCTCGGGGAAGTTTATCCCGATCCTGTGCGGCGCCTCGTTCAAGAACAAGGGTGTGCAGGCGCTGTTGGACGCCGTCATCGACTTCCTGCCCGCGCCGTTGGACGTGCCCGCCATCAAGGGGCATCTGCCGCACCATGACGAGACGTTTGTGGAGTGCCCGGTCACGGATGATGCGCCGTTTGCCGGCCTCGCCTTCAAGATTGCTACGGACCCGTTTGTCGGGAAGCTGACCTTCTTCCGTTGCTATTCTGGCGTGCTGACGTCGGGTTCGTACGTGTACAACAGCACGAAGGACAAGCGTGAGCGCGTCGGGCGTCTGCTGCAGATGCACGCCAACAAGCGTGAAGAGATCCCGGAAGTGCGTTGTGGCGACATCGCCGCCGCCATCGGGCTCAAGGACACGCGCACGGGCGACACGATGTGCACGGAAGAGTCACCGATCATTCTGGAAGCCATGAAGTTCCCGGCGCCTGTGATCGACGTGGCGATTGAGCCGAAAACCAAGGCGGACCAGGATAAGCTGGCGATCGCCTTGCAGAAGCTCGCCGAAGAAGACCCCACGTTCCGCGTGCGCTCCGACCCAGAAACGGGTCAGACGATCATCGCCGGCATGGGCGAGTTGCACCTCGAGATCATCGTCGACCGCATGCAGCGTGAGTTCAAGGTCGATGCGAACGTCGGTCGCCCGCAGGTGGCGTACCGCGAAACGATCAAGAAGCGCGTCGAGAAAATCGAAGGGAAGTTCATTCGGCAGTCCGGCGGTAAGGGACAGTACGGCCATGTGGTCATCAACATGGAGCCGAGCGAACCGGGTCAGGGTTTTGTGTTCGAGGACAAGGTCGTTGGTGGTGTGATTCCCCGCGAATTCATTGGCCCGACCGAAGCCGGTATCAAAGAAGCGTTGGATACGGGTGTGCTCGCGGGCTACCCGGTGGTGGACATCAAGGTGCAGCTGATTTACGGCTCGTACCACGATGTTGACTCGTCCGAAATGGCGTTCAAAATCGCTGGCTCGATGGCGTTCAAGGAAGCGGCGCGTCTCGCGAATCCGTGTCTCCTGGAGCCGGTGATGAAGGTCGAGGTCGTGTGCCCGGAAGCGTACATGGGCGACGTTCTCGGTGACCTGTCCTCGCGTCGCGGCAAGATTGGCGGCATGACGCAGCGCGGCGAGGCGCAGGTGATCTCGGCAAGTGTTCCGCTTTCCGAGATGTTCGGTTACTCGACCAAGCTGCGCAGCATGTCGCAGGGGCGAGCGGTCTACTCGATGGAGTTTGCGCTTTACGAGGAAGTGCCGAAGTCGAAGGCCGAAGAGATCATCAGCAAGGTGAAGGCGTAAGCCTCACCCACTCATTCACTACCCAATTACAAGAACCGAACCATGGGCAAGGCAAAGTTCGAGCGGAACAAGCCGCACGTGAACGTGGGAACGATCGGCCACGTCGACCACGGCAAGACGACGACGACGGCGGCACTCACGAAGATCTCGGCGGAAAGCTTCGGCACGAAGTACATCGCCTACGACGAAGTCGCCAAGGCGTCTGAGTCGCAGGGCCGTCGTGACTCCACGAAGATCATGACGATCGCGACGTCGCACGTTGAATACGAGACGGCCAACCGTCACTACGCCCACGTCGATTGCCCGGGCCACGCCGACTACGTGAAGAACATGATCACGGGTGCGGCGCAGATGGACGGCGCGATCCTGGTGGTGTCCGCGGTTGACGGTCCGATGCCGCAGACGCGTGAGCACATCCTCCTGGCCCGCCAGGTGAACGTGCCCTCGGTCGTGGTGTTCCTGAATAAGTGCGACCTCGTGGAAGACGACGAGTTGCTCGACCTGGTCGAGCTCGAAGTGCGCGAGTTGCTGTCGAAGTACAACTATCCTGGTGACGACGCCCCGGTGATCCGTGGCTCGGCCATCAACGCGATCAACGGCGATCCGAAGTGGGTGGCCGAGTTCATGAAGCTGTACGAAGCGCTGGACTCGTACATTCCGGAGCCGATGCGCGAAGTCGACAAGCCGTTCCTGCTCCCGGTCGAAGACGTGTTCTCGATCACGGGTCGTGGCACGGTGGCGACGGGTCGTATCGAGCGCGGCATCGTGAAGGTGGGCGAAGAAGTGCAGGTGGTCGGATACAACAGCGAGCGGAAGACGATCGTGACCGGCGTCGAAATGTTCCGCAAGCTGCTGGACGAAGGTCAGGCCGGTGACAACGTCGGTCTGCTCCTGCGCGGCATCGACAAGAAGGAAATCGAGCGCGGCATGGTGTTGGCCAAGCCGAACTCGATCAAGCCGCACACGAAGTTCTTGGCCGAGGTGTACGTCCTCACGAAGGAAGAGGGTGGCCGCCACACGCCGTTCTTCAAGGGCTACCGTCCGCAGTTCTACTTCCGCACCACGGACGTGACGGGCACCATCGAGCTTCCCGAAGGGATGGAGATGGTGATGCCGGGCGACAACATCCAGATGACGATCGAACTGATCATCCCGATCGCGATGGAAGAGTCGATTCGCTTCGCCATCCGCGAGGGTGGTCGTACGGTTGGCGCCGGCGTCGTCACCAAGATCCTCGCCTAATCAGAAACATCGCGTATCGCACGGCCGATTCGTCTGAGTCGGTCGTGCGATGCCCGGTGGATCTCTACCAGGAATTCAGATGGCTGGCCGCATTCGTATTCGCCTCAAGGCTTTTGACCATGCCGTGATCGACCAGGCATCGGCCGATATCGTTCGCACCGCGGAAAAGACGGGCGCGCAGGTATCGGGACCGATCCCGTTGCCCACGAAGACGCAGCGTTGGACGGTGTTGCGCTCGCCGCACGTGGACAAGAAGTCGCGCGAGCAGTTTGAACTCAAGACGCACAAGCGCGTGATCGACATTTTGGATTCACGTGCCGGGACGGTGGACGCGCTCACGAAGCTCGATCTTCCCGCCGGCGTGGACGTGGAAATCAAGGTCGAGTAGGACCACGCAGGACCGCAGGGGCAGGGTGAGTACAGAGGGCATCGCATAGGGCGTTGTCCTCCTCAGTCCAACGGTGCGGATCGATGATCCCCCGCGACTCGTACGGAGCAGATTTTTCATGATCGGCATAATCGGCAAGAAGCTGGGGATGACCCAGCTGTTCAACGAGCAGGGGCAGCAAGTGCCCTGCACCGTGGTGGAGGCCACGCCCAACCCCGTCGTGAAGGTGATGACGACGGAGCAGGCGGGTTTCTCGGCGGTGGAGCTCGGATACGGCGCGCAGCGCGTCGCACGCGAGAACAAGAAGGGTGAGCGCACGCCGCGCGGACGTCGCGCGACGCAGGCCGAAGTTGGGCACGCGAAGAAGGCGGGGCTTGATGCGCCGCCGGCCGTGCTTCGCAGCTTCCGCCTCGACGACGCCCCGGGGAAGAACCCTGAGGCCCCGACGTACACGGTGGGCGATACGATCACGGTCGGTATCTTCGCGCCTGGCGAGAAGGTCAAGGTCGAAGGGACGTCCAAGGGCCGTGGCTTCCAGGGTGTGGTGAAGCGCCACGGTTTCCATGGTGGACCGAACACGCACGGCAACACGAAGCACCGCAAGCCCGGTTCCATCGGCGCGGGTACCGATCCGTCGCGCGTGATCAAGGGCAAGAAGATGCCCGGCCAGTACGGGAATGTCCGTCATACGGCCATCGGCATTCGCATCGAGAAGATCGATGCTGAGCGCAACCTTATTTATCTGCGCGGCAGCGTGGCGGGGCCGACGAACGGCATCGTCTTCGTGCGGAAGCAGAGCTGATTATGACCACGGAAACTCAGACCTTTCAGGCGCCTGTGTTCACGGCGCAGGGGAAGCAGGGCGGCACCCGCCAGCTCCCCGAGGGCATGTTCGACGGGACGGTGAACGTGCCGGTCATGCACCAGGCGGTGAAGGCGTTTCTCGCCAACCGTCGCCAGGGCACGGCGAAGACCAAGACGCGCGGTGAAGTGACCGGCGGTAACCAGAAGCCCTGGAAGCAGAAGGGCACTGGCCGCGCGCGTCAGGGATCCACGCGCGCGCCGAACTGGCCGGGCGGTGGTACGGTGTTTGGCCCGCAGCCGCGGAGCTACACGCAGATCGTGCCGAAGCAGGTCCGTGCGCTGGCGCGGAAGAGCGCGCTGAATGCGCGCGCCCGCGAGAACGCGGTGCTGCTGGTGGATGCGCTCGACTACCGCGCGCCGAAGACCAAGGCCATGCTCAGCCTGTTCGACTCGCTTGGCGTGGCGGGGAAGAAGGTGTTGCTCCTCACGGACGGTGTGAAGCCGAACGTGTACCTGAGTGCGCGCAATCTTGCGCATGCGCACGTGATGCCGTTCAGCGATGTGAGCACGTATCACATTCTGTGGTCGGATGTCGTCGTCATTGAGTCGTCGGCATTGACCTCGACTTCGGCGGAGGCCTAAGCCATGGCGACGATTCACCGCACGATTATGCGCCCGATCATCACTGAACGCAGCTCGGCTGCCTATCAGGATCGCGGCGAGTACACATTTGAAGTGGCGCCCGACGCCAACAAGTACGCCATCAAGGCGGCCGTCGAGCAGTTGTTCGGCGTGAAGGTGACTGGTGTCTGGACGTCGAACGCGCGTGGCAAGTCGCGTCGCGTCGGCCAGTCCATCGGCCGCCGTCCACATACCAAGAAGGCAATTGTGACGCTGCGTGCCGGCGACTCGATTGCGATCTTCGAGGGCTGATTCGCATGGGTATTCGTCAGTTCAAGCCGGTCAGCAAGGGATCGCGCTTCCGCTCGGTGTCGGATTTTGCCGAGATTACGCGCTCGACGCCCGAGAAGTCGCTGGTTGAGCCGCTCAAGAAGTCGGGTGGTCGCGATAATCACGGCCACATTTCCATGCGCCGCATTGGCGGTGGCCACAAGCGCATGTACCGGATCATCGATTTCAAGCGCAACAAGCACGGCATGCCGGCGGTGGTGAAGGAGATCGAGTACGATCCGAATCGCTCGGCGCGCATTGCGTTGGTGGAATACACCGATGGCGAGAAGCGCTACATCCTGCACCCGAAGGGGTTGAAGCAGGGCGATACGATTGTGGCGGGTCCTGGGAGCGACTTCCGGGTTGGCAACGCGATGCCGCTCAAGGAAGTGCCGCTGGGTACGCAGGTCCACAACATCGAGTTGAAGATCGGCAAGGGCGGCCAGATGGCGCGTTCGGCCGGTGCCTTCGCCCAGGTGGTGGCGAAGGAAGGCGAGTACGTCACGCTGCGCATGGGCAGTACGGAAATGCGCTTGGTGCACGGCAACTGCACGGCCACGATTGGCGAAGTGGGCAACTCGGAACATGAGCTGCAGTCGCACGGGAAGGCGGGGAAGAGCCGCTGGCTTGGAAAGCGTCCCAAGGTGCGTGGAGAAGTGATGAACCCGGTGGATCACCCGCACGGTGGACGTACGCGCGGCGGCCGGAACGTGGTCAGCCCGTGGGGCAAGCCCGAGGGCGTCAAGACGCGCAATAAGAAGAAGGCTTCAACGCGTCTCATCGTGCGCGGCCGCAAGCGCGGCCGGGCGACGCAGTAACCGCCAGGCGAATCGAGAACCTATATGTCCAGAAGCATTAAGAAGGGTCCGTTCGTTGCTGAGCGCCTCGAGGCGAAGGTGATCGCCATGAACGGCCGCAACGAGAAGAAGGTGGTGAAGACGTGGTCGCGCGCGAGCACGATTTTGCCGGAGTTTGTCGGCCATACCTTTGCGGTGCACAACGGGAACAAGTTCGTTCCGGTGTACGTGACGGAAAACATGGTTGGTCATAAGCTGGGCGAATTCTCGCCTACGCGCCTGTTCCGCGGGCACGCGGGCCAGAAGACCGATGCGAAGAAGCCTGGTGGCAAGGGAGGCAAGTAATCCATGGCCAAGGCGATGAAGACCGGGACTGAGGCGCGCGCGATTCAGCGCACGGCGCGTCAGTCGCCATACAAAATGCGGTTGGTCATTGACCAGATCCGCGGTCAGCGCGTGAACGACGCGCTGGCGATTCTGAAGTTCTCGAAGAAGGGTGCCGCCAAGCAGATTGAGAAGACGCTGGCGAGTGCGGTCGCGAACGCAGAGCAGGCGGCCCGTGCCTCCAACACGTCACTCGATGTCGACGCGCTGGTGATCACGAAGGCTATCGTGAACGAGGGTCCGAAGCTGAAGCGTTGGACGCCAGCGGCCATGGGTCGGGCGACACCAATGCTGAAGCGGACGAGCCACATCGAGATCATCGTGGCGGAGGCGGTGCGCTAATGGGACAAAAGACTAATCCGATCGGGTTCCGCCTTGGTGTCACGAAGAACTGGCGTTCGACCTGGTATGCGAAGAAGGAAATGCCCGCGCTGTTGAAGGAAGACGCGCTGCTGCGGAAGTACCTCAAGGCGCGCCTTGAGAACGCGGCCATTTCGGACGTGACGATTGAACGGAAGCCGGGCAAGGTGGTGGTGACGATTCACACCGGCCGTCCGGGCGTCGTGATCGGAAAGAAGGGTGCCGAAGTGGACAAGCTGCGCGACGAGCTGGGTCAGCTCACGGGCAAGGAAGTGGGCATCAACGTTGATGAAATCAAGCGTCCGGAAGTTGAGGCGCAGCTGGTGGCCGATAACATCGCGGCGCAGCTGTCGCAGCGTATCTCGTTCCGTCGCGCGATGAAGCGCGCGGTGCAGAGCGCGATGCGGATGGGCGCGCTGGGCATTAAGGTGAAGGCTGGCGGGCGTCTTGGCGGCGCCGAAATTGCGCGGACTGAAGGGTACATGGAAGGCCGGGTGCCCCTTCACACGCTGCGCGCCGACATCGATTACGCCACGAGCACGGCGAAGACCACGTACGGCACCATTGGTGTCAAGGTGTGGATCTTCAAGGGTGAGATCGTGGAAGATCGGCGCGGGAAGACCTACTCGACCGGCAACTGAGGAATTACGCGATGCTGAGTCCGAAGCGGGTCAAGTTCCGCAAGATGTTTAAGGGTCGCATGACGGGGTTGGCGCACCGTGGATCGGAGGTGTCGTTTGGCACGTTCGGTTTGCAGGCGCTGGAGCCGGCGTGGGTGACCAGCCGTCAGATTGAAGCGTGCCGTGTCGCGATGACGCGTCACATCAAGCGTGGTGGCAAGGTGTGGATCCGGATTTTCCCGGACAAGCCGATCACGAAGAAGCCGGCCGAAACGCGCATGGGTAAGGGCAAGGGATCGCCCGAGATGTGGGTAGCGGTGGTGAAGCCGGGCCGAGTGATGTTCGAGATCGAGGGAGTTACGCGGGAACTCGCCGAGACGGCGATGGGCCTGGCTGCCGCGAAGCTCGGCGTGAAGACCAAGTTTGTTGCCCGTGAGGAGGCGGTGACCGAATGAAGAGTGAAGAGATCCGCGCACTCGCGGAGAACGAGCTGGTGGCCCGTATCGCCGAACTCGAGGAGGAGCGTTTCCGCCTCAAGTTCCGGAGCGGCACCGAAGCGTTGGAAGAGCCGCTGCGGTTGCGCAGCATCCGCAGGGACATTGCGCGCCTCAAGACGGTGCAGCGTGAGCGTCAGCTCGCGACGCGTGGCCGCTAACCGGAATCCGATCGATGGCTGAGATGAACAACGCGAGCGCCACGCAGAATGGCGCCCCCGACCGGACCGCGCGGAAGCTGCGTACGGGCCTTGTCGTGAGCGATAAGATGGACAAGACGGTAGTGGTGCGCATCGACCGACGGATGCCCCACCCGCAGTATGGCAAGATGGTGACCCGTACCCGCAAGCTGAAAGCGCACGACGAGGAGAACTCGGCGAAGCTTGGCGATCTGGTACGCATCATGGAGACCCGGCCCTTGTCGAAGGACAAGCGGTGGCGCGTGGTCGAGATCGTCGAACGCGCGCGGTAAGGGGAACTAATCCATGATTCAGCAGGAATCGGTTGTAAAGGTGGCGGACAACAGCGGCGCCAAGCGCGCCCTGGTGATCCGTGTGCTGGGCGGCACGCGCCGTCGCTATGCGGGCTTGGGAGACCGGGTCATCGTGGCGGTGAAGGACGCGTTGCCCAACGGCACGGTGAAGAAGTCTGATGTGGCGAAGGCCGTGGTGGTGCGCACGGTGAAGGAAACCCGTCGGAAGGACGGGAGCTACATCCGGTTTGACGAGAACGCGGTGGTTATCATCAACGACAACGGTGAGCCCAAGGCGACCCGTATCTTCGGACCGGTGGCGCGCGAGCTGCGCGAGAAGCGGTATATGAAGATTGTGTCGCTGGCACCAGAGGTGCTTTGAGATGCGGAAGAACGTGTATTACAAGACCGATCGTGGACAGCGTCTCGGCGCTGGCCGGCACGCGCTGAAGGCCTCGCGCGAGGTCATCCACGTGACGAAGGGTGACACCGTCCGCGTGATGCGTGGCGACGACAAGGGGAAGGAAGGGAAGGTCCTTCAGGTGTACCCCAAGACGGGCCGCATCAAGGTGGAAGGTATCAACATCGTGAAGAAGCACCGCAAGGCGCGTACAGCGGAAGAGACGAGCGGCATCATCGAGATGGCCGCGCCCTTCCACGCGTCGAACGTGATGTTGCTCGATTCGAAGACCGGCAAGCCGACGCGCACGAAGACGCGTATCGACACCGACGGTACGAAGGAGCGCGTTGGCGTGAAAAGCGGTGAAGTGATCCCCCGCGCGCGCTGACCGGAGCATACGACATGGCGACCAAGGAAAAGGCCGGCGGCAAGGCCGGCGCGAAGGCAGGTGGCAAGGGTGCCGCGAAGGGCGGAGCCGGTGCAAAGGGTGGCGGCGCGGCCGCCAAGGGGAAGGGCGGCAAGTCTGGCAAGGCGTCACAGCCGCGCCAGGCGGTCGACTTCACCAAGCGTGATCACGCCGGTGCCGGGCTGCCGGTGGCGGCGCCGCGTTTGCAGGCGCACTACGTGAACGTGGTGCGCGCCGCGCTGGCGACGCAGTTCGGCTTCACCAACGGGCATCAGATTCCGTCGTTGTCCAAGATCGTGGTGAACTGCGGTGTTGGTGAGGCGGTGAAGCAGCCCAAGTTGCTGGACGTGGTGGTTGAGGAACTGGCGCTGATCACGGGCCAAAAGCCGGTTCGCCGCAAGGCGAAGAAGTCGATCTCGAACTTCGGGTTGCGTGAAGGGCAGGAGATTGGCGCGTCGGTGACGCTTCGTGGCGCGAAGATGTGGGAGTTCCTGGACCGGTTCGTATCGGTGGCGTGCCCGCGTATCCGCGACTTCCGCGGCTTGGGGACGAAGTCGTTCGACGGCCGTGGCAACTACACGATCGGCATCAAGGAGCAGATGATCTTCCCGGAGATCAACTACGACATGGTGGAGCAGATCCACGGCATGGACATTACGTTTGTCACTACGGCTGAGAAGGACGCGCATGCAATGGCGCTGCTGCATCAGCTGGGCATGCCGTTTCGCGGCGACGACAAGCCGGTCATTCCTAAGGTGGCGCAGCCGGCGGCTGCTGCGGCTGCGGCCTAACCCGGACTCAATCACATGGCAAAGACGAGTAAGCTGGCCCGCAACGCGCAGCGCAAGGAACTGGTGGCCCGATATGCCACCAAGCGTGCTGCCCTGAAGGCCATCATTCAGAATCCGAAGAGCACGGGCGAGGAGAAGTTGGCCGCCGTGAACGCGCTGCATAAGTTGCCGCGTGATTCATCGGCCACGCGTGTGCGGAATCGCTGCAGCATGAGCGGTCGTCCGCGCGCCTTTCTCCGGCACTTCGGCCTCAGTCGTATTGCACTCCGTGACATGGCCCTGAACGGCCTGATTCCCGGCGTCCGCAAGGCGAGCTGGTAACCGCAGCACCCGGTCCTTTTTTCTTCACTTCCTACAGGTCCCCGGCGCGGCCGGCGGAAACCCGAGGAGAACTCAGAGAGCATGAGCCTCAACGACCCTATTGCCGATATGCTGACGCGCATTCGCAACGCGTGTGCCTCCAAGCACCGCCGCGTGGATATGCCGTTATCAAAGATGAAGCTGGAGATCGCGCGGATTCTGAAGGAGAACAACTTCATTCAGGATTTCCGCACCGTGGAGAACGAGGACGGGAAGCCGTTGCTTCGCGTGATCCTCAAGTACGCGCATGGCGGCCAGTCCGTGATCCGTCAGACCAAGCGTGTTTCCACCCCTGGTCTCCGTAAGTACGTCGGTGCGCAGGAGATCCCGCGGGTCCGCAACGGACTCGGCATGGCGATTCTCAGCACGTCGAAGGGCATTATGTCCGATCGCGATGCGCGTTCCTCGAACACCGGGGGCGAGCTGCTCGCCCTCGTCTGGTAAGGAGACGCTATGTCACGTATTGGAAAGCGCCCTATTCCGGTTCCGGCCGGGGTGACGGTGGCGATCGAAGGCACGATGGTGCGGGTGACGGGTCCGAA
>CANHTA010000083.1 GCA_947463135.1 Gemmatimonadota bacterium
AGATCGGGGGCGCAGGCGATAATCTGGGCAATGGCGCGGGACACGGTCGCGGCGACGTCCGCTTCACGCTGGTTGATTCCGGTCGGCGTCAGCCGCTGGTACTGGCGGAATCCGAGATGGAGATCACTGAGATGAACCAGGCGCATGCTGCAAGCTACAGAAGCACCGCGCTGGCTCAAAGGACGAGTCCGTCCCCACGTGTCTCACCGCATGCGCATACGCTGCACGATACGAACGTCCAGCAGCTGCAGGCCGGCAGCCTCGGCCGACGCGGGCGTGACGTCGGACTGGACGTCGATGATGGTGCGCGCATCGATGATCCACGCGCGCCGGCGGTCGAGGACCATCGCGCCACGGACGGTACCGGCGGTGAGCCGCCGCGCCCCTATGGGCAGCTCACGCGCGGTGCCATCCCGATGCAGCTCACCGCGTAAGGAGATCCAGGCGTAGCGCCCGCGCGCGGTGATCGAATCGAGGCGGAACCGCGTGCGGATGACGCCGTCAGCCCGGTCGCCACTGAGTGGTGGTGCGGGGAGGACCACGTCACGTACCCACTGGTCGCCCACGCGTACGGGGCTCGCGGGCAGCAGCGCCGGCATTGCAGACCACATGGCCCCACGCGCCGCCGCGCCACGTGGCGGATCGCTGAGGCGCATGGCGCCATCGGGAGTGACCCGCACGCGCACCTGCCGTCCGCCTGCGGGCAGCGCCAGCCATTCCGGGTTACCGGATTCAGTGGCCGTAGCAGCCCACAGGGCCAGCGAATCGGTGGTGGCCAGCAGCGTGGTGACCGCCTGGTCGCTCGATTCCACCAGCGAATGCGCGTACAGGATGAATCGGGTGGAATGGCGCGACGCCAGTGCCTGTCGGGGACCATACCCGGGGAGCCTTGGCCTGACGGCCGGTTGTTCCCCGGCGTAGCCATCAGTGAGTCCGGTGCCTGCGCCCACCGAGGGCACCGACGACGACGCGGCCCGCCCACCGCGCCTTTCGATGGTTTGCTCCAGCTGCAACCACAAGGTGTCACCAACGGGTGGCCGCACAACGAGGGGGACCGCGTCGTCCCGCCACACCGCTTGCGCGGTGGCCGGTGTGGCGGGTGCCAGCAGCAGGATCACGGACCCGCTCAGCACCGCACACCGGAGCGCGATCCGCCGTCTACCGCCGGTGATCCCGGACATTATCCGCCGTATTCATCGGGGGCGAACGACCGGAGGGCCCGCGGGCGCGGTGTAACGGCTTCCACATCGCTGGCGGTTGGCCGTGCGCGACGTGCCAGTTCCCGCTGGAAGGCGTGCTTCACATCGTCGGGTCGGGTGCGTACCACCGCATTCCGCGCGGCAAGCACCACCGGCTCGTCGTACAGCAGAATGGTCTGCTGCACAAAGCCAAGCTCGATGGTGGGATCGAGCCGGCGTAACTCGCGGGTAACGGCCTGCGCCAGCGACGGCTCGGGCGCCTGGGGGAAGCGTTCCACCCCCTCACGGCCCGACATCACCGCGGGACGCGGGAAGCGCACGAACACCGGCTGCGTAAAGTGAGGATGACGGACCATAAGCTGTCCCTTATCGAGGGTGGCCAATCGCGCTTTGACAGCCGGGCTCAACACCTGATACCCCGGCGATGCCAACTCATCACCATCCATGCGTCCATACAACGCGGTGCCGGCATTTCCCGTCACGCGGCGATGCACCTGCGAGCGGAATTGCTGCGCGCCGAAGAGCACCAGACCGAGGTAGCGCCCGCGTTCGGCGATGTCGAGCAGCATTTTACGAACGTAGGTATCGGGGCCATCATGCGGCGCATACTTGTTCAGCTCATCCACAAATACGATGACGTGATCCACGCCGAGTTCCCGTCGCTCGAGCTGTTCGCGTAACCGCGACACCACCCGCGCAAAGACGAGGTCCTGCGCATCCTCCTCCACGTTGGCGACATCGATCACGTACACCGCGCGGTCCACAAAGCTCCCGAAGGGAAGATCCGAGACCGCCCCGTCGTCGGTCACGAGCCCTGCACAGCGCGTGGACAGATTGGACAGACGGTTCCGGACTTTGCGCACGGTTGCTGCATGATGTGTGCGCCACGTATCGCCGTTGGAGTCCTCGAGCTTGCGGAGCACATCGCGGAACCATGCATCAAGATCCGCGAACGACTGCACCCGGTGCGTACGTGAGAAGCCGGGTTCCTCGAAATCCTTGCCCACCACGCGTTCCCGGATGAAGTCAATCAGGGCGTCCGCTTTCGCATCAAGGTCGTCTTTGTTCAGCAGCACTTCGGCGAACTGCAGCACCTCACCCAGCCCCCACGTGAGGGGCGAGACGCTCTCCGCCAGCGCGGGATGCGAGCGCAAAGTGTTCAACGCAAAGCCGCGTGCCGTATACGGCGCGTAGTAGCGCACATCGGGGAACGGTGTGGGGGGCACCCCGAGCAGCTCGTACATCTCGACATCAGCCGGCGTCAGTGTGCCCGGTTGATCGAGAAAGCAGAGGTCGGGGCCCTTCACATTGAAGCAGACCGCCGCCACCGTGCCGCGATGGGCCGGGAAGTGCGCGAAGATGGATTGCAACAGCCACTCAATCGCACTCGTCTTCGTAGCGAGCCCCGAAACCCCCGAGATGTTGAGGTGCGCTGCTTCCGGTCCCACGAGGAAGTCGGCATCGAGAAAGATCGGGGACCGCATACCACCGGCGCGGTACACCCCTACCGGAATACCGGTGGCCGATTCCCCCGTGATGTACCCGTCCATACGCAACGCCACCGCGACGTCGGCATCGTCGGCGAGATATACGGCGCCGAGCGGCACGGGCTGCAACGGCTCCTCGGGAAGGTGCCGCAACACCGACGCGGTATACAGGCGGATTTCGGTACGATCGGTATGGGCCAGGGGGCCCTGATGGGGACGACCATCGTAACCGAGCACATCATGCAGCGGCGACTGGAGATCGCTGTAGCTGAAGCCCTCTACCACCACGCCATAGACGCGAGGGATCACCGCCTCAACCGGCGTGGTCCCCTCCACGCGCACAATCGTGCCGATCCCGATGGGCGCATCGATTGCCGTCCAGAAATGAAACTCGTGCGGCGTATTGGGTTTCTTCTCGGTTGCCACCACGCGACCGAGTGGCAGCGCAGCGGCAACCGCAGACGGGTCCGCCTGAGCAGCAGCGGCAGGGGAAAGAGCGGAAGGCAAGGTCACAGCGTCACGACGAAAAAGGTCAATGGCCGACCAGGGCATCGAGATACCCTTCACAGGCATGAATGCCGTACGTGAGGGTATCCCACCGTGGGTCAGGAAGCGAGAGCGGGGCACGCTCGGCGAGCATGCCCGCCGAAATCCGGTCACAGAGCGCGGTCAGCCGGGCGCGCGCCTCATCGGGAAGCGGTTCGGCATCCAACACGACGCCGGGTGGGGAGATCTCAACGCGGACCAGGCCGTGCAGCGGATCGCCACCGGCCGTTGTCCGCAGGCGCAGATACCAACTCACCACCGACCGGCGCAGTTGATGCCCGATGAGAAAGGCGGGGGACCGCTCCGCTTCGCTCAGCGAGAGCACCGTCGCCACCTGCGCCGCGTTGCCATACAGCGTGGTGTGCGACTTCACCACACCGAAGGCCGTGGCGTGTTCGTCGACCGCCAGATTCCCGGCAATACCACCATCAATCCACAGCCACCGTGCTTCCTCGCGACACCATTCCGCCGCAAGCCGACGTTCGAGCCCCTCCCGCTCAAGCGCCACCAGATCCAGCGCCCGCGCCCGCAGGGCAAACGGATGTACCGGGATGGCGTCGTCGGTGAGATCCGCGGTGATGTCCACCAACGGCACCTCGTGCTGCGCCAACTGCTGCCACACGAACTCGCCAAGCTTGGCGCGCGACGCATACAGCGCGCGATGCACCCTCGGCTCACGCCACGTTTGGAACCGGCGGGCCACCCGCTCACGAACAGCCGCGGCAACCGACGCAAAAATGAGCGGCGTCCCCGAGCCGTATCCCACCACGCGGCTCCGCTGGACGCCGTCCAGGAAGGCGACCACCAACGGTTCGGCCGCCACCGGCACCAGCCGCGCCCCCACCGGCTCAAGCAAACGGCAGGGGGCCACCACGGGCGGTTCGCTTCGCATAGCGACCCGCTCAAGGGAGGGGCCGCTACCCGCCGGCACGAGGGTACGGTCACCACACACCGCATGGAGCGCACGGAGGGCCCTCTGGAGCGAGCCTTGAGCGAAATCGCGATCATCGGTCACGAGGGGCACGGTAGCGCAAGAGACCGCCACAAACAATCAGCGCGCGGGTGGTAGACTTCCGCGCCTTCGTCAACGAGACTCAGCCTGTGCATGTTTCCCGCGTATTCCCCCATGACCGTAGTCGCCGCCGCGCCGTGCACCCTGCCCCGCGTTTGGCGCTGACGCGCCTGTCCCTGACGCGCCGGGCCCTCACGCTCGTGGCCCTCACGCTCGCGGTTGGCTGCAGCCGCTCGGAGGGTGGCCAAAATGCCCTCTCGGCCAACGGGGGGGATCCCGTGTGGCAGAGCGACAGCACCCTACTCGCCCCTCACCCGGACGTGCTCTTTCGCGTCACGCGCAACGGCGCTGCCTCGCGCATCGTGCCGCTGGCCACCATTGGGCCACAGGGCCCCGGGCTCCTTGCGTTAAGTAATCGCGGTTGGCGCGCGTTAGACGTGGCGTACCTGTTCGGGGGACAATCCCTCACGCCGTATCGCAGTGGGCGCCCATTGGCACCGGTTCCTCTCACGCGTGGCATGTGGGAAGGTGCCCCCCTCGATACCATGCCCGGCTGCTCTATTCTGCTCCCCGGGGCCGTCGCCTCAATCCCCGACGGGGTTGAGTTCTTCACCAGCGGGAAGCGCCCAGCGCTGAAACCGGTGACACCGCTGTCGGCTGGCGAGCTGCGGAATGCCCTCGAGGCCATCCCCACGCTCATCGCGCCAACCGCCGGCATCGCGATGGCGATGTTGCCGCGCTACCGGCGCCAGGTGTACGTCGCCGAGACGGGGCACGGCGCACGACCCACGATCATTGTGGTCTACGACGATCCCGAACGCGTTGCCGACAGTGTACGCCGGACGGACACGCGCCCGCGTCATTTCGTGGTGGTGCTCGACCGGGGGGTGTACGGATACAAGCCGACCTTCACCTACACAACGCTGGGCAACCGCCGATCGCCGCCCCGCTATCGCTATCTCGACCATCTCGATGTCGACGACGATGGCCGGTCGGAGCTGCTGTTCGGCCTACAGATTGACGAAGCGCCGCTCTACACCATCGTGCTCCGCTTCCAGGTGGACGCCTGGCGGGAACTGGTGCGCAACGAACGCCAGCGCTGCCATGGCTGACGGCGCGGAGTCGGCTACTCGACTCCGATGTCCCACGCCTGCTCGAGATCGTTGCGGCTGTACGCCCGGAAGGCGGTGAGCGTTTGCGTGCGCAAAATACCGGGGACGTTGGCGAACTCCTCGGTCACCACCGTCGCAATACGATCGAGATCGGCCACCCGCACGATGGCCACCAGATCCCACGCGCCTGAGACCGAGTACACCTCCCGGACCCCCTCAATGCCGGCCAGCGCCGACGCACAAACGGGAATGGTTTTCGGATCGGCCTGCACCAACACGATGGTCGTGATCATGAGTACCTCGGGAGCGTAAGAGAGCCGCAGGGTGCCGCGCGGGGTCGACGGGGATGGTTACGCGCCGGTGAGACAACGGGCGATGCGGGTGAATCCGGCCACCGCCACCGACTCCGACGTGGCGTAGCTCGCACGAATCCAATCGGGGGTGAGGAAGGCGCTTCCCGGTACGACCGCCACCTGATGCTCCTCGAGCACCGCCGCGGCGAACGCCGCACCGGCATCGGCCGCACCACGAAATCCGGCCACGTTGATGTAGAGGTAAAACGCCCCCGCCGGATGCACGTAGCGCACCGTGGGGTAGGCCGAGAGCACCGCCATCACCGCATCGCGGCGCCGTTGAAATTCGCGCACCATGTGGTGCACCGCCTCGTCGGCTTCCTGCGGCCGCCCGAGTGCCGCCAGGGCCGCGTGTTGCGAGACCGCCGCCGCATTTGAGGTGGTGTGCGACTGGAACGCCGTCATCGCTCGCGATACCGCCACCGGCGCAATGGTCCAGCCGATACGCCACCCCGTCATGGCGTAGGCTTTGGCTACCCCGTTAATCACAATCAGGTTGTCGCGCGTTGTGGCCACTTCAAGCGCCGAGCGCGCGCCGCCTTCGTATGCAATGCGGAGATAGATCTCGTCGGCGAGTACCCACCAGCCCCGCTCCGCCGCCAGCGTGAGGATCGCCGAGAGCTCGTCCTGCGTATACACCGCGCCCGTGGGGTTGCTCGGCGAATTCAGCATCAGCCCTTTCGTCCGCGGCGTGGCGGCAGCGGCCAACTGCGCCGCCGTCACCTTGAGATCGTTGGCCTCTTCACCGAAGACGGGAACGGACACCGCGCGTGCCAGCTCCACCATTTCGTAGTAGCTGGTCCACGCCGGCGACGGGATCAACACTTCGTCGCCAGGGCCGAAGCAGCAGACGCAGGCGTTGTACAACGACTGCTTGGACCCACTCGACACCACCACTTCGGCCGCCGTAATCGGGGGGCCATGCGCGAGGAGGCGGTTGGCATCCGCCGCGATCGCCTCCCGGAGTGGCAGAATGCCTTCCGTGGCGGTGTAGCGCGTGGCCCCCGCGGTTATCGCCGCCGTGGCGGCCTCGCGGATAAACGCGGGGGTATCGAAGTCCGGCTCACCGGCGCCGAGGTCGATGATGTCCAGCCCCGCCGCTTTGAGGGCGCGTGCCTTGGCCGCCACGGCAAGGGTCGCGGATTCCTTCAGTCGGGCGATATTGGCAGACGGCTGGAAAATCAGAGACATGATCGAGGGGGGAAACCATGGTGAATGCCACCGGATGCGTGCCCCCTGCAGATCGGACACAAAACCGGCTAGCTTACAGGGCTGGGTGCGTGAGCGGTGCGTCGGCTGGCATTCGTGTGCAGGATACGCACGGGCGTTAACCGGAGTGCACCACCACGCAGCAATTAAGCGCGCCGCTGTGAGGCGCGCTACGCGCTGCGCGCTGCGAGTAAGCGCTACGCGCAAGCGGTAGGCGTACGCGCGGGGTACGAAGGGTGTACGGAGCAGGATGGAGCGGGGCGCCATAGGGGCGCGACAATTACTGGCCGTTGGGCGGCCGGGCTGACCGACAATCGATGGGGTGGGGCGTGGGCGAGCAAGAACGGGAAGAGATGTCGCCAGGGGCGACGAGAAGCCAGCACGTGGTGCTGCAAGGGCCCGCCGATTTACGGATGATGACCGCCGCCATGCGTCCGGGGATCGAACGCAGCCGTCGCCTGCATGGCGTGGCGGCACCAGCCTGTCTGGTGATTACCCCCACGATTGAGCAGGCGCTCAGCGCCGCCGATCAGGCACGCCTCCTCCTGGGCGACGAGAGCCTGCGGGTTGTGCCGGTTACCTCGGTTCCCCGCGCCCGTCGCGTACTCGCGGCCGGTCCCGTGGCCATGGTTACGGGTACTGCCGCCGACCTCCTGGCGCTGCGTACGGAAGCCGCGATCAACCTCCAGCAGCTGCAGGTGATCGTGGTGTTCAGCCTCGACGAGATTCTCGGCGACAAGATGGCGGACACGCTGCAAGCGCTCCTCGGCGATTCGCCCGATGACACGATGCGCATTGCCACCATCGATCGGGAGTCCGAGGACATTGAGGCGTTCCTCGAGGCGCAGATGCGTCGCGCCCGTCGCCTCACGCCGCGGTTGGCCGGGGAGTCCCCGCTGGCGATGACGCCGAGCTTCGTGATTACCTCCACGGCGGGGCGCGCCGATGCGTTGCGGGCGATTCTCGACGAAGTCGACCCCCCCTCGCTGGTGGTGGTGGCCACCACGGACGCGGGACAGCGCGACGCCCATGCCGCGCTCACGCGCATCGGCATGACGGTGGACGGGGTCAATGTGCAAGTTGTTGGTCAGGCCACCTCGCAGCACGTGGCGCTCGTGGTGCTCTGGGAGTCACCGGCGTCACACGATGCCCTGGCCGAAGCACTTGCCGCCCGTCCGGTGGATGCCGTGGCGCTGTTGCTCGCCGACGAACTCGCCGCCTTCCGACGCATGACCGCGGGGCTCGCGGAAGCATGGACCCCCGCCGCCCGCAAGGCCAACGCCGAGAGCCGTGTTCAGGCGCTGCGCAACGCGCTGCGCTCGACGCTCGCGAATTCAGGGGGAACCTCAGCGAGCGAAATGGCGCTGCTGGCCCCGATGCTGGACACCCACGACTCGCTCGAGATTGCGGCTGCCGCCCTGCGTTTGTACGAGGGGGCCCGTCGCGACCTCGTCACGGCGCGCCAGCGCGCCACCACCGCGGGCCCGGTGCGTACACCGCTGCCCGCCGGCCACAAGCCGGACGCCCCCGTGGCCACGGGCAAGCAGCGCGTGTTTCTGGCCGTTGGGAAGCGGGATGGGGTCCGCGTTGGCGACATCGTGGGGGCCGTGGCCAACGAAGCGGGCATCCCGGGTGAGCGCATCGGGCAGGTAGAGCTGTTCGAATCGCATGCCATCGTGGAGTTGAGCGCGGAGGACGCCGCCAAGGTTGTTCAGGTGCTCGGCTCCCTCTCACTCCGTGGACGCCGGCTCAGCGCCCGGATTGATGAACGCAGCGGTGACGCCCCCCGGGGTGGTGATCGTGGCGGGCGCGGTCCGCGCAGCGAGCGGACATTCGGACCGCCACGTCGCGATGCCGGCGACCGTCCGGCTCGCCCCTCGTTTGGTGGCGCCCGTGGACCGCGGCCGGACGGCGGTGGGGCGCCGGCCCGCGGCGGCAACGACCGTCCTCCGCGGGCAGACGACGAGCGTCGTGCCTTCGGTGACCGCCCGGCGCGTGAGCGCGCTGAGGGCCGGGAAGAGTGGTCGGAGCGTGGAGCGCGGATGCAGAACGCCAGCCGCAAGCCGCGTCCGGATACCGATCGGAGCAGCGAGCGCTGACGATGAGTGGCAGCTTCCAAGTGTCCGGCGGGTGGATGGAGGTGATTGCCGGCTCAATGTTCAGCGGGAAAACCGAAGAGCTGTTGCGCCGCGTTCGACGGGCCACCATTGCGCGGAAACGCGTGCAGGTGTTCAAGTCGCATTTGGATGACCGGTACGCCGGGCTGTGGAGCGTCTCCAGCCACGATCGGCGCACCTTTGAAGCCATGCCCGTCGACTCTTCCTCGCAGATCATGCTGCGGCTCGATCCGATGGCGCAGGTCATCGCCATTGATGAAACCCAGTTTCTCGACGCCGGCATCGTGCAGGTGGCGTCGAGCCTGGCCGATCGGGGACGGCGGGTGATTCTGGCCGGGATCGACAGTGATTTCCGCGGCGAACCTTTTGGGCCCATGCCGCAGCTCATGGCGGTGGCCGAACTGGTGGACAAGCTGCATGCGATTTGTGTGTTGTGCGGGTCGCCGGCCAGCCGCAATCAGCGACTGATCGGCGGGAAACCGGCGCCGTTCGACTCCCCCACCATCATGGTGGGGGCCGCCGATGCCTACGAAGCGCGTTGCCGCGCCTGCCATGTGGTCCCACGGGCCACGGAAGGGCAACAGCAACTGCTCTAGCCCGTTGGGGGGCAGTCCCCGGGGGGGAGCCAGCGGGCGAAAGTGACCTCGTGCGCGTTTCCGGCGTCATTGGAGCGATGCCAGTGTCAAGCCCTCTCTCCCCCGAACGGATTGTCGCATGGGTGTAATCGCGACGCTCCTCGCACATGAGCCCCGGCTCGCACGACTGCGTGCTGCCGGTCGCGACCGGTACCGGTTTGTTCCGTGCGAGGACTGGACGTCTCTGACCCGCGCCTGCGAGCGTGGTCCCATCAACGTGGTGGTCTTCGACTTGTATGTCGACGGCCGTGCCGATTTCGAGCGCGTGCGCCAACTGCGCGTGCGTGTCCCACGGGCGGCACTCGTGGCGTATATCGATGTGACACGCGAGCGAGCCAAAGACATGTTCGACGCCGGTCGCTGCGGCATCGATGTGCTCGTCGTCGCCGATGAATCAGACAGCCCGCATCAGCTCGCGGCGCTGCTGGATCAGGCGGAAGCACGCAGTGTGGCCAGCCTGCTCAAGCCGCATGTGTCTGGATTGCGCAGCGTGGTGCGTGATGCCGTCATGCTGTCGGTGACACGGGCCCACGAGCGCCTGACGCCGGACAGTCTCGCGCGCCTCATGGCGGTGTCGCGCCGCCTGTTGTCGAAACGGTTGGAAGGGGCCCAGTTGCCACCGCCACACCAGATGCTCACGTGGGGACGGTTAATCGTCGCCTCCAGCATGCTCGAAGACGGGTCGCGCAGCGCCGACGGCGTAGCCAGTGCCCTCGACTTCCCGTCGGGCAGCGCCTTCCGCAATACCTGCCAACGGTATCTCGGGTGCACGCCGCATCAGATCCGGCTGCGCGGTGGCGCCAGCTGGGTCATTCAGGAGCTGCTCGTCAACCGCGAGAAGCGACGCGACATCTCCGACGGGGAAGACGACCTCCACGAAAGCGCCGCCGCCTAGGACCTCGGCCGTTGGTGGTATGTTTCCGTATGCGTCATCTCGCGCTCACCGGAAACATCGCCAGCGGCAAGAGCACCGTAGCGGCCCTCCTCGCCGCTCACGGGGCCACCATCATCGACGCCGACCTCTTGGCGCGTGAAGCCGTGATGCCGGGAACCGCTGCCCTCGACGCCATCGTCGATCGCTTCGGTCCGTCGGTTCTGCTGCCCGACGGCACCCTCAACCGGCCCGCCCTGCGCCGACAGGTGTTTCGCGACCCGGTCGCCCGGGATGCGCTGAACGCCATCGTCCACCCAGCCGTGAGTCGGTTACGGGAGGCGCAGCTCACCGCCGCCAAAGCGCGTGGCGATGCCGTGGTGATCTCCGACATCCCGCTGCTCTTTGAAGTTGGGCTTGAACAGGCCTTTGACGGCGTGATTCTGGTGGATGCCCCGGCATCCCAACGGCATGCACGGCTCGTACGCGACCGTGGGTTATCGCACGAAGAGGCGCAGGCGATGATCGATGCGCAGTGGCCGTCCGCCAGAAAGCGGGCCGGCGCCACCTGGATCATCGAGAATGACGGCCCGCCGGAGCAACTGCCGGCGCGCGTGACCTCGCTCTGGCAGCGCATTCAGGCGCTTCCCCTTCATGGCACAACGGCGGATACTTCTGTCTGACCGTTTCTTTCCCCCACTTGGAGTTCCCGTGTCGAACATTCCTGCCGATCTGCGTTATACCAAGGAGCATGAGTACATCCGTCCCACGGACGACGCCGCAATTGTTGCGATCGGCATCACGGATTTTGCCCAGGGAGAATTAGGCGACATTGTGTATGTCGAACTCCCGAAGGTTGGCGCCTCGTTTGGCTCTCACGACGTGTTCGGCACCGTGGAAGCGGTGAAGGCCGTGTCGGAGCTCTACATGCCGGTTGCCGGCGACGTGGTCGAGATCAACGGGCGCCTTGATGGCGAGCCCGCCCTCATCAACACGGACCCGTACGGCGACGGCTGGATGATCAAGGTGCGCGTCGCTGCCGGCGGTGACGCTGGCTTGCTGTCGGCTACCGAGTATCAGCGCATCGTCGGCGAGTAGTTTTCCGCCACCTCCCTGAAGCACCAGCGGCGTGAGTGCTCAAGGCACCCACGCCGCTGATCTTCATGTGGCCACGCCGTTTTTACGATGCGGCGTATGACGCGATCGGCGGACAGGCACAGACCAAGTTGCGATCGCCAAACGCGCTCTCAACGCGACCCACGTACGGCCAGAACTTCCGCTCGCGGGTGAAGGCGGTGGGATACGCCGCCTGTTGACGCGTGTACGGTCGATCCCAGTCGTCACTGGTGACATGGGCCGCCGTGTGCGGTGCGCGCTTGAGGACATTGTTCTCGCGATCCGCCTCGCCGCGCTCAACCGCCGCGATTTCTTCGCGAATGCCGATCATGGCTTCAATGAACCGGTCCAACTCCGCCTTCGACTCACTCTCCGTGGGCTCAACCATGAGCGTGCCAGCCACCGGGAAGGAGAGCGTCGGCGCATGGAATCCGTAATCCATGAGCCGCTTCGCGATATCTTCCGCCTCCACTCCTGAGGCCCCCTTCACGCTGCGCGTATCCAGAATGCATTCGTGCGCCACCAAGCCATTCTGCCCGCGATACAGCACCGGGTAGTGGGCTTCGAGTTGCTTGGCTACATAGTTGGCGTTGAGGATGGCGACCTTCGTGGCCAAGGCGAGTCCGGCGCCCCCCATCATCTTGATGTACACATACGAAATCGGCAGGATGCTCGCGCTGCCCCACGGCGCCGCGGAGATCGGTCCAATGGCCTGCGTGCCGCCGGTGGCAATCACCGGATGGGTTGGAAGGAATGGCACCAATTGCGGCGCCACGCCGATCGGGCCCATGCCGGGCCCACCACCGCCGTGCGGAATACAGAACGTCTTGTGCAGGTTGAGATGGCACACATCGGCACCCAGATCGCCCGGACGTGAGACACCCACCATGGCATTCATGTTGGCGCCGTCCATGTACACCTGCCCACCGTGCGCATGAATGAGGGCGGTGATTTCCTTGATCCGCGCTTCAAACACGCCGTGGGTGCTCGGGTAGGTCACCATCAAGGCGCCGAGCTGCGCCGAATGCTGTTCAGCCTTCTCGCGCAGATCATCCACGTCGATGTTGCCGTCGGCATCGGTCTTCACCACCACCACCGAGAAGCCCGCCATCACGGCACTCGCGGGATTGGTGCCGTGTGCCGACTGCGGAATGAGACACACCGTGCGGTGCGCGTCACCACGCGACTGGTGGTAGGCGCGAATCACCAGCAGCCCGGCGTACTCACCCTGTGAACCGGCGTTGGGCTGCAGCGACACCCCCGCAAAGCCCGTGACCTCGGCCAGATCGCGCTCCAGCTCCGCAAAGAGCTGCGCATACCCCTGCGCCTGTTCCGTTGGCGCGAACGGATGCAACTGGCCAAACTCCGGCCACGTCACC
>CANHTA010000084.1 GCA_947463135.1 Gemmatimonadota bacterium
TGATTGTCCCGTAACGGTGTTGGTTGTGCGTCTGCGTTGTACGAGGTCGCCTTCGCCTCGAGTTTTCTCCGAAGTCTTACATCACCGCGTGCTTCGCGTCCCCGCCACGATTGCCTGACATGACGAACCCGTCTCCTCCGCCTTCGCCCAGTTCGCCATGGGCGACCCTGTCTGACGATGTGCCAGCTGGCCTCGTCGTTTTTCTGGTGGCCTTGCCGCTCTGCCTCGGCATCGCGCTGGCCTCCGGCGCCCCACTCTTTTCGGGCATCATTTCCGGCATCATTGGTGGCTTAGTGGTGGCCGCCTTATCCGGGTCGTCGGTGAGCGTGAGCGGCCCGGCGGCCGGCTTGGCGGTGATCGTGGCAACCGCCATTCAAACCCTCGGATCATTCCCGGCGTTCTTGCTGGCGGTGGTGGTGGCGGGCGTGTGTCAGATGGTGTTCGGGGTGCTCCGGGCGGGACGGGTCGCCAATTATGTCCCGAACTCGGTGATCAAAGGGATGCTGGCGGCCATCGGGGTGGTCATCATTCTCAAGCAAATTCCGCATGCGCTTGGCCGTGATGTGGGATATGAGGGAGACTTTGACTTCTTCCGCGCGGCCGATGGCGCGTCCACCACGTTGTCGGATATCGCGGCGGCTGTGGCGTCAGCCAATGGCGAGGCGGTGATCATTGCCATCGTGTCGCTGGCCATTCTGTTGGCGTGGGAGACCCCATGGGTAAAATCACGGAAGGTGCTTTCAGCCGTCCCCGGGGCGCTGATCGTGGTGATCGTGGGTATTCTCATGAACGAGTCGTTCCGTCTACTCCTGGACGGCTTCTACCTGCGGGCGGAGGACGGGCATCTGGTATCCCTTCCGGCAGGCGGAGCCGCAGACTTTTTTGGGCAGCTGACCCTTCCGGACTGGTCACGCTGGACCGATCGCCGCATCTATACCACCGGCTTCACGTTGGCGATCGTGGCCAGCATAGAGTCGCTGCTCTCGCTGGAAGCGTCCGATAAGCTCGATCCGCAGCGTCGCATCTCCAGCCCGGATCGAGAGCTCCTGGCCCAAGGCGTGGGGAATGTCGCGGCTGGCCTGCTTGGTGGACTGCCGGTTACGGCCGTCATCGTGCGCAGTTCGGCCAACGTGTACGCGGGTGCGAAATCACGCTGGTCCGCTATTGTTCACGGCGTGTTACTGCTGGCCAGCGTGGTGGCTATTCCGCGACTGCTCAACCTGATTCCGTTGGCCAGCCTCGCGGCGGTGCTGCTGATGATCGGGTACAAGCTCACGAAGCCCAAATTATACCGGGACATTTGGGCGTCCGGACTCGATCAGTTCGTGCCGTTCATCATTACGGTATTGGCCATCGTGTTCACCGATCTGCTCACCGGCGTGGTCATCGGTATTGTGTTTGGGGTGATCTTCGTGATTCGCACCAACCATCACGCCGCCTTCACACTGGTGCATCAGGATTCGATGTACCTGCTGCGGCGGAACAAGGATGCCTCGTTTGTGAACAAGACGGAGCTCAAGCTGAAGCTGGCGTCAGTACCGGCCGATTCGGGACTCATTGTGGATGGCACCCGCGCCATCTTCATCGATCGCGATATCTATGACGTGCTCGCCGATTTCAGTGAAGGGGCACCGCATCGTGGTATTGAGGTTGAGTTTAAGAACTTTCACCAGAAGTTACAGAATTTCCGCAAACGGAGCCGTGCGCATGGAATCGTATAAGAAGCTGCTCTTGGCCAATAAGGCATGGGTGCAGGACAAGCTCAGCGTTCGCGAAGACTACTTCCTGCGCATGGCGGACGATCAGAAGCCCGATTTCCTCTGGATCGGCTGTTCAGACAGCCGTGTACCGGCGGAAGACGTAACGGGAACTGAGCCGGGGGAGCTGTTTGTGCACCGGAACGTGGCCAATCAGGTGCTGCACACCGACTTCAACATGCTGAGCGTGTTGCAGTACGCCATCGAGGTGCTCAAGGTCAATCACGTGATTGTCTGCGGCCACTATGGCTGCGGTGGTGTGCGGAATGCCATGTCGCACAAACACCTCGGCCTCATCAACAAGTGGTTGCGCAACATCAAGGACGTCTATCGGCTGCACCAGCACGAACTCGACGGTCTTCCCGATGCGGAGCGGAAGCTCAGCCGCCTCGTTGAGTTGAATGTGCAGGAGCAGGTGTGGAAGCTGGCCGAAACCAGCTTCGTGCAACAGGCGTGGCAGTCGGGTCATCCGTTGCATCTGCATGGATGGGTGTACGATTTGCACACCGGGCTCATCAAGGACCAGCTCATGCTGACGCCGAACACACAAATCGAAGACATCTATAAGTTCGATTTCAGCAACGAGGCACACTGAGCGCCAACCAATAGCGTACCGTTTCGCGCGCGATCGGGCCGTGATCTTCGTAGGCGCTCGCTCTGAATGCCATTCGGGGTGAGCGCCGGATTTCGGACGGCTGCCATGGGGCTGATGACCTCGCCGATCCAGCGTGTCCGCTCTCCGGAACGCCACGCCGCACAACGGGCGCGTCGCGATATCTTTCCGTGAATACGGTATGCCCTGTCTCGCGCCCCAGTGCGCGTTTGAAGGTTTTTCGGAGGCTTTGATGACTGATTCACCCCCTGATATGACGCCGGACGATGCGGTGCCCGCAGCGCCGTTCTCACATCTGGAAATTCCTGTCGCGACCGCGACGGAACGCCGTCGTTTGGATGGGATGCGCAACGATTTACTGCGTGTGCACCGCGGTCTCTTGGAGGCCGAGCGCAATCGCTATGAGAAACAGCATGGCCGGATTGCCAACAACAGCGCATTCCTGCAGCTGGTGATTAACGACCCGTGGTTTGAATGGCTCCGGCCCATGGCGCAGATGGTGCTCCTCATTGACGAGCGCACCTCCGACAAGAAGCAGCCGTTGGGGAGTGTGGAGGCCGACGCGCTCTTTGAGCAGTCGCTGGCCTTGCTCAAGGCCGATGACCAGGGAGACCACTTTCAACGGCTGTTTTTTCAATCCATACAGAGCTCGCCGGAGTTGGCGCTGTTGGTGCGCCACGTTATCCAAGGCATCGTCGGGAGGCCGTAGTGCCACACGCCGATGCGCAGGGGCTTCCGAATGT
The DNA here is from genome assembly GCA_947463135.1 of Gemmatimonadota bacterium. Classification (GTDB taxonomy): domain Bacteria; phylum Gemmatimonadota; class Gemmatimonadetes; order Gemmatimonadales; family Gemmatimonadaceae; genus Gemmatimonas. Next base: position 3,114 of record CANHTA010000084.1, read on the forward strand.
CCCCGTGTGGGACGACGGCACGTGGGCTGCCTTCGCCCCACTCCACGGTACCGTAACCACGGGCACCTGTGTCATCGGACTCGGCGGCAGCGGGCTCACGGTGATTGAGGAACTGTTGGCACGTGGGGAATCCGTGGTTGGCCTTGATGCCGCCGACGTCGCGGCGGGCGCCGCGGGGCGAAACGGCGGATTCCTGCTGGCCGGGACGTACGACTTCTATCACGATGCCGTGCGTAAGCATGGTCGCGATCGCGCGTTGGCGATCTATCACGCAACGCTGCAGGAAATGCAGCGCATCGCCCGCGCCGCACCCGGCACGGTGCGCGCAGTGGGCTCGCGCCGTATTGCGGCCGATGCGTGGGAGCTTGGTGATTGTCGTGCGCAGCTGGAGGCGATGCACGCCGACGGACTCGCATGCACCTGGTACGATGCGGCCGACGGTGAGGGGCTCACATTCCCCACTGACGCCGCCTTCAATCCGTTGGCGCGTTGCCGCCTGCTGGCCCAGGCTGCGGTGCGTGGAGGTGCCATGTTGTACGCGCGGTCGCCGGTCACCGCGGTGGAGGGGACACGGGTAGACACCGCGACCGGCACGGTGTTGTGCCAGCGGGTGATCGTGGCCATTGATGGTCGGCTGGAGCAGCTACTGCCGGAGCTTGTGGGGCGTGTGCGCACCGCCCGGTTGCAGATGCTGGCCACCGCGCCCACCACGGAAATTGTCGTACCATGCCCGATGTACTACCGCGACGGGTACGAGTACTGGCAGCAGTTGCCAGGGGGCCAGATCGCCTTGGGCGGTTTTCGCGACCACGGGGGGCCCGCGGAATGGACCACCGACACGACTCCGAGTGAGCCCGTGCAAATGGCCCTGGAGCACTTCCTGCGCGAGCATCTCGGGCTTCGGGCGCCGATCACGCACCGGTGGGCGGCCAGCGCCGGCTACACGGAGTCCGGTTTACCCGTGATTGAGCAGGTGCGAGCGGGTGTGTGGGCGCTGGGCGGCTACAGCGGCACCGGCAACGTTATTGGCGCGCTCGCCGCGCGCGGCGTCGTGGCGGCGGCGCTCGACGGCGACCCGTCGGGGGTGCGCCTGCTGCTGGGCGAGCAGTGGAGCATGGACGTCCCACCGCACTCTGCCGCTAGTTCCGTGTAGCCGCACCTCGGAGCCTCGCCTTGGCGCGGCTGCGTCGCTACGCGGCTCACACGCATTCGGACTAGATTGCCACGCTATGTCGAGTTCCGTCCACGCCACCACCCGAGCGCGTCCAATCACCTCTGCGACCCGACGTGGTGCGCCGCTGCTCGCCTTGAGCGTGCTGTGGGCCATGGTGTCGGTGTTGCCGGCGCAAGCCACGGGGCGTTCCCGGCCAAAGGCGGACGCGCCGGCACCACCAGCGGCGCCAACGTTGCCGCAGTTTACGAAGGCGCCAACCACCGTTGAAGGCATCTTTGCCGAGCGGGACAGTCGCGCGGTGCAGGTGCTTGGGTACCTGCGCTGCCTGGAGGCCACCATTAACGCATTGCGTGCCGGGGCGCTCGGTGCGGTGGAGCGCGGATGGTCGCTCACGTGCATACAGCAGAACAACGAATGGCGCGGCATTTTCGGGGAACTCACCGACACCCCGCCCGGCATGCGCGTGAAGGTGCAGTTTGCCATGCGGCAAACGGGAGGCGCCCCCTACGCACGCAGCGGGATGGTGGTCCGTGATCCCGTGGATACCGCGAAGGCCGGTGGCACGGCACGCGCGCTTCTCCGTGGTCTCGCTGCCACGCCGCCGGGCAACGGACTCGGCCAGTTCATCCCGGTAACGTTGGCCCAAAAGACGTTCACCGAGGTATGGTTCGTTCCCTCGGCTAACACCCCGGAACGCGCCGTGATTGGCGGCGATTCGCTCATTCAAATGTCCACCGATGGTACGCGTGAACTCGGACATGCCTCCAGCACGCCCAAGATACGCGTGGTCTCGATTCCGGTGGGTGGCAGTAGCTACACGTTGGAAAGCAGTGAAGCAACCACACCACTCCTCACGGAACTCATGTTGGCGCACCTGGCGATTGATGTGGTCCCGGAGGTGCGCGTGCGAACGCGCGATTACGACGCCATACTCACCCGGTCCACGCGTGCGTGGACATTGGTGAAACGATGAGGCCCGCTGCTGCGATGGTGTGCCTCGCCCTGCTCGCTCAGTCCATTCCCATGCCAACCCACGCTACCACGGCGCTGCCGCCCTGTCCGGGCACGCCAAACTGCGTCTCCAGCGAAGCCACGCGCGACGCACAGCGCGTACCCACCGTTCCGTTTACCGATGCGCCGGCCTCGGCGTTGGCGCGGGCGAAAGCTGCGCTGGCCGCTGAGCCGCGTACCCGTATCACGGTGGAACGTGATGGACATCTGCGGGCGGAGTGCACGAGCTTCCTGTTTCGCTTCGTGGATGACGTGGACATCGTGGTCGATGCGACGGCTCGCGTGTATCGGTTTCGATCGGCCTCACGCGTTGGCCGGAGTGACCTTGGGGTGAATCGGAAGCGGGTGGCGCGGCTTGCCGCGCGCCTCGCCCTCCCGTCAACCTCGCTGGACTAACCGGAGATTCCTCGCATGACCTTGGTCCTCCGCGCGGCCACTCCGGCCGATGTGCCGGTGATCCGCGAGCTCATTGAAGGATTGGCCGACTACGAGCAGCTGCGCCATGAATGCATCGCGACCGATGCGCTGTTGGAGGCCGCGTTGTTTGGTGCGCGTCCGTATGCCGAAGTGGTACTCGCCGAATGGGACGGCGCCACGGCCGGCTTTGCGCTCTATTTCCATAACTTTTCCACGTTCCTCGCCCGTCCCGGGCTTTATCTCGAGGACGTGTTCGTCCGACCGGAGCTGCGCGGGCATGGGATCGGGACCGCGCTGCTACGGTATCTGGCACAGCAGGCGGTGGCGCGTCAGTGTGGGCGCCTTGAGTGGTCGGTGCTCAACTGGAACGTGGACGCCATCGGCTTCTACGAACAACTTGGCGCGCGCCCGCAAGACGAATGGACCGTGTACCGCGTGACGGGAGACTCCCTCACGCTTCTCGCCAACGGAGGAAACCGATAATGCACCCGCGTTCCGATCGTGAGGCCACACCGACGCGCCGCGAGCTGCTCCAGTGGCTCGCCGCTGGCGTGGCCGGGAGCACCCTCATGCCTGCGCTGGCCCAGGCATCCCGTGGTGACGCCGCCGATCGGCGTATCGATAACATCGGGTTGCAATTGTATACGGTGCGGAGTGCGCTGGCGAAGGACCTTGAGGGCACCATTGCCGCCGTGGCCGCGGCGGGGATCAGTGAGCTCGAGTTTGCCGGCTACTACGGGAAGTCCCCGGCTTGGTGGAGCGAGGTCTTGAAAAAGTACGCCCTGACAGCCCCTGCTACGCATGAAGCATTACCCGCCGCAGACAGCGGCTGGTCGGCGATCTTCGATCGCGCGAAGGGGATGGGACATGGGATCGTGATTGTGCCCTTCGTAGGCACCGACTACCGCGGTACGCGCGCGAATTGGATGCGGCTGGCCGAGCGGCTGAATACCGGAGCGGAACAGGCGAAGGCGGTTGGGCTGCAGTTTGCGTATCACAATCATGACTTCGAATTTGCCCCTGTTGAGGGGACCACGGGGTACGAGATTCTCACGGCCCAGACGGACGCCTCACTGGTCAAACTGGAGCTTGATATGTATTGGGCCGTGAAGGCGGGGCGTGATCCCCTGCAGCTCATGACAGCGCACGCAGGGCGGGTGATCTGTTGTCACGTGAAGGACGCCAGTGCGGCGCCTGAGCGTACCATGATGGACGTGGGCGCTGGGACCATTGATTTCAAAACGCTCCTGGCGAAGGGCCGTGCGATGGGGCTGAAGCACTGGTTTATTGAGCACGACCAACCCGCCGATCCACTGGCCTCCATTCGTGCCAGTGCCGCGGCCATGCGGCAGTACTGAACGCACGGCGCGTCGCTTCGCCACACACCTTTCCCTTCCCCTTCCGCCTGACGGAGCCGAACATGAGTGACGCCTCGATTTTTCGCAGTCCGCATGCGGACGTCGACATTCCCAACGTGGCGCTCGTGCCCTTTGTCCTTGAGCGCGTTGCGGAGTTTCCCGATCACCTCGCGATTGTGTGCGGTGTGACGGGAAAGAGCTACACCTATGCCCAGCTTGCCGACGCGGTGAACCATGTGGCGGCCGGGTTGCATGCCCATGGCATTCGAAAGGGGGATGTGGTCGGACTGGTGAGCCCGAATCTCCCCGACTTTCCCGTCGTGTTTTATGCGGCAGCCTCCATCGGTGCGATCTGCTCCACCGTTAATCCGGTGGCGACCGCCGAGGAGATCGGGGCCCAGTTTGCCGACAGCGAAGCCCGGATGATCGTCACCATCCCTGAGCTGTATGAGAAGTGCGCGGCAGCGGCCCGCTTGGCCAGCACCGTTCGGGAGATCGTGGTGTTTGGTGAGGCCGACGGGGCCACGCCCTATCGCGAGCTCTTCGCGCACGGGCATACGCCACCGGTGGTGGAGATCGATCCGGCCACGGACGTGGCGGCGCTGCCGTACTCCAGTGGAACGTCGGGTATCCCCAAAGGGGTGATGCTCACCCACCGGAACCTCGTCGCGAATCTGCAACAGATGCAGGCGATCACGACGGTGATTGACAGCGAAAGCCGTGTGCTGGGCATCCTGCCGTTCTTTCACATCTACGGCATGGTCGTGGTGATGGGGGGAGCGTTGCGACAGGGCGCCTGCATTGTCACGCTCCCGCGCTTTGATCTCGAGCAGGTGCTTCGTGTACTGCAGGATCACAAGATCCGGATGGCGAACATCGTGCCGCCGATTCTCCTGGCGTTGGCCAAGCATCCGATCGTCGCGAATTACGACCTTTCGCATCTGAAGTATCTCTTCAGCGGTGCGGCGCCACTCGGCGCCGAGCTTGCATCGGCCTGCCAGGAGCGACTCAACTTGCGCGTCCGTCAGGGATATGGCCTCACTGAAACCAGTCCGGTGACGCACTTCCACCCTATGGACGACCAGCGTGTGGTCTTGCAGTCAGTGGGGCCGTCGGCACCCAATACCGAGTGTCGCGTGGTGGATCCTGCCACGGGCCACGACTGCGAGCCCGGCGCGCAGGGCGAGTTGTGGATCCGTGGCCCGCAGGTGATGAAAGGCTATTTCAATAAGCCGGAAGCCACTGCCGCGTGCATGACCAGCGACGGATGGTTCAAAACCGGTGACGTGGCCGTCGTTGACGAGCAGGGCTGGTATCAGATCGTGGATCGTGTCAAAGAGCTGATCAAGTACAAGGGATTGCAGGTGGCGCCCGCCGAACTGGAAGCGCTTCTGCTTGGACATCCGTCAATCGCCGATGTGGCGGTGATCCCGGTGCCGGATTCCGAGGCCGGCGAAATTCCCAAAGCATTTGTGGTGTGTCGCGCGCCGATGACGGCCGATGAGGTCATGGCATTTGTTGCCGAGCGCGTGTCCCCGTACAAAAAAGTGCGCCAGGTGGAGTTCGTGGAGGCGATCCCCAAGTCGCCATCTGGGAAAATCCTGCGACGACTCCTCGTTGAGCAAGAGCGTACGCGCGCGGCCGTGCTGTCAACCTCCCCTCTTTCCGCACACTCGTAATGTCTTCTCCTCGTCTTGGTATCGGGTTCATTGGATCCGGATTCAACGCGCGTTTTCATATGCAGGGCTTTCGTCATGTGCGCGATGCCGACGTGCTTGGCGTATGGAGTCCGAACGCGAAGAATGCCGCCGCTGCCGCGAAGTATGCACGCGAGCTCGAGGTCGGTGAATGCAAGGCCTACAAGTCCATCACCGAGATGGTGTGCGATCCCAAAATCGATGCGATCTGGTTGAACGGGCCGAATCATGCCCGCATTGAGAACGTGGAAGAGGTGTGCGCCGCCGTGTCCTCTGGCAAAGCGTCGCTCAAGGGCATCGCGTGCGAGAAGCCCTTAGGGCGCACGGTGGCGGAGGCGAAACACATCCTCAAGCTCGTGGAAAAGGCCGGCATCATGCACGGCTATCTCGAAAACCAGTACTTCTCGCCGCAGGTGAGCGTGGGTCACCATCTCATTTGGAAGCGGGGGGCGGCAACCACAGGGCGTCCATATCTTGCGCGGGCCGCCGAGGAGCATAGCGGTCCGCATGGCCCGTGGTTCTGGAATGGTCAGCAACAGGGCGGCGGTGTGTTGAATGACATGATGTGTCATTCGGTGCTCGTGGTGCGCCAGCTGCTCACGCCGCCCGGGGAGTCGCTCACGAGCCTCGTCCCCAAGCGGGTGACCGGTCACATTGCGTCGCTGAAGTGGTCACGCAAAGAGTACGCGGCGCAGCTGAAGAAGACGATGGGGGTGGACTATCGCAAAGCGCCATCCGAGGACTTTGCCAGCGTCACCATCGAGTTTGAAACGCCGGACGGGGGTATGGCCATTGGGGAGGCTACCACGAGCTGGAGCTTCGTAGGACCCGGCTTGCGACTGAGCGCCGAGTTGCTGGGCCCCGAGTATTCGATGAAGTGGAACTCGCTGGAATCGGGACTCGATCTGTTCTTCTCGCGTGCCGTGAAGGGAAAGACGGGCGAGGACATTGTGGAAAAGCAGATGGCGGAAACAGGCCAGATGCCGGTGGTGGTGAACGAGGCGATCGCCTACGGCTATGAGGCCGAAGATCGCCACTTTGTGCGTGCGTTTCTGGGAAAAGAACCGCCAGCGCTCACCTGGCATGATGGACTCGATGTGGTGAAGCTCCTCATGACCGCATACATGAGCGCGGAGCAGGGCAAGACCATCGAGTTCCCGCCCCGCCACATCGACAAGTTCGTGCCCCAGGTGGCGCAGGGGACGTGGAAGCCCCGGTAGATAACGGCGAAGTAGGGAGTACGAAGTAAGGGGTAGGGGGTACTCCCTACCCCTTACTCCGTACTCCTTACTCCTTACTCCTTACTGCTTTCGGTAGTTCACATCCAGCGCATCCAGCCGCGCAAGGTGAGCCGGTAAGCGGGTCGAAAAGTCCGCGTAATCCCGTCGCCCCTTCGCACTCCACAGCACTTCAGACAGCGCCACCATGCGGGGATACGCCATGTACTCCACATGCTTCGCGTTGGGCATGTACTCGGTCCAGAGTTGCGCCTGTGCGCCGAGGACATGTTTGGCTTCCGCGGCGGTGAGCTGCGGCGGTACCGGCTCGAACGCATACACGGTATCGAGTGGCGTGAACCCCCCAATGGCCAGCGGCTCCTTCGTCTTGTCACGCGACTGATAATGATCGAAGTACGTATGACTGCCCGGCGCCATCACGACATCGTGGTTGGCCTTGGCGGCCGCGATGCCGCCGTCCATGCCGCGCCATGACATGACCGTGGCATTCTCAGCGAGCCCGCCCTCGAGGATCTCATCCCAGCCGATGAGGCGTCGGCCGCGTGCCGTGAGGAACGTATCCATCTGCCGGATGAACCAGCTCTGCATCTCGTGCTCGTCCTTGAGACCGAGTGCCTTGATCCGCGCCTGAATCTGCGGGTTCGCCTTCCACTGCGCCTTGCCGGCTTCGTCGCCGCCGATGTGGATGTACGGGCCGGGGAAGAGCGCCAGCACTTCGGTGAGGACGTCCTGCATGAAGGCCACCGTGCTATCGGTGGGGTTGAGAATGAAGTCGCTCACGCCCCACACCTGCAGCACACCGGGGCTGGAGTCGGGCCGGCTGGAGAGCTGTGGATACGCGTGGATCGCGGCCTGTGCATGTCCCGGCATCTCGATTTCGGGGATCACCGTAATCATGCGGTCGGCGGCATACGCCACCACCTCACGTACGTCATCCTGCGTGTAAAAGCCACAATGCCGCTTGCCGTCGAAGTTGCCCGGCTTGGGATTCGTGATGTAGGGACCCACTAGCGTCTGCTCTCGGCACGATCCCACCGTGGTCAGGCGGGGATACTTCAGGATTTCGATGCGCCACCCCTGGTCTTCCGTGAGGTGCCAGTGAAAGCGATTCATTTTGTGACGCGCCAGCAGGTCGATGTATTTCTTGACGAATTCCTTGGGCTCGAAGTGCCGAGCCACGTCGAGGTGTGCACCACGCCATGCAAAACGGGGGGCGTCTTCTACGTGAACGGCCGCAGCACGCCACACCGTGTTCCCCAGTGGTGCCTCGCGATAGATCGCGGCGGGCAGCAATTGCTTAAGCGTTTCAAGTCCATAAAACGCGCCCGCCGGTGCGCTGGCAGCCACCACCACGCCACGGGGCGACACATCAAGCGTGTACGCTTCCGGAGCCAGCGCGGGCATACGAACCAGCACGATGCCGCCGGGTGCTGCGCTGCCGGTGGCTGTACGGCGCGTGACCGCCAGATCAAAGCCGGTGGGATTCGCGACATCCCGCGCAAACCGGCGCGCCACACTCATAAATGCCGGGTCAGCATGCACAGCCGTGCGCGCCGTGAGTGTGAACGCGCCACGCTGTGGCGTGAGGACGACCGGTCGGGGAATAATGGCGTACGTGCTGCTATCCGCCGGTTGCGCGTTCGCGGCAACGGGGAGCGTGAGGAACGCCGCCAGGATCAGTAAACGCATGTCGTGTTGAGACTCAAGGTGAAGAACGTACTCCTTACTCCCTACTCCTTACTCCTTACTCCTTACTCCCTACTCCCTACTCCCTACTCCTTCATCATCGCCTTCACCACGTCGCGGACAATCGTGGGATCGGTGGCGCGTGCGTGCACTTCGCGTACACGGCTTTGTGCGATGAGCTGTTGGACCGTGTCGCCGCGGATGTTGCCACCGGCCAGCACCGTGAGTCGATCGCCCGCGCGCGTCTGGAGCGCCCGCAGGGTGGATGCCCCAGCGAGAGCAGTGGGGTGGTGCCCCGAGGTGAGCACATAATCAACGCCAAGCCCCAGCAGGACCTCCAACGACTCCATCGCATCGCGTGTGGAATCAAACGCCCGGTGAAAGGCGACCTTCATGGGGCGGGCCAGCGCCACCAGCTCCGCAAGTTGCGGTACATGGATGGTGTGGTCATGCTGTAATGGACCGACCACCACGCCGTCCACGCCAAGCGACTTCATGGCGGTGATGTCGGAACGCATCACGTCTGCATCATCGTGGTCATAGCAGAAGCTATTGGTGTGCGGACGAATCATCACGTGCAACGGAATGCGCAGCGCATCGCGGCAGCGCATGATCATGCCTAGCGATGGCGTGGTCCCCCCGTTACCCGAACCGCAGAGTTCAATGCGCCCCGCTCCGTATTGCTGGGACGCCCGTGCGGTCTGGACGGAATCACAACACGCTTCGACTAACGGCGGTGCCCCCCACGACGACGTCATGCGCGACCTCAGTTGGCCGCGGCCGCACGGTTCACCCCTGCGGCGGGGCGGAAGAGCAGGAGGAACACGGCGAACACGGCCACGGCGCCGATCGCGGCCACCTGCCACACCTGCAGCCAGTTGTGCGAAATCACGCCGGCATTCGTGGCGGCGTAGCGGTTCACCACACTCCCGGAGACCCACGCCCCGACAAAGTAGCCCACGCCGTTCGTGACCAGGTTGAGGAAACCTTGCGCGGCCGCACGCACGTTGGGGCCGGCGACTTCGTCGGTGTAGATCTGTCCTGCCACAAAGAAAAAGTCGTAGCAAATGCCGTGCAAAAGAATACCCGCATAAATGAGCCACATGCCCCCGCCCGCATCGCCGCGGCTGAAGGCTAGGTACCGCACGCCCCACGCCAGCATACCAACCAGCATGATCCACTTGATGCCGAGCTTGCGGAGGGCGAAGGGCAGCAGCAGCATGAAGCCAACTTCCGACGCCTGGCCGAAGGACATAATCCCCGCGGCGTTTGACA
>CANHTA010000085.1 GCA_947463135.1 Gemmatimonadota bacterium
ATCCCAAGGGGGTACTGAAACGGGTTGGCAAAGGTGGCGGTATCGGCCACGCGGTCGGCATCGAACACCACCACATCCCCCGCCATCCCTACGGCCAGACGACCGCGGTCCAATAAGCGGGCGCGCGCCGCGGGGATCGCCGACATCTTGGCAATCGCCCTGGCGAGCGACAGCGCCTTCCGTTCCCGCACGTAGCGCCCCAGCACCCGCGGAAAGGTGCCGGCACCGCGCGGGTGCGGGCTCCCACGCCGGGTGGGTCCGTCGATGGCAAACGCCCCACCATCGGAGCACACCATGCTGACCTCATGCGCCAACAGGCGATCAATCGTGTCTTCGCTCATCGCGAAGCCCAGCATGCCCACGTCGCCCCGGTTCCGCTCAAGCAGCCCCACCACCGCCACATAGGGGTCTATTCCCTTGGCCGCCGCGTAGGCGCCCACCCGTTTCCCCTCCGCGTCGCGGTCCACCGCCTCAGCGACACGCGAGATCTGCACATGCTCCCAGCCGCCAATCAGCTCCACCTTGGCCAGCGTCTCCGTACGAAGGCGCGGGGCAACCCCGGCGTCGGTGAGCCGTGCCAGAAACGCCTTGGTGCCGCCGTCTCGACTCCACACCGGGAACAGGTTGGTGAGGCCGGTGGAATAGGCTTCGTACGGGTACACGTCAAACTGCACATCGATGCCGGCCGTACGCGCGGCGGCGATACGGGCCAGCGCGGTATCGAGCTTTGGCCAGTTGCGCGTACCCTGCATTTTGAGATGCGAAATCTGCAGCGGGCACCCCGCGCCACGCGCCACGGCAATCGATTCGTCGATGGAGTCGAGCACACGGTCGTCTTCATTGCGCATGTGCGTGGCATACGGCAGCCGCTTGGCCGCCAACGGGCGGCAGAGTGCGATCAACTCCTCGGGCGTGGCGAAGGCGCCGGGCGTGTACTCGAGCCCCGTGGACGCCCCGCAGGCGCCGGCGGCAACGGCCTGCTCCACCATGCGCACCATGCGCTGCAGTTCGGCCGTCGTGGCCCGGCGGTCGTCATCGCCAATCACGGCACCGCGCACGCTCCCCAAGCCAACCATGGCGGCCACGTTCACCGACGGCCGTGCCGCTTCAAGCGCGGTCGCCCACGCGCGGAAACTATTCGCCCCATCACCCTGAAACCGTGAGCTCCCGTCGGCACCGGCCACAATGGTGGTGATCCCCTGCCGCACCACCGACTCCGCACGCGGATCCTCCACCAACGAGCTGTCGCCATGCGAGTGGATATCCACAAACCCCGGGGCCACCACGAGGCCGCGCGCATCAATCTCCTCTTCCCCCGCACCCACCACGCGCGGGGTAATTTCCGCAATGCGCCCGGCACTGATCGCGAGGTCGGCGACCCGGGGGGCGCCCCCGCTGCCGTCGTAGATGGTCCCACCGCGAATCACCAGATCGTGGGCAGGGAGCGCGCGCCGCCCCGCGTGCCCAACGCGCGCATCGCCGCCCGCCAGCACCGCGGTTGCCCCCATAGCGTACAGAAACTCGCGCCGGCTGGTCGTGCCGTCGCTCATCGAATGGCCCCCGCCCCGAGCACCACACGCCCGGGTGTTGCCCCGGTATGCTCGCCGTCGCGGAGCACCGGCACACCATTCACCAGCACATGCCGCATGCCGCTGGCGTACTGATGCGGCTGTTCGAAGGTGGCGTTGTCGCGAATGGTCTTGGGGTCGAAGACGACCACGTCGGCGAAGTATCCCCCCTTGAGCATCCCGCGACGGGCCAGTCGCAGATTGGTGGCGGGGAGTGCCGACATACGGCGCACCGCCTCCTGCACCGTGAGCACCTGTTCATCACGGGTGTACTTCCCCAGCACGCGCGCAAAGCTCCCGTAGGCGCGAGGATGGGGATTGCTCTTCAGAAACGCCCCCTCCGTTGCCAATGAGCCGGCATCAGACCCGACACTCACCCACGGCTTCTTGAGCTGCTGCACGATATTGTCTTCGTTGATGATGAAGTAAATCGTGCCCACTCGCGTGCCATCCTGAATCACCAGATCCATCGCCGTCTCCTCGGGCGACGTGCCCCGGAGTTTGGCCACGGCGGCGAGCGTTTTCCCGGTGTAGCGCTTCAGCGAATCGGCTTTGAATCCGGCCAACACCACGTGCTCCGGCGATCCGGCCGCCAACAACAGGCTCTCCCACTGATCCGTTGGCGTGCGCATCTCCGTGGCCACACGTTGGCGGATTGCCGGATCCTGCAGACGTTTCGCCCAGGCCGCATAGCCCCCTTCCTGCACCCACGGGGGCATGGCCGCGTCGAGCCCGGTTGCACCAGCCGTGTAGGGATACACGTCCGCGGTAATCTCCAGCCCCTCGGCGCGCGCCGCCTCAATACGGTCCAGCACCTTCGCCATCTTTGGCCAGTTGCGCTCGCCCGCCGCTTTCAGATGATAGATCTCCGCGCGCACCCCAGCTTCCCGCGCAATGGTGATCAATTCCTCCACCGCCTCCTCAAGTCGCGCCCCTTCGCTCCGCAGGTGCGAGATGTACATCCCGCCGTACGGGGCCGCCGCTTTCATCAGGGCCACTAACTCGGGAGTCTTCGCATAGAAGGCCGGCGCATAAATCAACGAGGAGCCCACGCCCAGCGCCCCCTCTTCCATCGCCGTGCGTACCTCGGCCTGCATCGCGGCCAGCTCCGCGGCCGTGGGGGCGCGGTCATCCCAGCCCACGTGATTGATGCGCACCGTGGTGGCCCCCACGAACGACGCAATGTTGGTGCTGATCCCCTTCCTCACCAACGAATCCTGGTAGCCGCGCAGCGTTTTCCACGTGATGGGGAAGCGGATGTCGCCCTGCTCCGCCAGCATCTCGGCGCGAAGCGTATCGGACAGGGGCCCCATAGACGTCCCCTCGCCCATCACCTCGAGCGTGACCCCTTGCCGGATATCGCTCTGGCTGCGCCCGTCCTCGATGAGCGACTCCGTAGCCCAACTCAGCATGTTGATGAAGCCTGGCGCCACCGCCAGCCCCTTGGCCGACAGCTCCACGCGGCCGGCGCCGGTCACGGTGCCAATCGCCACGATGGAGTCGCCGAGAATGGCCACGTCGCCGGTAATCGGTGCCCCCCCGGATCCGTCGTATACGGTGCCGCCGCGGATGACCACGTCGTACGCGGGTGGGGTGGAACAGGCGGGCACGACCAGCCACGCGGCCAAGGCGCACAGCGCGCGGAAGCGGAAACGGGAAGTAGGCGTCATGCCCAGAGGTTACGCCGTGGCCACGCAATGCGGAACCATGCGCGTGCGCGAGGGGGTGTCCCAGAGTGCCCCGTGTCTCGCTAGTTTGCGTCCATGGCTAAGTCCCCTACTCCCTATCGCGCGCTCACGCCTGAGCGGCGCCTCACGCTGGTGTCGTCTGCCCTGGCGAAGCACAAGGGCGCGCGCGCGCTGTATGCGCAGCGCCTTGCAGCCAAGGGGGGCGGATTCCGCGCCGCCACGTTGGTCACGTGGCCGGTCGAGAAGCTCGCCCGTGAATTCGTACGCCTCAATGCCCAGACGGCGCAGGACGAACTGGAACTGCTCCAGATGCTGTATGTCGACCTCGAGCCACACATCCAAATCACCTTTCTCGAGGCGGCCGGCGTGAAGCACGACGCCGGCGTGATTCCCGAGGAGCTCGAGCCGCCATACGCCGATGCCGACGCCGTGGCCCGCGGGGCCGCCGCCGTGCTCACGCAGCACGGTGACGACGGGCGCCATTACCTGCGCACGCTCGTGGTGTACAACCTCCCCTCGTGGCCCGGGCTCGACGCCGAGCTGGCGAAAACAGAAACGGCGAGCTGAGGCTCGCCGTTTCGTTCACCGCATTCCAAACATCCCACCGCCGCCGAATGGCATCCGGGGCATCCCACCGCCCCCCTTGCCACCGGCGCCGCCCGGGCCGCCGCCCATCTTCTTCATCATCTTCTGCATTTCGCGGAACTGCTCCAACAGCTTGTTCACCTCGCTCACCGGGCGACCGCACCCCTTCGCGATCCGCGCGCGACGTGAGCCGTTCAAAATCTCCGGCTTCTTCCGCTCCTGCGGCGTCATGGACAGCACGATGGCCTCGATATGCTTCATGCGCTTCGGGTCCATCTTCACGTCCTTCAGCATCTTCGAGTTCACCCCGGGGAGCATCTTCAGCAGATTCTCAAGCGGCCCGAGCTTCTGCATCTGACGCATCGCCGTAAGGAAATCCTCGAGGTCCATGCCGTCCTTGCGGACCTTCTTCTCGAGCTTCTTCGCTTCGGTGGCATCGAACGTCTCCTGCGCCTTCTCCACGAGCGACACAATGTCGCCCATCTGCAGAATGCGACCGGCCATACGCTCGGGGTGAAACTCCTCGAGCGCATCGGGCTTCTCACCCACGCCGATGTACTTAATCGGCTTCTTGAGCACGCCGTAAATCGACAGCGCCGCGCCACCGCGCGCATCGCCGTCGAGCTTGGTGAGAATCACGCCGGTCACGTTCAGCGCTTCGTTGAAGCCCTGCGCGATTTTTACCGCTTCCTGACCGGTCATGCCGTCGGCCACGAACAGGATTTCGTCGGGCTTGATGGCGGCTTTGAGCCGCTTGAGCTCGTCCATCATCTCGGCGTCGATCTGTAATCGACCCGCCGTGTCGATGATGACCACCCGGTCGCGCGCGCGCATGCCCTGGTCAATGCCGGCCTTCGCGATCTTCACCACATCCTGCGTGCCGCGATCCGCATACACCGGCACGTTCAGGGCACGGCCCAGCGTTTCCAGCTGATCGATGGCAGCCGGCCGATACACGTCAGCCGCGACCAGCCGCGTTGACTTGTTTTCGAGCATCAGCTTGCGGGCGAGCTTGCCGGCGGTGGTCGTCTTTCCCGACCCCTGCAGGCCCACCATCATGATGATGGTGGGCGGCACGGTGCTCATCTTGAGCCCCTCGCGCCGCTCGCCCAGCATGGCGGTGAGCTCGTCGTGGACGATCTTCACCAACTGCTGAGCCGGCTGGATCGTCTTGATCTGCAACACGCCCACGGCCTTCTGCTCAACCCGTTCCAGGAACTCACGGGTGAGCGCGAAGTTCACGTCGGCTTCAAGAAGGACGCGGCGGACCTCGCGCAGTCCATCCTTGATGTCGGCATCGGTGAGAACGCCACGCCCGCGAAGCTTCGCGAAGACGTTCCCGAGTTTGTCTGAGAGCTCGTCAAACATAGACTGGAAAGGCTAACCCCCGCGGCCGCCTCAAACAACTCTTCCCGGGAGCATGTCCGCCCACAATTGTGCCTAGGGGGTGACGAAACGGGCCACCGGTGATGCAACTTGAGTCGGAATCACGCGTTGTCCCCCGTGCCGCCTAGCCTAAATTAGACGGAATTCGGCCCGCGCTGTCACTTTTCACGTCTTCCCGTGTCTCGATCGCCTTCCCGATTCCCCAGCCTTGCCATGCCGCGCGGGCAGCGTAAAGAAGAAATTCTTCGCGCTGAGCTGTCCCCCACGCTGCCGCTGATGGCGCTGCGCTCCACCATCGTCTTCCCGTTGGGAACGATCGCCGTGCAGATGGGCGCGCCCGAAAATCTGGCCCTCCTGCGTGCGCATGAGGAATCGGGACTGATTGTGGCATTGGTAGTGGCCGCCTCCGATGGAGACGAGGCCATTGATCCGCATCATTTCATTGGCCGCGTTGGGGTGGCCGCCCGGGTGCACGAGCGCATTAACCTGCCGGGCGACACGGTACAGATTACCCTGCAGGGGCTCCGGCGTATCACCATCGACGCCATCGATCAGGTGACCCCGTTCGCCATTGCGCAGATTCAGGGCGCGAAGGAAACGCCGGCGGACGCCATGGAGCTCGACGAGCTGGTGGCGCGCACCGTGTCCGCTGCGGAAACGCTGGCCGAGCTGGTGGACCGCATTCCCAATGAGGTGCCACAGATCCTCAAGATGAATGTGTCCGACCCCGGACGCTTTGCGGATCTCGCGGCCACCAACATGAATCTGCGCATCGCCGACAAGGAAGAGGTGCTGCAGCGTCTGAATATCGGCCATCGCATCCGCTTCATCCTCTCGCGACTTGAGCGCGAGGTGGCGCGCGCGCGCGTGATGGAAGACGTGAAGAAACAAACCGAAGTCAAGATTGAGCAGCATCAGCGCGAGTTCTATCTCCGCCAACAGTTGCGCGCCATTCAATCAGAGCTCGGTGAGGCCGACCCCAACGAAAAGGAGTCGGTGGACCTGCTGCGCCGTATCGACGAGGCCAAGCTTCCCGAGAAGGTCGGGGCTGAGGCGCGCCGCGAAACCGAACGGTTGCGCATGCTCTCGCCGGCGTCCAGTGAATACCAAGTCCTGCGCACGTACCTCGACTGGGTGCTCGCGCTCCCCTGGAATTCGCGCAGCGCCGACGATCAGGACATTGTGCTCGCCACCGTTGAAGACGCGCTGAGCGATCGGCATTTCGGCCTTGATGAAGCGAAGGAGCGCATCATTGAGTACTTGGCCGTGCGGAAGCTGCGTGGTGGTGACCCCTCTGGGCCCATTTTGTGTCTGGTTGGACCGCCGGGAACCGGGAAAACATCACTCGGCGAAGCGATTGCCACCTCCATCGGCCGCGAGTTCTATCGCATCTCCGTGGGTGGGGTGCGCGATGAGGCGGAAATTCGCGGACACCGTCGGACGTATGTGGGCGCCATGCCCGGACTGCTCATTCAGGCACTCCGTCGCGTGGAGGTGCGTGACCCCGTCATCATGATCGACGAGATCGACAAGATGACCAACGGGGGCAACTCGGGCGACCCCACGGCGGCCATGCTCGAAGTGCTGGATCCGTCGCAAAACACCGGGTTCGTCGACCATTACCTGAACCTGCCATTTGATTTGTCGGGCGTGTTGTTCATCTGCACGGCCAACAATCTCTACGACATTCCAGGGCCATTGCGCGATCGCATGGAAGTGATCCGCATTGCCGGTTACACCATTGAAGAGAAGGTGGAGATCGCGCAGCGCTATCTCATGCCGCGCCTGCTCACCGATCATGGCCTGACCACCGACGACATTCAGGTGCCGGAGCAGACGCTGGGCTTCATCACCAGCCGGTACTCGCGCGAGGCGGGCCTTCGCACCTTTGAGCGGTCCCTCGCGTCGCTGCTGCGCAAGCGCGCCCGCGCCAAGGCCGATGGCGATGTATCCAGCTGGGAAATCGGGATTGCCCGCGCCGAAGAGATTTTGGGGACCCCACGCTTCTCCATGGAAGAAGCAGAGATGGAGCCCGAGATCGGCGCCGTGACCGGCCTCGCGTGGACGAACACCGGTGGGGATATCATGACCATTGAAGCGCTGCGCATGCCGGGAACCGGCAAGCTCACCGTGACGGGTCAGTTGGGTGATGTCATGCGCGAATCGGTTGATGCCGCCTATTCCTTTGTGCGGTCGCGCGCCGTGACCCTTGGCATTGAGGAGGTTGAGTTCCGCGAATCCGACATGCACCTGCATTTCCCCGCGGGCTCCATTCCCAAAGACGGCCCATCGGCTGGCATCGCGGTGACCCTCGCCCTTGCCAGTGCGCTATCACGCCGCCCGGTTCGTCGCGATCTCGCCCTCACGGGCGAAGTCACCCTGCGCGGCCGCGTACTGGAAGTGGGCGGTGTGAAGGAGAAGGTGCTGGCCGCATATCGCGCCGGGCTCCGCGAAGTGATTATGCCCAAGGGCAACGAAAAGGATGTGCGCGACGTCCCACAGGAAGTACGCGACAAGATGGCCTTTACGTTCGCAGCGACCATGGACGAAGTGCTCCTGCTCGCCCTGTTGCCACATGCGGAAACGCATCCGGCCGACGCCATGCCCCAGGACGCGGACACCATCATGGCACCTGCTGCCGATCGCACCGTACCGGTCTCCGTCGACCGATAGCGTGGGGGGGAGCTGCTCAGTGGAGCAGCAACCCCACCGCATATAAAATCAGTCCCACCAGGCCACCCACAAGGGTGCCATTGATGCGGATAAACTGCAGATCGCGACCGATCTGCAGCTCGATTTTGCGAGAGGTCGCGTGAGCGTCCCACGCCGCCACCGTGGTTGAGATCAGCGTTGCCACCTCCTCGCGCGCCTGATCCACGGCATACGCCACCATCTCCACAATCCATCCATTCACCTTGGCCGACAGCACCGGGTCCTGCAGCACGGTGTGCCCAAGCCCCGCCAGCCATTGCTCCAGTTGATCCGGCGCCTGCTCCGCGTCGTCGGCCACCTGTTCGGCGTAGCTGGCAATGCGCCCCTTCACATCGCCCCACACCTCGCGCGAAAACTCAGCAACACCCGGGTGGGCCAGCACATCGAGTTTGATCTGCTCAAATCGCGCAATCGTTTCGGGATTTTCGCGTAACGACAGCACAAACCGATCCACCGCCTCATCGTACCGTTGACGCAGCGGATGATCAGGATCAGCGGCCACAGCCACCAGCGTTTTCTCCACGCCGCTGACAATTTTGTCGCCGACGCGACTATCCACCGCCCCGGGTACCCACCACGGACTCTCCGCCTTGACCCGCTCGCGGATCATCGCCTCGTTCTCATACAAGAACTTGGCAGCAAGTCGCAGCGCGTCATCGAGCAACGCCTGATGACGTCCACCAGCGGTGAGCAGTTCGAACAGCCGCGCCATAAGCGGGGCCGCCTGCATGCGGCGCAACCGAGACACGATACCTCGATCGACCAGCGCCTGCACATCGTCATCACGCAGGACGCCCACAGCCCCTGACAGCCCGTGTGCAGCATGTCGCGCCAACCGGCGACTGTTCTCGGGGCGCGACAGCCACTGCGCCGCGCGGTTGCCAAGTTGCATCGCGGCAATTTTTCCACTCACCACCTCGCGGGTGAGAAAATTGCGCTGCACAAAATTGCCAAGCGCCGTGCCAATGCGATCCTTCCGCGACGGCACAATGGCGGTATGCGGAATCGGGATGCCCATGGGATGACGGAACAACGCCGTCACGGCAAACCAATCGGCGATGCCGCCCACCATGGCGGCTTCCGCAAACGCCCGCACAAAGCCCAACCACGGATACCTCGACTCGAGGAATCGCGTTACCACGAAGAGCACGGCCACCCCAACCAGCATCAGCGTGGCCACGCGCTTCATCTGCACCAGCCGAACGCGCTTCACCTCGTCGTCGGGGGTGATCTGCAACGCCGCCGGCCCAACCGCGGCCGGACCAACCGCCGCCGGCGCAGCCGCTGTTGACGCCCCCGGCACCGCGTCTGGCACCGTCGCCATCGCGTTAGCGGGTAACGGTGATGCCGGCCACGTTGATGATCGTGGCGCTGAGCCGTGCCGGAGTATCCATGTACACCACTACGGGTTGTCCGCTGACCTGTTCCAGAGAAAGCGTTACCGTGCGTGCGGCGCGCGCGCCCTTGGCCGGCACATCGTACCGCCGCCGCGTGGCACCCGCCGGGAAATCCACCCGCGCCATCTCGTAGCGACGGCGCGACGCATCGCCCATGAGATCGAGAAAGTCGGCGGCGTCCACGGCGGAATCCCACGCCGACGCCCACACCAGCGCATCGCCATCGGGGGTGCGAATCACCGCGAACTTATCGCCATCACCGCCGCCGGCACCACGACGGGCAAGCGCCTCGTCCTTCAGATGCTGGACCAGCAGCAATCGCGTTTCAAACTCACCGAAGCTGTTGCTGTACAACACCGTACCAATCCGTGGCGCAGGCAGCCCCACCGCCACCGGCACGTCGCGCGTCTCCGGAGCTGCGGTAAAGTACGCCGCATCGTTCAGGATCTGCTTGGTGGAGATGGGCAGGTCCCGCAGCAGCTCTTTTTCGGCGCGCTGACTGATGAAGCGCCGCACGAAATCGGCGCCACCGAGGTACGGGAAGAGCAACCCTTCCCGCACCGCACGCGGTGCAGAGGAAAACACGGGCATCCCCGTCTGTGCGTCTTTCATCACGTCGCGAATCCGGTCCCAGCCACCGGGCATCTTCAGCATGGGGCCCGCGTTCGGATCCATGCGGAGCTGCAGGAGAACCGCTTGCCCCTCAAGCACGGCCTGGGCCGCCACCTGACGATCGGCATTCTCCACCTGCGCCTGCACCGAATCAATCGAGACGTACTGGTCCTGCAACGCATGCACGAGCTCATGCGATACCGTTTGCCGTAACATCACCGGTGCGGCGCCATCCACCACGTACAGCACCTTGGTTTTCGGATCGTAGTACCCCACGATCTGCTCTTCCAGCAGCGTCTGCAGCAGCGTTAACAGCTTCATGGTATCCGGCACCATGCCCAGCAGCTTGTAGGCCGATTCCTGCCCCGCCAGCTGTGTGCGCGCCCGTTCGCTCTCCAATTGCTGGCGCACGAACGTGGCAACCTCCTCACGCGACCGGGACTCCACGCGCGGCGGGGTTTTAAAGGTCAGCCCCGTTTCCTTCTCAATCCTCGGCACAAACTCGGCCACCAGATCGGCATACGGCCCTTCCCCTTTCGGACGGGCCTCACCGCAGGCGGCCAACGTGGTGAGCGAGGCACCGGCGCCCATCATGAGCGCACGGCGAACCAATCGGGAACGGGGTGAAGCGGAGAACATCGCTCGCATCAGCATCAAGCTCAGGTCGGGAACGCGCGCTGCAGGTACCACGCAATGAGGGAGTCACCCCAAAGCAAGACCAGCATGGCAGCAGGCGCAAGGAAGACACCGAAGGGGACATCCGGGAACGCAAAGGCCGCCGTGCTCCCGCGGTTACGCCACCGCACGATGGGGCCCACGATCAGCACGAATACCACCGCACCCACAAACGCGCCCATGATAATGGTGAGGAGCGAGCGCTCCGGCCCCAGTGCCGCGCCCACCATCGCCATGAGCGTCGTATCACCAAAGCCCATCGCTTCGCGCTTCATGATCACTTCGGCCAACCATCCGATAATCGTGATGGCACCGGCCCCCGCACACGCGCCAATCAGCGCCGCCCACGGCGACGCAAACAGCGACGGCTCGCCCAGAAAAAAGTTGGTAATCGCAGCCGCTAACACCAACACCAACCCTGTGATGGTGAACCCGTCAGGAATCAGATAGGTCATGGCGTCGGTGACAGCGATGCCGAACAGGATGGTGCCGAACACGGCCACCCGGGCCGCCTCGAAGGTCAACCCGAACGCCACGAAGCTGGCCACCCATCCCAGCGCGACAACCAGCTCCACAGCCGGATACTGCACCGAAATCGGCAGACGGCACCCCCGACATCTCCCTCGCAACAGCACCCAGCTGAGCAGCGGGATGTTCTCGTGCCAGGCGATACCACGCTCACAGCGGGGACAGCGTGAGCGCGGACGCACCACGCTCAGATCGGCCGGCCACCGTGAAATGCACACATTCAAAAACGACCCGAGCGAGGCCCCGAGGACGAACACGGGCACCAGCACGAGCACGAGGAATTCTGGAGTGAGAGGCAGCACGGAATTGGGGAAAGGCCAAACAGCGGAAACAGCACAGCGCCACGTCTACACGACGCGTAGCGAGTGCAACAGGATACCAGCCGCCACCGCCACGTTCAGCGACTCGATGCCGGGGGCCATCCGTATGGCGACCCTCGACGTCACCGCCGCCGAGACGGCCTCCGACAAGCCAGCCCCCTCGTTGCTCACTACCAACGCGAGATGCGGCGGCAGCGACGCCAACGCGACCTGCTCCAACGGAACGCCCTCGGTGTCCGCCGCCCAGATCGGGATGGTGTGCGCGGCGGTGTACGCCACAAAAGCGTCCCAGGACAGCGGGAGGGCCGGATGGACGAACAACGCCCCCATCGTGCTACGGACGACTTTGGCGTTCCAGAGGTCAACGGTTCCCGGCAACGCCACGGTGGCCGTCACACCCAGCGCGGCCGCCGTCCGGATCACGGTGCCCACGTTGCCGGGGTCTTGCAAGGCATCCAGCACCAAGATGCGACTGGAGCGCCCCGCTGGGGCCGGCAGCGACCACGTCGGGATGGGGGCGACCGCCAGCACCCCTTGCGGCGTGTCGGTGTCGGCCGCGCTCTCCAACTCGGCGCCGGACACCTCCACCACCGTTATCCCACGGCCGCTTGCCGCTTCAAGCAACGCTCGCCCACGGGGCTGCTCACGGAGGTCGGCCGTCACGAGCAGCCCGTCTACCGGCAACCCCGACGCCAGCAGCGCCTCCACCGTGCGCACCCCCTCGGCCACAAATCGGTGCTGCCGCTCACGCGCTTTCCGGCGCTGCAGGTCACGAGCCAGTGTTAGTAACTTCACAGGGGAAATCGGGAACGAGTGGGGTATGAAGGAAACGCCGCACAGCCAACGCCACTGAACAGTACGAATGCCGTATTCAACCACACCAGCATCCCGGACGGGCACCAGCCATGCGTGAGCATACACAACGGAACACCAACGTGGCGAAAATCAGCGCTGCCGCCCTCTGGGCGCTCCTGCCGCTCGCCCTGTCTGGGTGCGTACCCGCCACCCAGGAAGAGGTGGCGATGGGCAACAGCTACGCCCAGCAAATTGAGCGGGAGCTGCCAATTATCCGCGATCCGGACATTGTTCGCTACATCAACGTACTGGGTGACTCCATCGCCCGCGTCTCCGACGATCGCAGCCTCACGTGGCGCTTCAGTGTGGTGGATCAGCCGGAGATCAACGCCTTTGCCGTGCCCGGTGGCCACATCTACGTGTACCGTGGCCTCATCGAGAAAATGACGAACATGTCTGAACTCGCCGGCGTTCTGGGCCACGAAATCGCGCACGTCACGCAGCGGCACAGCATGCAGCAGATGGCCAAGGCGCAGCGCGCCAATATCGGGATGACGGGGCTTTGCCTCTTCGTGCCATCGGCCTGCCAAGGCGTGGCTGGCGCCGTGGTTCAAGTGGGGGCACAGGCCGGCTTTGCCAA
>CANHTA010000086.1 GCA_947463135.1 Gemmatimonadota bacterium
GCTGTTGGCGGTGGCGGGCGACCTCACCGACGCGGGGGTGCGTTCACAGCTGGTGGAGGCGATCGGGGAGCGATTCGGGCGGCTGGACGTGCTGGTCCACAACGCCGGGATCACCCATCGCTCGCCGGCTAAGCGTACCGACCCCGCAGTGATCCGGCGCGTGATGGAGGTGAACTACCACGCCCCCGTGGCGCTCACGGCGCTGGCGTTGCCACTGCTGCGCGCGTCGCGGGGAAGCCTGGTGGGGATTGGCTCCATGGCCGGGTGGATGCCGGTGCCCGGGCGCGCGGGGTACGGCGCCTCCAAGGCGGCGCTCACCCAATATCTGGAGGTGCTGCGGCAGGAGCTGGTGGCCGACGAGGTACATGTGCTGATGGTGTACCCCAGCTTCCTGGACACGCCCATTGAGCGGAACGCGCTGGGGGCCGACGGGGGCGCCGCACCGCATGCGCGCAGCACCGTGGGGCGCATCCGCAGCGCCGACTGGCAGGCGGCGCGCATTGTGGCCGCGCTGGAGGCCCGGCGGGCCGAAGTGCCCCGCGACTGGCTGCCCGCCTTTGGGGCGTGGCTGTGGGCCACGTGGCCGGCGCTGCACCGGCGGGTGATGGCGCGCCGGTTCCGGGGGGAGCTGGGGTAGGGGTCGCCGCCTGGCGAATCTCCTGGCCCTTGGGGGCGTACGGTGTGTATCCCGGATGCAAAACCGTCTGTGATGTTCCCTTCCTTCCCGGAGCCATCTATGCGCCCACACCGCCTGTTCGCTTCTGCCCTGTTGCTCGCAGCGGCCGCCGTCGCTCCGCTTGGTGCGCAGCAGCGCGACCCCGACGCCTTCCGCTACGACGCGCCGCTGGCTGCAGGGCGCACGGTGCACATCCACAACGTGAACGGCGGTATCAGTGCGGCGCGCGCGGGCAGCGGCGACCGCGTGGAGGTGCGCGCTGAGAAGCAGGTGCGGCGTGGCGATCCGGGCAGCGTGCGCATCGTTCAGCGCACCGCCGCCAACGGCGATCTGGTGGTGTGCGTGCTGTGGTACGAGGCCGAGTGCACCGACGGCGGCATTCGCGGCGGGCGGAGCCGCTGGAACAACCGCGACGAGGTCTCTGTGAGCGTCACCCTGCGCGTGCCGGACGGCGTGCACCTGGACCTGCACACCGTGAACGGTGGGGTGACCGCCGAGGGGGTGGCCGGCATGGTGGACGCAGCGACGGTGAACGGGAGCATCACCGCCCGGAGCACCGGCGGCCCCGTGCGTGCCGAGACGGTGAACGGCAGCATCCGCGCCACCATGGGGGCGCCGGGGCGCGACGATCTCCGCTACAAGGCGGTGAACGGCAGCATCACGCTGGAGCTGCCTGCCGACGCCAACGCCGCGCTGGAACTGAAGACGGTAAATGGCAGCGTGTCTACCGACTTCCCGGTCACGGTTCAGGGACGTCTGTCTCGTAAGGTGCTGCGCGGCACCGTGGGAAGCGGCGGACGGCTACTCCAGGCCGAAACGGTGAACGGGAGCATTACGCTGCGGCGCGCCGGATAACCGCGGGTTGCCCTGTGCTGGACCGATCCATGCATGGGGAGGGGTATCTCATCCGTGGCGCTGGTCACCGCCCTCGGGTCATACCTCACGTGGCTACCCGGAGTCCCGATGCCCTTGTCCCCTCATCAACTCACCCACCTCGAACACCGGCTGCGTCAGGAACGTACGCGCCTGCTGGGACAACTGCGCGATTTCATTGGTGAGGAATCGTCGGAGAATAGTCAGGCGCTCGCAGGCGATCTCTCCAAGCGGCCCCTTCACCCCGCTGATCTCGGCTCGGACGTCGCGAACGAGGAACTTGAGGCATCCGTGGCGACGCGGCGGTCGGCCGAACTGGCGGAAATTGACGCGGCACTGATCCGGCTGGCGAGCACGCCGGAGGCGTTCGGGCGCGATGAACAGACCGGCGCCGACATCCCCTTTGCGCGCCTCGATCTCATTCCCTATGCCCGGACCAATGTGACGGGGTAGACGGCGTGGGTTGGCTTGCGGAGTTGGCGACGTGGCGCGTTCGTTTCTGATACCTGTTGCCTCGTGTCTTCCTTCCCGTTTCCGCCCGCCTATGGCCTCCCCGCTCACTCTTCGTCCGCGCATGGCGCGATCTGCCGCGCGCCGCGTTTCGCTCCCGCTACACGCCCTGTTGCTCCTGGGCTTCGGGCTCGCCCCACGCGTGGTCCGTGCCCAGGCCAAGGGGCTCGACGACGCGGACATCATGCGACTGAAAGCGGTAGGCGGTGTGGCCCTCTCGCCCGACGGGGCACGGGTGCTCTACACGGTGAGCGCATGGGAGCATCCGAATGCGAAAGGTGACACCGCACTCGGCGATCGCCACGATCGCCGTGCGCATGTGTTCATGGTACCGGCAGCCGGCGGTGCACCGCGTCAGCTCACCTTTGGTGAGCGCGGGGAATCCCAGCCACAGTGGTCACCCGATGGACGCACCATTGCCTTCGTGGCCGCACGTGGCACCGGCACCGGAGACGACGCCCCGCGGCCGCAGCTGTGGCTGTTGCCGGCCGACGGTGGCGAGTCCCGTCAGTTAACCACCGTGCGGGAAGGCGTCTCGTCGTACGTTTGGTCCCCCGACGGATCTCGTATTGCCTTGGTAACCACCGATTCCCTCACGCGCGATGAAGAGGCCAAGCGCCGCCGACGGGATGATCCGCAGGTGTACGAGGGGGACTTCCGGTTGAATCACATCTGGGTGGTGGATGTGGCGTCGGGGAAAACCACGAAGGTCACCTCGGGTGCGTATACGGTAAGCGGTGTGCCGAACTGGTCACCCGACGGCCGCAAGCTCGGCTTTCGGGCGTCGCCTACCCCCATGATTCGCGACGAGCGCGGCAACGCGTTTGTCGTGGATGTGGCGTCGCTCGCGCTTGATGCGATTACCACCACGAACGACGCCGAATCGGCGCCGCAGTTCTCGCCCGATGGCAAGACGCTGGCGTTCACGATGTTGCCGCACGAGATGGCGCCTCATAAAGACGGCATCATGCCGCGCACGCTGCGGAATGCGCGGCTGGTCACCTTCGACCTCGCCACGCGCGCCATCACCAATCATGCGCGCGCTGACTTCGACGTGAGCCCGGGCGCGCCGCGCTGGTCGCCCGATGGTACGCAGCTGTGGTTCACGGCCAGCGATCGGGTGTGGACGTCACTGTACGCGTACGAGGTTGCCACCAAGCGCTACAGCAAGCGCACCAACGAAGTGCTGGTACAGGGACTCTCGGCCAATCGCGATGGGACCCGATTGGCGATGGTGCTCGACACCCCCGAGCTGCCGGGAGAAGTGTATGTGCAAAACGGCGGTGCCGCGCCCACGCGCATCACCACCACCAATGCGTGGCTCAGCGAGCGCGCACTTGGGGCGTCTCGCGTACTCACGTGGAAGTCGAAGGATGGCCGCGAGGTGGAAGGCGTGCTGCTGCTGCCGGTGGGATATCGCGAGGGGGCCCGCGTGCCGCTCCTGGTGTCGGCACACGGCGGGCCAACCGGTGCGCACACCAACGGCTTCAAGGCCGGTACAAGCCCGGGGCAGACGTATGCCGCGCGCGGCTGGGCGGTGTTCTATCCCAACCCACGAGGCTCCACCGGCTACGGTGAGTGGTGGATGCACGCCAACACCGGCGACTGGGGCGGCGGCGATTATCGCGACATCATGACCGGCGTAGATGACCTCATCAAGCGCGGCATTGCCGATTCCACCCGCATGGCATTCGAAGGATGGAGCTACGGTGGCTATATGACATCGTGGGTGGTGTCGCAGACCGGGCGCTTCAAGGCCGCCATGATGGGCGCCGGCCTGCCATCGCTGCTGTCGATGGCCGGCACCACGGATATTCCGGGATACATCAACACGTTCTTCGGCGATCCGCAGTATGACGGCTCCATTGTGAACGCGAACATCCGCAAGTATCTCGAACGCTCGGGCATCAGCTATAGCGACAAGGTCACCACGCCGTTGCTGATTCTGCACGGTGGCAACGACGAGCGCGTGCCGATCGGTCAGCCCATGGAGTTCTACCGTGCACTCAAGGATCGCGGTAAGACCACTGAGCTGGTGTTTTATCCACGCGAGGGACACGGGCTCGCCGAGTACTACCACCAGATGGACCGCATGAAGCGCGAGTACGAATGGCTGGCGCGCTTCACGCTGGGCAACACGGTAAAGACCGCGATGTAGCGCCGGCGGGAACGCACAGGCGGGAACGCAGAACCGGCGGGTGAGTTGATCTGGTGTGACCACACCTGACCAAGTCGCCCGTCTTCCGTTTCTCACCGCTGAATGGCGGTATCTCGTGATGCTGAACTACGAGATCCCGCCGGCCGTGCTCGCGCCCTTGGTGCCGAAGCACACGGTGCTCGACCTGTTCGACGGGCGTGCATTGGCCAGCATCGTGGGGTTCCGCTTCCTGAACACCCGCGTGCTTGGCGTGCCCGTGCCATTGCACCGCCATTTCGACGAAGTGAACCTGCGCTTCTACGTGAAGCGCCCGATGCCCGATGGCTCGGTGCGCCGCGGCGTGGTGTTCGTACGCGAACTCGTCCCCCGCGCGGCAATCGCCTGGACCGCGCGGCTCTGCTACAACGAGCCGTACACGGCGGTGCCGATGCACAGTCGCGTGCCGCCCACGCTGATGGCGTCGCCCGGACGCCTGATGTACGGCTGGTTCAGCAACGCGCAGCATCAACAGGTGAGCGCGACGGCGGAGGGGGAGCCGCAGCCGTTGGTGCCAGGGTCGGAGGCGGAGTTCATCGCCGAGCATTACTGGGGCTATACGCCGCAGCGGAATGGCAGTACGGTGGAGTATCAGGTTGCGCATCCCTCGTGGAGGGTCTGGCAGGCGTCGGCCCCGTCGTTCAACGCCGATGTGCGTGGTTTATACGGAGCGGCCTTTGAAGCCCCGTTGTCGGCACCGCCGCGCTCGCTGTTCGTGGCTGAAGGGTCGCCCGTTACCGTGTACCGTCCCACACGGCTGCCCTAGGCCCGACCATGCCAATCCCGCGCCGCTGGTTTCGCCCGCTCGTGATTGCCGGACTGACCGCCATGGTGCTCGGCGCCGTCGATCCGCTCGAGGGATCCATCGTGATCGCGGTCGCCAGCGTGCTGGTGGCGCTGGGGACGCCGCGACGGGAGAGCCGGGTTGGTGGTCGCGTGTGGCTGGCCTGCGTTCTGATCATCGTCGGCGTGGCCGCTCTCTGGATCATGAGCGACTTCGGCGGCGTGGGCGGCAGCACCGGGCGATCGATGTGGTGGCTGCTGGTTGTGGCGCCGTTTCCGGTGGGGTGGATTCTCGGCCTGATCGGCGCAGGGCAGCGGTTGCGTGAGCTTAAACGCGCGCGAGGGGATGCGACGGTCGGTTGACAGCCGGTAGGCGCTCGCTCAAGTACCACGCGTGGATAACGTCACACACGCATTGGCGGGGCTGCTCATGGCCGACGCCACCGTCTCCTATGTTCAACGCCGCGTCGGTCGCGCGTCGCCTTCCGGCTCGGAAGCGCCGTCGCTGTCCCGGTTTCGTCGTGCCGCCGTGGTGCTGGGCATCGCGGCGGCCGAGTTCCCCGACGCGGATCTGGTGTATGCGGGGCCGATGGTGGCCATGGGGAAACTCGGCTATCTGTTGCACCACCGGGGGCACACGCACACGGTGGTGTGGGCGCTGGTGAGCGCGGTGGCGCTGTGGGGGATCACGCACTGGTGGTGGCAGCGAGGGCTCACGGGGCGGGAGCGGGC
Organism: Gemmatimonadota bacterium; assembly: GCA_947463135.1. Classification (GTDB taxonomy): domain Bacteria; phylum Gemmatimonadota; class Gemmatimonadetes; order Gemmatimonadales; family Gemmatimonadaceae; genus Gemmatimonas. Next base: position 5,769 of record CANHTA010000086.1, read on the forward strand.
CGATGCGTCGTCGGCGCTCGTGTCCCGCGTTGGTGCGCGTGCGTTGTTCGTGCTCGCGGTTGTCGGCACGCTGTCGCATTTGCTGCTCGATTTCACGAACAGCTACGGCGTGCATCCGTTCTGGCCGTTCGACAATCGCTGGTTCTACGGCGATGCCGTGTTCATCGTGGAGCCGTGGCTGATGGTTGTGGCCATTCCGCCGCTGGTGTGGGGGCCTCGCCGTCCGTTGGGTCGCGCACTGCTGCTGATGGCGCTGGCCGCGATCCTCGCGCTCTGCTGGTTTGCCGGTGAGCTGTCGTCTGGGGTCGCGCTTGGCGTCACGGTTACGGCGTTCATTGGTATGGTGCTTCAGCGCGCCGTGGCGCCGCCGGCGCGCCCGCTTACGGGTATCGCGGCGTGGGTTGTGGTCACCGCGCTGTTCTTTCAGGCGTCGGGGCAGGCGCGCACGCGCGTCACGGCGCTAGTAAGCGACGGCTCCCTGCGCGATGTGGTGCTCACGCCAGCGGCGGCCGATCCGCGCTGTTTCGCGGCCATGGTGGTAACCGCCACCGACAGGGAGTATCGCGTGAGCACGGCCACGGTGGCCCCATGGGGCTCGGCGATGAATGCAGCAGGGTGCGCGGCGGCGCGGCCGGGAGCGTCGCGCAACACCCTGGGCTCGCTGCCGGGCACCTCGCGCACCGTTCCGTTCGCCGCCTCACCCGCCGTGGCGTGGGGGGAGACGTGGGCGGTACCACGGGCCGAGTTCGTGGCGTTGGCGGCCACACGCTGCGAGTTTGCGGCGGCCATGCAGTTCATGCGGACGCCGGTGTGGACCCTCGACGCCCGCGGCACGGCCGAGGTGGCCGACGCACGCTTTGGCATTGGCGGCGGTGGATTTGCGGGGCTGTTGGTGCCGGCAAACACGATGTGCACGCTGACGGGCAAGTGGCTGCCGCCCTGGGTAGCACCGCGGGCGGATGAACTGGTGCCCGCGACGTAAGCGGGGCAAGTTGTGAGCGCGCCTCGTCACTCCTTTCCCGTGCGTTCATGTCTCTCAGTCGTCGCCACTTCCTGACCCAGCTCACCGCCGCGGCGGCGATCGCGCGCCACTGTGGCATGCCGTGGCGTAACCTGCCGTGGCTCGGCGCGCCGTCGCGTCCACGGCCAACCGCGCAGCAGCTCGCGTGGCAACGCGACGAGTTTGCGCTGTTCGTGCACTTCGGGGTGAACACGTTCACCGATCGTGAATGGGGCGACGGCACAGAATCGCCGTTGATCTTCAATCCCGCGCGGCTCGACGCTCGACAGTGGGTGCGTACCGCGAAGGCGGCGGGGGCGAAGTCGATGGTGCTCACGGCCAAACATCACGACGGCTTCTGCCTGTGGCCCACGGCCACCACCACGCACTCGGTGGCGTCGAGTCCGTGGAGGAATGGCACCGGCGATGTGGTGCGCGAGTTCGTCGACGCCTGTCGCCTCGAGGGGGTGAAGCCCGGGTTGTACTGTTCCCCGTGGGATCGCAATCACCCGGCGTACGGTGATTCGGCGCGCTACAACGACATCTACATGGCGCAGCTCACCGAGCTGCTCACGCGCTACGGTGCGCTGCATGAAGTGTGGTTTGACGGCGCGAACGGCGAGGGACCGAACGGCAAGCGGCAGACGTACGATTGGCCGCGCACGTGGGCGTTGGTGCGCACGCTGCAGCCGAACGCCGTCATGTTCTCCGACGCGGGACCCGATGTGCGATGGATTGGCAACGAGCGCGGTGTCGCCGGCGAAACACACTGGAGTACGATTCGCCCCGAATCGGTGCCATACATTGGCGCCAGCGGTGATGAGGTGATTGCCGCACTGCAGCACGGACACGCCGATGGATCAGTGTGGCGCCCGAGTGAAACCGATGTGTCCATCCGACCAGGCTGGTTTTATCATGCGGCCGAGGACGCACGGGTGAAGCGTGTTGATGAGCTGGTGCAGTTGTATTTCACGAGCGTTGGCCGGAACTCGAAGTTGCTGCTGAATGTGCCGCCCACGCGTGACGGGGTGCTGCATGACACCGATGTCGCGCGTCTCGTTGGCATGCGGGCGGCACGTGAGGCGCTGTTTGCGCAGCCCCTCACGCTCCGCGAGAACAGGTGGCGTGCCGACGGGCCGCGCGCCGGCACGCGCACCATCGTGTTGCGTACGCCGCAGTCATTGTCGTTGCTGGATCTGGGCGAAGCGATTGAACATGGGCAGCGCGTAGCCGCGTGGCGCGTTTCCACGGCCGGACCGGCGCCACAGCTGTTGGCCAGCGGCACCACCATTGGGCACCGTCAGCTCTGTCGCATTCCTGCCACCACCGTGTCCGCGATCACGCTGCGGGTGGAAACTGTGGATGCGGTGCAGCCGGTGGCGCTCCGGCTCTTTGCCTAGCGTGAGGACAGCAAGAGCCAGATCGCGCTGCTGAAACCGATGGCGGTGACCGCGTGGCGGACCCACGCTTGCGGCACTTTTTGCGCGATTCCCGACATGAGATAGCCACCGGCGCTCGAACCCAGGGCCATCACCACACCAATGGGCCAGTTCACCTGACCCATCAGGGCAAACGTGATGGCGGCAATGCCGTTGAAGCAGATGCCGTTGAAGTTCTTGAGCCCATTCATCTGGTGAATGTTGGTCAGTCCCATGAGGCCGAACACGGCGAGCATCACAATGCCGGCGCCGGCACCGAAATATCCTCCGTAAATACCCAGGGCGAACTGCGCCATGAGCATGCCCGCCGTTGGATTCAGGGGGCGTTCGGTGAGCGCGGTGGGAGACGCGCTCACGCGAGCGCGCAACCGTGTCATGACGGGGCCTTGTACGGCAAAGAGCAGGGTGGCGCCGAACACCAGCCACGGGACCAGTGCGCGAAATTGCGCGTCGGTGGTGGCCAGCAGGAGGGCGGCGCCAATACCGCCGCCCAACAAACTTGGGACGGCGAGCCGCAACGCCCACCGTTCGACCCCGCTGAGCGCACGGCGATAGCCCCACATGCTGGCCATGGACCCCGGCCATAGGGCTACGGTGCTGGTGGCGTTGGCCGACACCGGCGGCACGCCCAGCGCGAGGAGCGCGGGAAACGTGAGCAACGTGCCGCCACCGGCAATGGAGTTCACCGCACCGCCAAGCGCGGAAATAGCGGCAATGACTGCGAGTTGCGAAACGGACGGATTGGCGAGGAGCATGCTCCGACGCTTAGCGCTTCGTGGCGGCGAGGGCGATACACGCCCACCCCGCGATGAAGCACACGCCGCCCAGCGGGGTGATGGCACCCAGTGCGCGCACGCCGGTAAGCGCCATCGCATACAGCGAGCCCGAGAAGAGCACCGTGCCGGCCATGAAGAGCCAGCCGCTGGCGTTCATGAGCGCACCGGGGAACCGGCTGACCATCCACGCGGCGGCGAGCATGGCCAGCGCGTGATACATCTGGTAGCGTGCCCCCGTTTCGAACACCTCGAGCATGCGCGGCTCTACGCGGGCGCGCAGCGCGTGGGCACCAAACGCGCCAGCGGCCACACCGATGGCGCCAGACAGGGCGCCCATGATGATGAAGAGGCGTTCCATGCTACGACTTCGGTCCAATCTGGTATTCCTTCGGCGGTGTGGCGCCAAGGAGATGCTGCACGAAATAGTCCCAGCGACGGCGCATCATGTAGTTCGACGCGGCGCCGAATCCGTGCAGCGCGTTCGGAATCATGAGTAGATCGAAATCCTTGCCCGCCTTGATCAGCGCGTCCACCACGAGCCACGTGTTGTCTGGCGGCACGTTGTCGTCCATGGTGCCGTGCGCCAGCAACAGCTTGCCCTTGAGGTTCCGGGCCAGTGTCTGGTTGGCTTCCTTCTCGTAGTTGTCGGTGGCGCCGTTTTTCGTGAGCAGGCCGTGATAGCGCTCGCCCCAGTCGTCTTCGTAGTTGCGGTTGTCGTGATTGCCCGACTCCGAGATGCCAACCTTGAAGAAGTCGGGATACTGGAACATCGCCGACGCCGTGGCGAAGCCACCACCTGAGTGGCCCCACATACCCGCGCGCTCCAGATCGATGAAGCGATAGCGCTCGGCCAGCTGCTTCATGCCCGCGATCTGATCGGGGAGCGTGTTATCGCTCATGCGGCCGTAGTAGGCGTCATGAAACGACTTGGAGCGCGTGGGATTACCGGTGCCATCAATGGCCACCACAATGAAGCCCAGTTCCGCCAATGCCTGATTGTCGCGCGTGGCCGCGGCAAACTGACGGCTGCCCACGCTGCCGCCCTGCGGACCCGGGTAGATGTAGTTGATGATCGGGTACTTCTTCGTCGAATCCAGCGTGGTGGGCGTCCACATGAGGCCATACAGGTCCCACTTGCCGTTGCGGTCCTTCACCGTGATCCGCGTGGGTGCCTTCCAGCCCATCGCCACCAGCTTGGTGATGTCTCCCTGCTCCAGCGTGGCAATCAGCTTGCCGGTGTTCGCGTGGCGCAGCACGGCGGTCGGTGCGAGGTCTGGGCGCGACCAGCTATCCACGAATACCGTGCCGTTGGGTGAGAGCGTGGTGTTGTGGTCGCCGTCTTCCGGCGTGAGGAGCGTGAGCCCCTTGCCGTTCATACCAATGCGATAGAGATGACGGAAGTAGGGATCGCGCCCCGTTTCCTTGCCGGCGGCTACAAACCAGATCGTGCGCGACTTCTCGTCAACACGCTCCACCGACAGCACCGGACCGTCGCCGGTGGTGATCTTTGACTTCAGCGCGCCCGTGGTGAGATCGTACAGATACAACTGCCCCCAGTCGTCGCGTTCGGAGAACCAGATCACTTCGTTGGTGGCCGGTAGTACGCGCCAGTTCGCTACGTTGTCGCCGCTCTCAAACTGGGTGGCCACTTCCTCCCGCAACACGTCGCGCACGTCACCCGTGTTCGCGTCAGCAATGCGCAGCGTGGCGATCTTGTGATCGCGCGAGTTTGAGAGGAACGCCAATTTGCTGCCGTCGGCGTACCACTCCACGTCGGAAAGTTCGCCGCCGCTGCAGGAAATGTGGTCGCACACCGACGAGCGGTGCTGGTCGGCCGGCATCTTGAAACGCACCACCTTCGGCGCCGGGCCCGAGAGATCAACGATCACGCGGTGGATCATGGAGACCACGCTGTCGCCGGGGAGCGGATACTTCCACGCGCTCAGTTCGGGATGACCGACTTTCGTTTTCACGAGATACATCTCGCCCACGTTCCGCTGATCCTGTTGGAACGTGGCCATCTTCTTGGAGTCGGGCGACCACGTGAGAATAGCGCGGTCGGAGTGAATCCAGCCCGCGTTATCAGTGGCGTAGCCAAAATCCTTCACGCCGTCGGTGGTGACCTGCGTTTCGGTGTTGGTGGCCACATCGCGAACCCAGAGGTTCCAGTCGCGGATAAACGCCGCCGTTTTCCCATCGGGCGACAGGTTTTCGGGGGGGCGCCGTCCAGACTGGCCCGACGGCCGGCCATTGGCACGCGGTTCCGCCGGGCAGTTGGCACCGGCAACCGTGCAGTCGGTCTTGGTTCCCTTCACGGGGTCCACAACCATGAGCGGCGAACTTCCATCGGGCTGTCGCACGCGATACGTGAAGCGTCCATCGGGGAGCCAGCTGGGCTGTACCCCGGTGCGCGACACGAGATTCGTGGTATTGAACCCAAGGAAGCGCTCAGCCCGCGCATAGTCGGCGGCGGTGAGCGTACGCGTTTGGGCGAACAGCGGGGCGGCCACCAACGGGGCGGCCAGAACGGCACGGAGCAGAGGACGGCGCATCGGCAGGATTTGGTAGAGGGTGCGTACGGTGAAAGGTGCCTCGGGGGGCTGTGTCAGGGAAAGCCCGAATACCAAGCGGGCCGCGCCGAGTCATCCTTTGGAGCACGCCCCGGGGCGCGTGTCGGGAACGCTCCTGTGAGGGCGCCACGGCGGCGTATTCGGCCCCCCACCCTTCACTGGAGTGTCACATGGCTGTGCTTTTCCCCATCAACGTCGGAACGGTTGATCGCATTGTACGCGTTGCCCTTGGGCTCGGTCTGTTGGCCTTGACCTTCACCGGCCCGCAAACAGCATGGGGGTACCTTGGCGTCATCCCGCTCCTCACCGCGACGATGCGTTCATGTCCGCTCTACACGCTGTTGGGGTTCTCCACCTGCCCCATGTCGAAGCGCTCGTAACCAACAACCGCGTGTAGCGGCGGCCGCTACGGTTGGCCACGTTATGATTGGCCACGCACCGGTGCCCCCGCGCGTTCGGTGTCCCCCGCGATCGCCGCCGCGGTGCGGAGCCCGACCGCCACAAAGGTGAGCGTGCCGTTGCAGCAGGACGCGGTCGGCTGCGCTGGCGCGCCCGCTACCCAGAGATTCTCGTGGTCGTGTGCCCGTCCTTCGGCATCGACCACGCTCTGCATGGGATCGGTGCCCATGCGGCAGCCGCCCACCGGGTGTTCCTGCCCCAGGTCGTTGGCGCTGTTCTCCATGCGCAGGATCTCGCCGCCACCAGCCTTGGCCATCGTGCGGAACAGCTCACGCAGCTGTTCCTCCTGCCACTCCTTCAGCGCGGCGCTTTCCGGCGCGTCTTTGAAGGACACGTTGGGCATCGGATCGCCGAAGCGGTTGGTCTTCTTCGCGTCGAGCGACAGCGCGCTGTCCTTGTCGGGCAGCACGTCGTAGTAGCCACGCACGCGCGCCGTCGCGCCTTTCGCACGCTGCTGCCAGTCCTGCATGAGCGCATCGCCGAACTGCACCTGGCCATCGTCACCGCGCAACCGCGGTTCGCGCCCCACGCTCGACTCCCAGATGCGCAGGTCGTGCCGCAGATAGCGCGACGAGCGCGGTACGCGCATGAACTGCTTCGACACCAGTGAGTGCTGCACGTTGATGCCGGGGAACAGTTCCATGGGCAATCGCAGGTACGCGTTCACGTTGCGATGGCCCGCGAGATACTTGCCCACCAGGCCGCTGCGGTTGGCCAGTCCATTGGGGAAGGCACTGCTCTTCGACAGCAGTAATAAATGCGGTGACCACACGAAGCCGGCGGCCAACAC
>CANHTA010000087.1 GCA_947463135.1 Gemmatimonadota bacterium
ATGGGCGCGTCGCACTCCGGAATCCGTCGGACAATTCACTGGCCGTGGGGCGCCGCCACATCGTGCAAACGGTCAATTCCCAGCTGGCCGTGTTCAGCCGCACCGGCACGCCGTTATATGGGCCGCTGCCCACCAACAGTGTGTTCCGGGGATTCGGCGGCCCCTGTGAGGACATCCTGAGCGGCGACGCCGTGGTGCGGTACGATCAACTGGCGGATCGCTGGCTCCTGGTGCTTCCCATCTTCCGGCGCGCACGGCCGTACACCGCACCGCATGGGCCGCGCCGCGCGCCGTTGCCGCGCCCCGCGGAGCGACGTGATACGGTTCCACGCCCGGCTCCACCGCGCCCCGAAGCCGAGCCCGCCGACGGCCAGTACGCCATGTGCTACGCCGTGAGTGCCACCTCCGACCCGCTCGGCGCGTGGTATCGCTACGCCTTTACGCGGCCCCTGTTCCCCGACTATCCACGACCCGCGGTGTGGCCCGACGGCTACTATGTGCCCACCAGCACCGGTGACGAGGTGATTGAGAAGCATCTGTGCGTGGCCGAACGCCCCCGCATGTTGCGCGGCGAGGAGGCGCGTGAGCTGTGCCGCATTGTGCCGGGGGTGAATTTCCTGAATACCGCCGATCTCGATGGCCGCACGCTGCCACCGCGTGGCGCCTCGAATCTCGTGCTCGCCGCCGGCGGTGCGCAGCTGCAAGGGGTAACCGACGCCTCCGAGTTGCAGCTCTGGCGGTTTCACGTGAACTGGACCGATACCACCCGTACCACGCTGGTCGGACCGGAACGCATGGCGGTGGTCCCGTACCGCTATCTGTGTGGCGGCCAACTCACCAACTGTGTGCCGCAGCCAAGTACCGAGCGCCGGCTGGACGCGCAGGGTGACAAGCTGATGGCGCGTGTGGTGTACCGCCAGTTTGCATCAGGCGGACGTATCGTGGCGGCGCATTCCGTGAACACCGCCAACGGGGCCGGGGGTGTGCGCTGGTACGAGCTGGCGGTGGCGCACAACGGGGCGGTGACGCTGGCGCAACAGGGTACCTATGCCCCTGACAGCGCAACGCGCTGGATGCCCAGCGCCGCGATGGACCGGTTCGGCAACATCGGCATGGGGTACTCGTTTGGGAGTGCCACGCACTTCCCTGGGCAGCGATTCGCCGCCCGGACCCCTCGCGATGCCCCCGGCACCCTTGGCCTGCGGGAAGCGGTGCTGGTGCATGGCGAGGCCGCACAAACCACAACGCTCCGCTGGCAAGACTACACGCAGACGGCCGTGGATCCGATTGATGATTGTACCATCTGGTACGTGGGCGACTATCTCAAGGCCGGCGACAGCGCGTACTCCACACGTATCGGCGCGTTTCGTCTCCCGGGCTGTCGGTAACGTCGTACTGGCATTTCCCTACTCACTTTTCCCATGGCTATGCGAATTCCAACGGTACTCGCCGCGCTGACCCTCGCCTTCACCACCAGCACGGCACAGGCGCAGTCCAAGAAGGTGTATATCTCCGTTGACATGGAGGGGATTAGCGGCATCAACGGTGACAATCAAACGTCGGCCGCCGGAGCCGAGTATGGGCGCGCCCGTAAGCTGATGGCGGAAGACGCCAATGCGGCGATTCGCGGTGCGTTTGCGGGCGGCGCCACTGAGGTGGTGGTGAACGATTCACACGGAAGCCAACGCAACCTGCTTCCCGAGGATATCGATCCGCGTGTGCGACTCATCAGCCACAGCTTCAAGCGCCACGGCATGATGGAGGGGCTCGATAGTACTTTCGCTGCGATCATCTTCGTGGGGTACCACGCCAAGGCCGGATCGCCGCGCGGTGTATTTGCCCACACCGGCTCCGGGGTGCTGGCTGATTTGCAGATTAACGGACAGTCGGTAGGTGAGGGTGGTATGAACGCGCTGCTCGCGCGCTGGTATGGCGTGCCGGTGGTCATGGTCACCGGGGACGACGTGGCCATTGAGGAGCAGCGCGTCACCGTGCCAACGGTGCGTGGCGTGGTGGTGAAGCGGGCCATCAACTCGAGGGCCGTTGAGCTGCGCCCCTTGGTGGACGCGCGTCGTGACATTGAGCAGGGCGCGAAGGAAAGTGTGGCCGCGGCGCGGCCGGTGCCGCCGCAACGATTGCCGCAGTACACGGTGCGCATGACCTTCCGGGACCCCACGATCCCCGAGGTGGCCACGGCGTTTCGTGAGGTGCGTCTCGTATCGCCAACCAGTGTGGAGTTCACCCGTGATGCTATGCCGGACGCGTACCGGCTCATACGCGTGCTCTATCGGTTTATCAACACCGACTGAGCGGCGTACGCCATTGGCGTAAGCCGCTCCATACAACAGGACGGGCGACATCGCGATGCGATGCCGCCCGTCCTGTTTCAGCGTGAGCTGCCAGCGGGGATCAGCCGCCCACGCGAATGTTCACAACGCGCTCGCCTACGCGCGGGTCCATGTTCCGTACCAGCAGCGAGACATAGTCGCCGTCTTTGAGCGCCGTTAACGCCCCCTGCAAATCGCCCACGGTCTTCACGACGCGGCGCGGGGTAGGGTACAGGATCTCCAACACGATATCACTGCCGGCCGCAAGCTTCGCGCGCGCCGGGCCGTCTTCCGCCACGTCGGCCACAAACACGCCACGCCCACCAAGCTTGAGCCGCTCCGCCACGTCGGCGGGAACAGGCTCAACGGCAATACCAAGCTTGCCGGCGCTGGGGTTGGCCTTGGCGGCCGGTTCGTTTTCGGCGGTGGCCACACGGGCCAACATGTCGGCTTCCACCAGCTTCACCTTGAAGCTCTTCTTGGTGCCGTAGCGCATCACCTCCACCGGCACCAGGTCGCCTACGCGGCGCAGGCGAACCACGCGCTGCAGCGAGCTCACGCGGTCAACCGGCTTGCCGTCCACCGAGATGATGATGTCACCCACCTCAATGCCAGCCGCCTTCGCCGGGCCGCCGTCGGCGGGGTTAAAGCCAGCCACTTTCACACCGGCCACGCGCGCCAGGCCGTTGATACCGGCGTCTTCCGGATCGATGCGACCCACCGACACGCCCATCACCGGCAGGCGTACGCGCCCTTCCTTGATGAGGTCGTCGGTCACCGCCTTCACCAGCGTAATCGGAATGGCGAAGCCGTAGCCCGAGTAGAAACCGGTCTGGCTGGCGATGGCGCTGTTCAGGCCGATCACTTCGCCGCGCAGGTTGATGAGCGGTCCCCCGGAATTGCCGGGATTGATGGCCGCGTCGGTTTGGATGAAGTCGGAGATGGTGAAGTTGCTGGAGTTGGGCAACTGGATCTCCGCGCCGCGTCCCTTCGCGGAAATGATGCCCGCCGTAACGGTGAAGTCGAGGCCGAGCGGGTTGCCGACGGCGAGCACCCAATCCCCAATGCGGGTGGTCTCGTCGTTGCCAATGGCGAGTGTGGGCAGCCCCTTGGCGTCGATCTTCACCACGGCAACGTCGGTGGTGGAGTCGGTGCCGATCACCTTGGCTTTGAAGGTGCGGCCATCGCTCAGGGTGATCGATACCTGGTCGGCGTCGGCCACCACGTGGTGGTTGGTGATGATGTAGCCGTCCTGCGCCACGATGAAGCCCGACCCTTCACCGCGCTGCTGGCGCGGCTGCTGTGGGCCAAACTGTTCGAGGAAGTCTTCCATGCCCTGTGGCGCGCGACCGCGCACCTGCGGCCGTGGGCGCGCCGTGCGGCTGGTGTTTACCGCAACCACGGCGGGCGTGACCCGTTCGGCAATGTCGGCGAAGGAGCTGCCCTCAGGGGCCATGGGGCCACCGCGCACCACCGGGGAGCGGGAGCCCGCGGCGGACCCCTGCGCCCAGCTGATCTTCGTCCAGTCCATGCCCGACGCGAAGAGCACGCCGGCCGAGAAGCACACAGCCGCCGCAGCGGCGAAACGGAATCGGGAAAAACGTGATGACATGTGTTGAAACCCGGAAAAAGCGGTAACGGAGAAAACGCCTCTCACCCTACACCGGCGCCGATCATTTGGCGCCATACCTCCCATCCTGAACTAAAACACCGGACCCCCGCATGCATGTTCCGCGGGAGTCCGGTGTTTCGGTGCGACGCGGAGGCGCTTACTTCTTGTTGTCGTCGACGATCTCGTAATCGGCTTCCACGACGTCGTCGGCCTTGGCCCCCGCCGCCGCCTCGCCACCCGGCGCTGCACCGGCGTCCGGAGCCGCCCCTTCAGCCGCCTGCTGCTGATAGAAGGCCTGGCCCGCTTCGCTGTAGGCCTTGGTCAGCTCTTCCTGCGCGGCGCGGATCTCGGCCATGTCGTCACCGCGCAGCGCCTTCCGGCTCCGCTCGATCGACGCGTCGATCCGTTCCTTCAGGTTGGCCGGCACCTTGTCGCCCCACTCCTTCACGTTCTTTTCTACTTCGTACGTCTGCGAGTCGAGGCGGTTGCGCGTCTCGATTTCCTCGCGACGCTGCTTGTCTTCTCCCGCGTTCTTCTCGGCATCCTTCACCATCTTGTCAATGTCGGCGTCCGACAACCCGCTGGAGGCCTCGATGCGGATCTTGGTTTCCTTGCCCGAGGCCTTGTCGCGCGCCGTGACATGCAGAATGCCGTTGGCGTCGATGTCGAAGGTTACCTCAACCTGCGGCATGCCGCGCGGGGCGGGCGGGATGCCCGTGAGCTGGAACTTGCCGATGGTGCGGTTGTACACGGCCAGCTCGCGCTCGCCCTGCAGCACGTGAATCTCCACCGTGGTCTGGTTGTCGTCGGCGGTGGAGAAGGTCTCGGCCTTCTTGGTTGGGATGGTGGTGTTGCGCGGGATGAGTACCGTCATCACGCCACCGAGCGTTTCAATGCCGAGGGAGAGCGGCGTGACGTCAAGGAGCAGCACGTCCTTCTGCTCGCCGGTGAGCACGGCGCCCTGAATGGCGGCGCCCACGGCCACCACTTCGTCGGGATTGACCCCCTTATTGGGCTCCTTCCCGAAGAAGTTCTTCACCACTTCCTGAATCTTCGGGATACGCGTGGAGCCGCCCACGAGAATGACCTCGTCCACTTCACTCGGCTGCATGCCGGCATCCTTGAGCGCCTTTTTCATGGGCTCGAGGGTGCGCTGAATGAGGTCGTCCACCAGCTGCTCAAACTTGGCCCGCGTGAGCGAGTAGTTGAGGTGCTTCGGGCCCGACTGGTCAGCCGTGATGAAGGGCAGGTTGATGTCGGTGCTGTTCGCGCTCGACAGCTCCATCTTGGCCTTTTCCGCCGCTTCCTTGAGGCGCTGAATGGCCATCGGATCTTTGCTCAGGTCGATGGCCTGATCGCGCTTGAACTCGGCCACCAGCCAGTCCATGACCCGCTGATCGAAGTCGTCGCCGCCCAGGTGCGTGTCGCCGTTGGTGGACTTCACTTCGAACTGACGCGTACCGTCGACGTCGTAGAGTTCAAGGATGGAGATGTCGTACGTGCCGCCACCCAAGTCAAAGACGGCGACCTTTTCATCGGTCTTCTTGTTTTTGTCGAGGCCGTAGGCGAGCGCGGCCGCCGTGGGCTCGTTGATGATCCGAAGCACCTCAAGGCCGGCGATTTTGCCGGCGTCCTTGGTGGCCTGACGCTGGGCATCGTTGAAATAGGCCGGTACGGTGATGACGGCCTTGGTGACGCTGTGGCCGAGGTAGTCTTCGGCCGTCTGCTTCATCTTTTGCAGAATCATGGCCGAGATCTCGGGCGGCGTGTAGCGCTTCCCCCCGACTTCCACGGAGGCGACGTCGTTCGGGCCCGCGACGATTTTGTACGGGACGCGCGACTGTTCAGCCTGCGCTTCAGAGGTACGCTGCCCCATGAAGCGCTTGATCGAGAAGATGGTGTTTTGCGGGTTGGTGACGGCCTGTCGCTTCGCGATCTGGCCAACCAGGCGCTCGCCGTCTTTGGTAAAGCCGACCACCGACGGGGTGGTGCGACCGCCCTCGGCGTTCGGGATTACGACGGGATCGCCACCTTCCAGCACGGAGACCACCGAGTTGGTGGTGCCCAGGTCGATGCCGATAACTTTTTCAGCCATTGAAGTCTCGTTGAGGAGTTGCGGTCAGACTGGACTGCTTCGGAGCCTAGGAACAGTGTTTTCCAGCTGCCACGAGGAAAGGCAAGCTATGGGCCGCACTTGGTCTGCCGGACCGGCGTAATACGGGCGGTTCACCGCGCGGGGCGCCCTGCCTTCAAGGCAGACTGCCAAAGTGGCACACCCAGCAGCGGGTGGCTGGCGGTGCCAGCTGGGCGGTGGGATGGTTTGGTGATGAACGGTTCGGTGCCCGTGTGGTGCGTCAATGTCATGTAACGATGAGGAGGATGGATGGCGTTTCCGCCCCGGTGACGTAATCGTTACGGGCGTAGCGTCACCCCGTGTGCCGTCTGCCTTCTCTCAGCCATCCGAGTCGTGAAGCTCTTCTCCAAAGACGAAACGTTCTTCGACCACTTCCGGCAACTCGCCGTGTATATGGGCAGCGCCTCCAGTTTACTGCGCACCCTGTTTGAGAATCCCGCCGATGCGGCGCGTATCGCCACTGAAATCAAAAAGGTGGAGACCGACGGCGATGCGGTGGTCCACCTCATCAATCAGCGTATTGATACCAGCTTCGTGACGCCGTTGGACCGTGAGGACATTCACGTGCTCGCCACGCGACTGGACAACGTGATTGACTTGATCAACGGTGCGGCACGCCGCGTGGTGATGTTCCGCGTGAAGGCGCCGCGGCCGGGCGCGGTGGAGATGGCTGATGTGTTGGTGCGGGCCAGCGCCGAGATCCTGGCGTCAGTTGGTGACGTGACGAAGCGGGTGAAAATGCTGGAGCACGGTCGCCGGATTAAGGCGTTGGAAGAAGAGGGGGATGTGCTCTATGCGCAGTCGGTGGGGGCCTTGTTTGAGCACGATGAGCCGGCCATCGAAGTGCTGAAGTGGAAGGAGATCTACGACTCGTTGGAAGAAGCGATTGACGAGTGCGAAGATGTGTCGAACGTGCTGGAAAGCATCGCGCTTAAAAACAGCTGACGGCCCTGTGGTCAACTTCGTCATTTTCATCGTGCTCGTCGCGTTGGCGTTCGACTTCATTAACGGATTCCATGATTCGGCCAACTCGATTGCGACGATCGTTGGGACCCGTGTCCTGAGTCCGTTGGCGGCTGTGATCTGGGCGGCGGTGTTCAATTTCTCCGCGCTGTTTTTCGTTGGAACGGCGGTGGCCAAATCAGTGGCGGCCGGTTTCATCGATTTGAACGTGGTGGACGCCAATGTGATTCTGGGTGGATTACTGGGAGCGATCACGTGGAACCTGATCACGTGGTGGTTTGGTATTCCTTCCAGCTCTTCTCACGCGCTGATCGGTGGATACGCGGGCGCGGCGGTGTCGAAGGTGGGGTTCTCGGCCTTGCTGTGGGGGAAGAAGTGGATTGAAACGTTGTCCGCCATTGTCCTGTCGCCCTCCATCGGGATGCTGATGGGCTTTGTGTTGATGGTGCTGGTGTACAACCTGTTCCGGCATGTCACCAGCACCAAGGCGGACAAGTTTTTCCGGGTGGCGCAGCTGACCAGTTCGGCGTTGCTCTCGCTGGCGCATGGCGGCAATGACGCGCAGAAAACGATGGGGATTATCGTAGGGCTGCTGGTGGCCACGCAGTCCACCTTCGTGGGGGAAACGGGGCTGTTGCGCCACCTGCACGTGACCTCGCTGCAGGAGATTCCGGTGTGGGTGGAGCTCAGTGCCTACACGATGATCTCGCTGGGTACGCTCTTCGGTGGCTGGCGGATTGTGCACACCATGGGCACACGCATTACGAAGTTGCGCCCGGTTGGCGGATTCTGCGCCGAAACTGCGGGGGCGCTGGTGATTTTATCGGCGTCGCGTTTCGGGATCCCGGTGAGCACCACGCACACCATCACGGGTGCGATTGTCGGGGTTGGCGCGACGAACCGGTTGTCGGCTGTGCGGTGGGGCCTTGCCAGCCGGATTGTGTGGGCGTGGGTGATCACGATTCCGGCCGCGGCGGCGATGGCGGCGATTTCGTACCAACTTCTGGCAACGTTCAATCCACTCTGATTCAACTCCCGTCCGGCGCGGTACGCCGCGCCGATCTGCCGCGATCCCGTCTTCGACCGCGTTGTCGCTCCCGTATCTGAATCGCGAGCTGAGTTGGCTCGACTTCAATGCGCGCGTGCTGGAAGAAGCGTTGGATGCGCGCGTGCCGTTGCTGGAGCGCCTGAAGTTTCTGGCGATCTTCAGCACGAATCTGGATGAATTCTACATGGTGCGGGTGGCGGGGCTGCGGCGCAAAGTCACGTCCGGGGCGCCGCAATATCCGCCCGATCCGCTGTCTCCGCCCGAACAGCTGGACGCGATTCGCGTGCGGGTGCAGGAGTTATTGCAACGGCGGCATCATGCGTTGCACACGCTCGTGTTGCCGGCGCTTGAGGCCAAAGGCGTCAAGCTGGTGCCGATGGCCTCGCTCAGCGAGGCGGAGCGCGTGCGCGTGCACGCCTACTTCGAGTCGCAGGTCTTCCCCGTGCTTACGCCGCTGGCGGTAGACCCCGGCCATCCGTTTCCCTACATCTCGAATCTGTCGCTGTCGCTGGCGGTGGACATCAGTGATCCCGAGAGTGGTCAGACCCATTTTGCGCGCGTGAAGGTACCGCGTTCGCTGCCGCGCTGGGTGACCATTGATCGGGCGGGCGAGCATGTGTACGTGCCGCTGGAGGAGGTGATCGGTGAGCACTTGGGTTCCTTGTTTCCGGGTATGCAGGTAAAACGGTGGTTCACGTTCCGCATTACGCGATACTCTGATCTGGATCTTGGGCAGATCGATCAGCCGGAGGATTTGCTGGAGACCATTGAACAGCAGGTGTTTCAGCGGCGATTTGGCGAGGTGGTGCGTTTGGAGGTGCAGCGCGACATGCCGGAGTCGATGCGGCAGTTGCTGCTGGAGGAGCTTACGGAAAGTGAAACGCAGCTGGTGGCTCCGCTGAGTGCGCGTGATGTGCACGATCAGGATGACCTCCTGGAGCTTGGCGACTTGCTGCACATTGCCGGTCTTGATGTGCCCGAGCTGCGCGACGTCACCTATACGCCGGTCGTGCCAGCGCCATTCCGTGACGGGCGGAATCTGTTTGAGGTGATTCGTGAAGGCGACGTGCTGGTGCACCACCCATACGAGTCCTTCAGCTCGTCGGTGGAGGCTTTCCTGGAGGCGGCGTCCAGCGATCCGCAGGTGTTGGCGATCAAGCTCACGCTCTACCGCACCTCGGGGGATACGGCCATCGTCCGCGCGCTGACGGCAGCGGCCGAGGCAGGGAAGCAGGTGGCGGTCATTATTGAGCTGCAGGCGCGGTTCGATGAGCAGAACAACATCACGTTTGCGCGCACCATGGAAAGCTATGGCATCCATGTCGCGTATGGATTACCGGGGCTCAAAACGCACGCCAAGACGGTGTTGGTGGTTCGTCGCGATGCCGACGGCATCCGGCGCTATGTGCACGTCGGTACCGGGAACTACAACTCCAAAACGGCCCGGGTGTACACCGATATCGGGCTCTTCACGTGCCGTCCTGAGATTGGCGCTGATTCGAGTGATCTGTTTAACTCACTCACCGGCGTGTCGCGGCAGAAGTTCTATCGCCGGTTAGTGATGGCACCGGCCACGTTGCGCCGGCGTACGCTGGAGCTCATCGACCGCGAAGCGGCGCACGCGACTGCCGGGCGTGGTGGGCGCATTATTGCGAAGATGAATGCGCTGGTCGATCCTCAGGTCATTGCGGCGCTGTACCGGGCGTCGCAGGCGGGGGTCGAAGTGGACTTGATCGTCCGGGGGATCTGCTGCCTGGTGCCGGGGCTCCGCGGGGTGAGCGATCGCATTCGCGTGGTGAGCATTATTGGGCGTTTCCTTGAGCATTCCCGGGTGGCGTTTTTTTCGAATGGCGGGAACCCCGAGTATTTCATTGGGTCGGCCGACTGGATGCCGCGCAACTTTGATCGTCGTGTTGAAGCCATGGCGCCGATTGAAGACGTGGTGTGGCATGGGCGGCTGCAGCGGGTGTTGGAGCTGTGCCTCTCCGATACCCGACAGGCGTGGGAGCTGGGCGCTGATGGGACGTACCGGCGGCGTGAGCCGAATGGCGCGGACGAGGTCGCCACGCATGCCACGCTCATGCGGGATCCGTGGGGCAACGTGGACGTGAAGCGCGCCGCGAGACCGGGCAAGCGTGCCGTAGCCAAGGCGTCGGACTAGCCTTTTGCCGCGGAACCGTACAGCGTTCCCCCATGTCACTTACTCGTTGGTTGCCGCTGGGTGCCCTGATGTGCACGGGCCTGTGCCGTGCGCCGTTGCTGCTGGCGCAACCGGCGCCGGCCTTCCCCAACCCGGCGATCACGCTGGACGGGAAGGGCGTGACGGTGAACGGTGTTGACGGCGTCACCAAGCTCAATTTCCGATTTCGGGTTCAACAGGTCGCGTCGGCGACGAGTGAAGGGGAGACCGATTACGGGATAAAGCGCACCAATCTCGCGGTGCGCCGGATGCGATTGCGTCTGGAAGGCACGCTGCGCGATCCTCGCCTGCGCGTCAACGTGCAGCTCTCGTTTGCGCGCGGCGACATGGACCAGGAGAACACCGGTTTTGCCAACGTGCTGCGCGACGCCTTCGTCACGTGGCAGTTCACGCCGCATCTGGCCGGCTCCATCGGGCAGGCCAAACTGCCCGGCAATCGTCAGCGCCTGGTGTCGTCCAGCGAGTTGCAGTCGCCCGATCGCTCGCCGGTGAACGCGCTGTTTACCGTGGATCGCGATGTGGGGGCGTTCCTGGCGTACTCACGCTCCATCGGGCAGGCGCGGTATGTCATTCGTGGGGCGGTGTCTTCGGGCGACGGTCGCAATCCGCAGGCCGGCGATGGAGGGCTCGCGTATACCACGCGGTGGGAGCTGCTCCCCTTCGGCGCCTTTACCAACGGTGGTGACTACGTCGAGGGCGATCTGGCACGAGAGCCCACGATGAAGCTGTCGCTCGCGGCCGGGCTGTCACGCAACGACCGGGCGCGACGGACCGGTGGGCAATTGGGGCCGGCGCTTTATGCCCCCCGTGGTATGACCACGTATTTCGCTGATGGTCTGTTCAAACGGCGCGGGGTTGCCGTGGCCGTGGAGTATGCTCATCGGGTCTCGCCGGATCCCGTGACCCAAAGCGGTACCGACATCCGCCATGTGTATGCCGGTCAGGGTGTCAATGTGCAAACGAGCTGGCTGCTGCCGCGCTCCAGCTGGGAGCCGATGCTACGGTACTCCACCGTCACGCCGGCCAAGCGCATTCAGTCGCTCAGCACGGGCGAGGCGCTTCAGGAGCGCGCCATCGGGGTGGCGCGCTACATCAACGCCCACCGCATCAAGGTGAACGGCGAGTTCTTTCACGCGCGCTACCGCCATGTGCTGTTGAATCGCGCGCGTGGTGACTGGACGCTGCGCTTGGGCGCCGAAGTCGGGATTTAACAGCGCCGACGGCGCGGCGACTATTCGCCGTCGCCGTCGTCGTCGGCCGTGACCTCGGTGCCATCCGGTGCCACCACCACAATGGCGCGCCCCAGCACTTCTTCAAGCAACTGACGCTTGCGGCTGGCTCCCCAGCACTCGAGCCGTACGCTGGTGGCCCCGGGCGCTTCCGCCACCGATACCCGCATGGTATCGCCGGTGAGCGTGATCTGCATGGAGCCAACGGCTGAGACATGGCCGCGGTCCATGCCATCGGCGAAGCGCAGGATGGCCGAGAGCTTTACGATTTTCTCGCGCGATACGCGGTCGAGCTGGGCGTAGGCGCGATGCTTCGTTTTGGGCGGGGACCCACGATGGTACCGGGCCACATGGGCCACGATGATCTGCTCCGCTGGCGTCATGCCCAGCAGATCCGCGTGCGAGATGAGGTGAAACGAGTGCTTGTGGTGCTTCTCGTAGTTGATGTGGTATCCCACGTCGTGCAACAGCGCCGCGTCAGAGAGCAAGCGGCGATCGTGCGCGGTGAGCTGCAGGCGCGCGGCGAGCTCATCGAAGAGCGTGAGGGCAAGCGACTGCACCTGACGTGAGTGCGGCTCCTCGTAGTGACAGCGTTCGGCGAACTCACGCACAGATCGTTCACGGGCCACGCCGGGGTCGGCAACCACGGGCGTGACCCGTGCGGCCTCCAAGAGAAGTCCTTCGCGAATGCCGAAGGCGGACGCCATGAGGTCCCGCGGGTCGAAGCGCGCCAACACCTCGGCGGCAACGGCCAAGCCGGCAACGATGATGTCGGCGCGTGCCGGATTGAGCCCCGGCACATGCGCCCGCTCGTCGCTCTCCAGACGTTGCAGCCAGTCGAGCACATGCTCAAGCTCCACGCGGGTTACGCGCGTGCCGTGCGGCGAGCGCACGCTCACTTGCTGACGTGACAGCACGATGCCAGCGAGATTGGTGAAGGTGCCACCGGAGCCGATGATCTGGGCACCGCGCCAGTCTTTCACGGGCACCGCCTCTTTCAGCCCTGCCCGCACATGCGACCGGAGCGAGCGCACACGCCGCGGGGTGACCCGTGGGTTGAGAAAGCGCTCAGTGAGTCGCACGGCGCCAAAGGGGAGCGAGGCCACGCGCTCAATGAGCCCATCCTTGGCGAG
>CANHTA010000088.1 GCA_947463135.1 Gemmatimonadota bacterium
CGGCATCGGTGGCCGACAGGTTATCGGGACGGCGGATGTTTACGTAGCCACTGTAGAGCGTGACGGGCCCGCGCATGGATTCGGCGAGGGCCAGCGCGAGGCGTCCTACGCTGCGATGATCGGCGTGATCGCCGGGGTTGTGCTGCCGATCGGGATCGTGTGTGTGCAGGTGCACATACATGCCAAGGCGCTGTTCGCTCTGGACGATGGTGCGCAGTGCCTGGATGACCTCACGCACGTTGGCATAGCGGGTGGTGCTATCGATGCTCAGGAGGTGCGGCACCATGCGCTGCTCCAATCGCTGCAACGACTGAAAGCCGGTGGCGGAGAATCCCACGCCATCCGGTTTTCCGTCGGGAAGACGCAGGAATTTGGTGGTGGCATGTGTCACGGGCTGATCAGCCAGCGCGAGTGCCGCGCGCATCGACGCCAGCGCCCCGCTTTCGCGGGCGCGCCAGTAGCTGGCCGAGCGTCCGGCGTCACCGGCGCTGACGATGATGAACAGCGCACGGTCCGCTCTGGCGAGATGGCGAACGGCCACGTCGCCCATAAACAGTTGCCAGTCGTCGGGGTGCGCCACGAGAAACACGGACAGTGTCGGCAGGCGCGGTGCCGATGCCGGTGTCTGCCCGGGCCTTGGCGCCGGTTGAGGTGCCGGTTGAGGTTTCGCCTGCGCCACCAGCGGTAGCGACGCGGCGATGACCACACGGTACCACCACCGCGTCCAACTATGTCGACGATGCATCCGGGTATTGGGCATGGGGTAATCTGCCGACGACCGGGCCATTCCGTCCGTGCAGCATGGCTGTGATGCTACCTTTCGCTATGCGCTGTTCATTCGCGGTCTTGCGGTCGGCCATGCGTTCCCGCCACGGTTGGCGGTGCTTCTGCGTGCCGTTGGGTTGCCGGGTGGATCGCTGCCGGTGGCCTCGGTGCATAGTCCGCGCCATGCTGGTGGCGCTGTGCGCCGGCGTTGGTGTGACGCCCCTTACGGGGCAGATGGCGCCGGCGCTTCCGGCACCCACGGTCCCGTTTGTGCTGATCCTGCCCGGTGACTCAGCCGTACGTGGCAGTCGTATCGTGGCCGATTCGGTGCAGTACGCCTTGATCGCGTATCGAGGCGAGCAGCAGCAGCGGCTGGGGACGGCGGTGGACGTGGTCAGGCTGGAGATGCGGGGCGAGGTGCCGGTGATTCATCGCGTGCTCACGGTGTCACCGGGGCGTGCGCCGTTGATTGATTCCACGGAGACCGATGCGCGGACGCTCGCACCGCGTCGACATCGTACGGTGTCACCGACACGCCGTATTGCGCTGGACTATACCGGCAAGCGGGTGAAAGGGTCTCTGGGTCCGGTTGATGTCCCCTCGCTGCCCATCGATACCACCTTGAACGTGGTGCCCTTCGACTCCGGGAATTGGGAGCTGGTGGTGCGTGCGTTGCCGTTGGAGAAGGGATATGCGGCACGCTTTCCGGTGTACGATACGGATATCGGGCTGCGCGAATATCGTATTGAAGTCACGGGCAGTGCCACGGTGCAGGGTGAAGACGCGCACGTGGTGGTTTTCACGCTGGCCCCGAAGCGCGAGTCGGTGGTGTGGATAGCCAAGACATCGCGGCGGCTGCTGCAGGTGGAGACGCTGATCGACGCGAACACGATGCTGCGACAGGTGCGTGAGGAACGCCGGCCGTAGTGGCCCGTGGGTCTTCGCGTTTAGTGGTGCTCGCTGCGGGCGCGGGCGATATCGTCGGAGAGGTGTGCCGCCGAGGTAGAGCTGCCGTCGGAGTGCACGTCGGCGCTGGAGGCGGTGCGATCGTAGAACGCGCGGCCACCGGCGACAATCACCAGCGCCGGGTTTTTCGACGCACGTCGCACGGTGTCAACGATCTGACTCATGCGCGTAATGCGATGCTCGCGCAGGAAAGCCGGGCTGAGTGACAGATCGATGGCGTCGAACCAGTTGGTGGCCACGATCTGTTGGAGTGCCTGCTCGGTGGAGGGAAAACGCACCCGTGTATCGTGGCCAGCGAGCCAGAGTGATTCGGCGTCGAGCGTTGCGCCCAGCATGTGGATTTCGCCGGGTAACGGGGCCACCAGCACCACCAACGGATGTTCCGTATGCTGCTGCACCCCGTCGGACGCGATTTCGCGCAGAAAGGTTTGCAAGCGGCACAGACCGAGCGTGACTTCGTATTCCCCGCAATCATCATCAGCCCACAGATCACCCAGACGGCGCGCCGTAGGCTCAATGAGGAGCTCAATCACCGCGGAGATGGAACGGAACTCGGCGTAGGCAGCGTTCAGCAACCGACGGGCTTCGTTGGGTTCCGTGGCAATCACGAGGGCGGCCAGCTGTTCAGCGGCCACATTCGTGGAGGACACCCTGGCGGCGGAGATTTCGTCGAGCCACGGGTCACCGTGGCCGGTGGTGAGCTTGAGGCTCCAGTTGGCGAACAGTCGCGAGGGGGCGGTGTGCACCGAGATCGCTTCGATGTCGACATGACGCGGATCGCGGCTGATGGACGACCAAATGCGCGCGATGCTGGCCGGCGGGCCTTCCAACCACTGGAAGAAGCGATCGTCGTTGTAGACCATCATGCCCGTGACGCCTTCCGCCCGGTTTCGCGCGGCAGCGCGATGTTGCAACTCGCCCAGCTGCGATTCGGAGAGCGGCGCGGTGGCACGACTGCGGTAGGTCAGCGTCATCAACGGAGACGCCGTTACCGGGTCGTGTCCGTGCACCGCACCCACATTGTGTGTTGCCGTCCGATGCGCCGCCATACTACCACTCCGTTGCCGCATGTCATGTCCAGCCTTGCCGTCAGGAGCGCGCCAAACGTCAGGCGCACTGCGAGGTGATCACGACGGCACCGGGGACAGCGTAGTATCCGGAGCGGGACACGACGGTGTCAAGCGAATAGGCGCTGATTGCGCGGTAGGAATGCGGTTCCGGACTTGCGGTACTAGCCGTGTAACGGCCCAGGTGGGGCGCGAGGAACATGGCGCACCACCCATCACTAGATTGCACCGTGATGACTGAATTTCAAGATGCCGCGCGTGAGGCTGCCGCTGCGGTCACCCTGCACAAGCTCGCGGTGGAGCGCACCGCGCGATACGCCACCGCCGGCGCCGACGCGGCTGATGCCACTGCCTTGTGGGTGGTATTCCATGGCTACGGACAGCTGGCCAGTGACTTTATCACCACCTTTGCCCGCCTCGTTCCGCGACAGACCCGTGTGATTGCCCCCGAGGGGCTCTCTCGCTTCTATCTCGAACTCCCACGTGCCGACGGCAAGCATCTCGCGCGGACGGGCGCCACGTGGCTCACGCGCGATGATCGCGAGGATGATCTGCGCGACGCGCTCGCCATGCTCCACGCGGTGGTGGGGCAGGAAGTGGACGCGATTCTTGAGGCTCGCGGTGAGGTGCCTGCTATACACGTGCTTGGCTTCTCCCAAGGGGTTGCCATGAGCATGCGCTGGGTTGCCGATGTGGCTGACCGTGGGGTGCCGGAGGAGGGCGCCGATATCGCCACGCATGTGCTCTGGGCCGGTGGGCTCGCCCATGATGTGTCGGATGACGCCATGCGCGCCGCGTGGACCGGGACGTCCGTGCGGGTGGTGGTGGGCGACAAGGACAAGTTCGCCACGGATGCCTTTCGTCGCACGCTGCGGAAGCGGATCGATGCGATGGGGCTGGTGATTGAGGAATTCACCTTCGGTGGTGGGCACCGGCTCGACGACGACGTGCTTCGTCAGCTGCTGTAGTTCGGCTCGCGGGGGCGTCTGTTTGGGCGGTGTTTACGGACGCGCCGGCAGCGACTGTGCGATCAGTTGCTCGAGGGTGGGGATGTGGATATCGGCGAGGCGTTTCACGTACAGGCACGCTTTGCCGACTTTGTGTCGTCCGAGCTGATCCAGTAGGGCGCGCACGTGCGGAGATTCGTATCCACCCAACAGGTAGACGCTGATGTCGCCTTTCCGCGATGAAAAGCCAGCGAGAAACGAGTCCCCCTCGTGTCCGCTGGCATAGCGGTAGTGATACTGGCCAAACCCTACGATACTCGCGCCCCACATCGTGGGCGGATACCCGCTCAGTCGCTGCATCATCTCGGTGAGCGCACGACAGTCATTGCGTCGCGTTTCATCGGTGATGGCGGCGAGGTAGCTGTCCACGCTGCCAACGGTGGGTTTCGTTTTGGCGTCGTACATGGCGACCTCGGGTGTGGGGTGTCCCTTAGAATATGTGGCCGGTCTGATGTTGTTCGACGCGCTCCAGCCACGCGGCAATCGTTGTGGTGACAACGTCCGGCTGCTCCACACTGCTGGTATGACCAGCCTGCGGTATGCGCACGAGCTCCGATCCACGTATGGCGGCATGGATGCGTTCCGCCTTCAGGGGAACCGTGGCCACATCCTCGTCACCCACCATGATCAGCGTTGGTGCCGTTATGCGTCCGAGTTCCGGCATCACGGGTTCACGCTCAATCACCCCGTTCACTGCACGCCAGATATCCCGGCGGTTCTGCGCCAACCGGCTCTGCCACAGCGTGCGCTCCGCCGCACGTGCGGGATCGCGCAAAAAGGTGGTGCCAAACATGATCGGCATCACTCGGCCGGCGACGACGCGCAAGCCAAACCATCGCGCCACGCGGTTCAGCGTGCGGTACCGCGGTACATTTTCCGCCGGCTCGGCCTCGGCACTCGTTTCCAGCAACACGCAGGAGCGAACCAGATCAGGACGGCGCGCGGCGAGCCGCATGGCGACGAATCCACCCATGGACAGACCAACCAGGTGAACCGGTGCAACGTCAAGCTGCTCGATCAGCGCCACGGCATCAGCGTAGCAGTCGTCCATGCTGATAGCCCGTACCGCTGGAACGTCACTGCGTCCTTGCCCGCGATGGTCCCATGCAATGCAACGGTAGCGCGAGCGCAGGGATGCCACCTGCGCATCAAACATGCGTGAACTCCAGAGCAACCCGTGCGAAAACAGTACCGGCGGTCCGTTGCCGCCGGTGTCTTCCACCCAGAGTCGTCCCCCGTTGATGCGGCGGTATTGCCCGGTGTCGCTCATCCGGTGCTCACCTTACATGCCGGGTCGCACGATCACCGCAATCACGATGATCAGCAGCAAAATCGTCGGCACTTCATTGATCCAGCGGCACGCCGTCTCGCTGAACACGTAGTTGCCCTGCAGGAACTTCTTGCGCGTCCAAGAGGCGAGGCCGTGATAGCCGAGCAGGAAGAGGACGGCGCCGATCTTGGCGTGCATCCACGGCATTTTCAGCAGCGATGGATTCATGATCAGCATGGCCACGCCGGCGCCGAGGGCCACAACCATCGCCGGCGTCATGATGGCGCGAATGAGTCGGCGCTCCATCACCTCCAGCGTGGCCGTCACCGCCGGCTCCGCGCGTTTCTGCACGTGGTACACGTACAGGCGGAAGATGTAAAACAGCCCGGCATACCATGCTATCACCGCAATGACATGCAGCGCTTTGACCGAGAGGTAACTGGTACCGTTCACGAAGCCTCGTTCAGTTCATGCCCTGCAGCGCGAAGCGGCAGCAGCGTCCACCATCAGCGATGCACTCGACGTCCACCACATACACTGTTTCCGACACCCGCACAGAGGATAGCATATCGCGACACATTGTGCACGACCGGACCGGGCGTTCGGCACTGAAGTTGGTTGGCTGGACGTTGAGGGTGCCGCGGCCGGCGAGGGGTCACGCGAAGGGCGCGAAGAGCAGCAAATGCAACGGCTTGAACGCTGATCAACCAGACGGTCTGTTCAGGCGGCGCAGTCGCTCCAGCTCGGCCTCAATGTCCGCTGGCAGCAGGAGGTTATCGGCGATCCCGGCGATCTCCTCGGCTTCGCGCCAGCGCGCCTCGAGCGCAGCCAGCTCGCCGTCGAGGGCGCGGCGCTCGTCGTCTTCGTGTAGGGTCATTTCGAGGGCCAGGCGGTAGGCACCGGGGAGTCGGCCCAGCGGCACCCTGGGGAGCGTCATGAACGACCGACCCTCGCGATCCTCGGCCGCGAGGAGCGACAGCGCCAGATTGCCGTGCGCGCTTGCCACTTCGACCGCAGCGGAGACTGTCTTTGGGCTATCGCCCTGATGGTTCACCGTAGGCAGGAGTTGGGCGAGTGCTCGACGGGCAGCGGCTCCTTGCAGATCACGATACTGATACCCTGCATCCGAATTCGCGTGCCGGTGCGCTACGCGCATGGTCCACGCACGGTCCTCGCGATTCACCAGCTCGGAGCGACTGGCATCCCACGCCGACAGCGACAGCAGCATGCCGTCATCATCGCGTACACGCAGGCACACGTTGCGTGCACGGCGAAACGTGGTGAATAGGTTGCCGACCTGTGAGGCAGCAATCGCCGTCGAGAGGACAGCTACCAGCGACGGTGTCGCTCCGGACGCCATCAACGCGAGATGTCCGATACTGACCACGGCCGGCGGTGCGGACAGCAGGAGCATACGCTGGTATCGCTTCTTGAACACACGTCCGTACCGCCACGCCGCGAACTCGGGGAGCAGTGGCCGCCCGATACGCACGAGCTCCGTGCCCTCCTTCAGTCGAGCGAGGCCGATCTGTTCGGTGGCCGTGCGCAGCTTTGTGTCGCGATACGCACGCTCGGCTTGGTCGATCGCTTCCCAGCGACTCTCGAGCGGCGAGAGGTTCCAGCGTGCGCACCTTGGGCAAATGACCCAGAGCCGCCCCTTTGCAGCGTCGAAGGCGATCCGACGACCGACGGGGAAGTGTTCAATGGATTCATTGCGGCCGAGGGCACCGGCGCAGAACAGGCAGGTCGCATACATGCGGCTGGGCCTAGGGGTGCACCTACGGTTTCGCCGCCCGCACTCAGAACCCGTAAAGAGCAGCTGCGCGCACCCGATCCTTGGCCGTGTTCATCGCCGCCGAGATATCAATCGGCCCCACCGCGATCTCCGGAATACGGTCGATGGCGCCGAGGTAGAAATCGCGCCATACGTCGATGATATGACGCTCCGACTCGGCGTTGCCACCACGTGACAGCGTGTCGCGGCCGAGGACCTTCTGCGTGGCGAGTTCCTGCTCGGCGGCGCGCGTGAGTTCTTCCAGAGCGGCGAGGACCACCGGGCGTGATCCATCGGCGAGTAACAGGCCGGTGGTGAGCGCACAGGCGCCTACGTTGCCGAGTGATGCGGCACTGACCATGTCGATGCGATCACGATCGGTGTGGTAGTGCTGATCGGTGAAGTGCCAGAGGAGTACGGCGGGAATCTGCGCGTTGAGGAACGGCGTATGATCACTGCCGCCTTCAAACGGATTCGCCTTCACCACCCATCCTGTTTGCGCGGCGCGGTCTAGGCAGCGCTGCCGCACGAAGTCGTTGAACCAGTGCGGGCGAATGTCCTTTTCGGCCAACGGGCGCCCACCCCATTCGCTGTGCTTGTCTTCGCCGCGCACCCAGACGGCGCTTGGGTCGGGCATCTTCTCAATGAGGAAGGTGCCGCCTGTTTTGGCGGTGTTTTCGCCCACCATGTCCAGAGACATGCCCCACTTCACGCCGGAGCGACGCACGCTGTCTTCCTTAATGAAGCGGTCGGTGGAGCGGATTTCGTCGCCCCACAAGAACGTCACGGTGCGTTGTGGATTGGCGGTGCCCGCTTTCACCATAGTGGCGGCCACGCGGGCCATTTCGGCGAGCGTGCCGACACCACTGGCGTTGTCGTTGGCGCCCGGCTCCTGCACGTGGGCCGAATAGACAAACCGTTCGGCTGGAGCAGACGCCCCACGGATTTCCGCGATCAGCGTGCGCTCAGGGCGACGCTCGAATACGGTGCGAACCGTGACGCGCACACGTACGGGGCCACGCTGCATCGCCGACGTGAGGGCATCGCGTGATGCACGGGACACAAACAACAGCCATCCGGGCGTGAGCGTATCGCGTGCGATCCCCGAGAACTGAATCGACGTGACATTCTTTTCCTGCTGGTTGTATACCGGGAGTGTTTGCGCGGCGAGCACGCCAGCCGCCCCGCGCTGCATCGCCTTCACAAAGACGGACCGGGCGTTGCCCGCCGTGAGCACGATCTTTCCTCGCACATCGGCTGCTGCAAACGCCGCGTCGGTACCTGCACCAACATCCACCACGGAGGCCGTGATGCCGTCGGGTGCGGTGGACACCGAGTTGATCGCGATCATGTTCAGGTTGGCCGGCCACGATTGGAGCGGCGCCGGTTGTCCGTCGATCGTGATGGACGCGGCCTCGGGGGTCCACGCCAGATCCCGCATGGGGCGTGACTCAATGCGGAACACGAGGCGGTCAGTGGCAGAGGCCCGGGCCTCATCGACATACCCGGCGGTCCGCAGCAGTGCGGCTACGGTATCGATGGCCAAGTCAAAGCCGTGATTGCCCGGCAACCGGAAGTAGCGTTGCACGTAGTCCACGGTACGGAAGGCGCGGTCACCGCTGATGCCGGCGGACACGGCACGCGTGATGGGGGCCAGGGCAGGGGAGAGGGCGGCCGGTTGCCGTTTGGGCGCCGGCTGCGCTGTGGCGACAGCGGTTGGTGGCCACGTGGCGGGGAGCAACCAGACCAGTGCAGCACCCGCTACCAAGGTGCGTGAAACGCGCGGTGAATGACTCATACACGGATCTTCGGTGAACGGCGGCCCATTGTCGAGGGCTCCCCGTGTTGTCCACGCGATACCGACGCGCTGATGACCACGAAGCGCGTCCAATTGACGGGGATGTCTTCGATATGCGCGGCAAGGATGGCGAGACCATAGCGTTCCGCCGCCATGGTGCTTGCCACAGCCCCCACGCTGCGATCGCCCCGTTCGGCCACCATGCGCGCGGCACCTGCTGTATCGTCGTGTGCGATGGGATGAAGCCACCCGTGCCGCGCAAAGAAGACACGGCACTGTCCGAGTGCCACCGGATGGCTGTGCACCTCCCGTACGTCGCCCAACGACGCGCCGAACGGGGCGAGGAGGCACAGGTGAATGGGCACGCGCAGTTCACTGCGCTCCACGACCGTCCCTGCGGCATCATGCAGCGCGCGAATGGCCACGTCCACGGTGCCGACGATGGCATTCTCCACCGGGATCACGGCAAAGTCAGCGGTCCCATGAACGACGCACGCGATGGCGTCAGGGAAGGTGCGGCAGGGAATCGGCGTGGCACCGGCCGGCCATTGCTGACGGATGGCGAGTTCACTGAACGCACCAAGCTCACCCTGAAAGGCGACACGCGGCTGCACGCCGGAGGCACCAGATATCGCGTCCGTTGTCTCCACGGTGCTCATCCGATGGGTTTGCGTTTGGCCGCCGGGAGCGCGGCGCGGGTGCGTGCTTTTTCGGCGGGCCGCCGCCGGAACCAACTGGCGACCAGGTAAAACTCGTCGAGATCGTGCGTGGGAATATCGGCACCGGCGGGATCGGGTCCTGTGAACACTTTGGCCGCCAGCGCGCGATAGGCGACACGCTCCTCCGGGGTTTTCGGCGCCGGCAGCTCCGCACGCACGGTGCCGCGTCGCACCAGATAAATCCATTCCTGTTCGTCGGGTCCCACGGCATGATACCGGAAGGTGAGACGATCGACGTTGGCGTGGAAATGCTGGACGCGTTCGTGCAACCACCGTACCAGCGTCAGGCGATCGCGCAGCGCGGCGGCGCGTTCAAAGGCGAGCTGTCCGGCGGCCTGCTGCATGGCGTCCTCGAGCGCGACGACGGGCGCGTCGCTGCGGCCGTCGAGAAACGCCCGCACGGCCAGCGCGGCGTCCCGATACGGCCGTGCGGCGCCGGCGCCGATGCATGGCCCCGCACAGGTGCCGAGGTCATGCCGCAAACAGCCAGGGGCCCGCGTCCGGCTCGCGCCACGACGCGGTTGCGCGTCGGGATCGTCGTCAAACCAGAGGGCGCTGCCGCGACGGGACGCATTCCCGGTGTGTCGCACCATGTCGTCGTGGACGCAGTCGCGCAGTCCGGTGGCTTCGGCCAAGGCGCGGACCGCATCACGGAGCTGCGCGACCCGACGGAACGGACCGAACAGCGCAATCGCCGCGGGATCGTCGGAGCGGGCCACCACGCGCAGGCCGGGCACGGTGCCACCGGTGAGGGCGACGTACGCACGCGGCCACTCGTCGTGCACCATCATGGCGTTGAAGTGCGGGCGATACTGCTTGATGAGCCGCAGCTCACGCAGCAGCGCGCCGAACTCGGTGTGGGTGTACTCCCACTCAATCTGAAAAGCGTGACGCACAATGCGCGCGCCTTTGTCGCGTCCCTTGGCGCGGAAGTACGAGAGTAATCGCGTGCGCAACACCCGGGACTGCCCAACGTAGATCACGGTCCCGTGCGGGCCGATCATGCGATACACGCCAGGCCGGTTCTCGCACCCTTCGCGCACCAGTGCACGCAGTTGCTTGCGATGCGTTGGGGTGGACTGTGGCGGTCGAGCGTGCAGGCGCGAGCGCTGCGGGGCGGGGGTGGTCACCCGTGGAAGCTAGAGCGCGCGAGGCCCGTTCAGCAACGCGCCACCGGAACTACGTCTCGTGGACCAGCGGAGCGAACGTGCTGTCGTACTGCAGCGCCTCGCGAAACGCGGCAGCCTGCGTGCGGATCTGCACCAGCTCCGGTTCGGCGATGTTCTTCACGTGCACAAACATCATGCGCATGCGTGGATGCGTGCCGAAGCGCGCCTGATGCGATGCCAGGAAGTCCCAGTACAGCACATTCACCGGACAGGCATCGGGCCCCGTGCGCTGCTTGACGTCGTACCGGCAGCTGCCGCAGTAGTTGCTCATGCGGTTGATGTAGGCGCCACTGGCGACATACGGTTTTGAGGCGAGCGCTCCGCCATCGCCCCATGTGCCCATGCCCACCACGTTGGGCAGCTCCACCCACTCGTAGGCGTCGGTGAAGGCGCTCCAGTACCAGCGCGAGAGCGCGGCCGGCTCCACGCCGAGGAGGGTGGCGATGTTGCACTGCACCATGAGGCGGGCGATGTGGTGCACGCGTCCGTACTCGCGCACCTGCCGGATGGTGTCGGCGAGGCAGCGCATCTCGCAGGCGTCCCCGGTGGTACGTGTCTCGTCGTAGGCTTCGCCGTCGGGGGCCCAGAACCAGCGCGGCAGCGCGCGGGTGGCGTTGAGGGCGTTGGCGGTGCGCAGTCCGGGCATGAGGTGCCAGTACATGCCGCGGATGTACTCGCGCCACCCTAAAATCTGCCGGATGAAGCCTTCGGCCGAGGCGATGGGGACGAGCCCGTCGCGCCATGCGGCTTCGGCTTTGCGCACGCACTCGAGGGGATGCAGCAGCCCCACGTTGAGGATGGACGAGAGCGTGGAGTGCAGCAGATCGGGGGCGCCGTGCACGAGCGCGTCTTCGTACGGCCCGAACTCGGGCAGTCGTTCGGCGATGAACCGATCGAGCCAGGCTTTGGCGTCGGCACGGGTGACGGGGAGGGCGAACTGGTCAACCGAGCCCCACCGGTTGCGCCAGCGGCGCACGCGCTCCATCTGAGTGCGCGTGATGGCGTCGGGCTCGACGCGCCAGACTTCGGGGGCCGGGCGGCCCTTGGGCCACGGTTTCCGGTTGTCGGCGTCGAAATTCCACTGGCCACCACTCGGCGTGCCGTCGGCCTCCATGAGAATGCCGTGTTTGCGGCGCATTTCGCGGTAGAAGAACTCCATCCGGTACTCTTTGCGGCCGCGGGCCCAGGTGGCGAACTCTTCGCGGGTGGCAAGAAAGCCGCGATCCTCGCGCAGGGTCAGGGTGCGGGCATCGGCTTCAAGCAGGGTACGGGCGCGATCGAGTTCGTCGACCATGTCCTGCTCGCGTCCCTCGGTGGCGACCACCTTGTCCGCGCTGAACTCCGCTGCCGCGGCGGCGATCCCCTCGGCGTAGCTCGCGGCCCGTCGATACGCTACGCGGTAGCCGGCCGCTTCGAGGGAGGCGGCGAAGTGCTGCATGGAGGAGAGCAGCAGGACGAGCTTCTGGCGGTGCCAGGGGAGGGAGGAACCCTTGGCGACCGATTCCAGCAGGAGGACGACCACGTCGCTGCGGGGTTCACGCGGGATGTTGGCGACGGCGCGCGAGGATTCCCAGGGGGCGACGAAGGCGAGGGTGGTTGGCATTGCTACCGCGGCGAACGGGAGGGAGGGCAGCGGCGGTTCCCGTTGGCTGTGGGCTGATTGCTGTGGGCTGTGGGCTCGGCTGCGGGCGGTGGGCTGTTGGCTTGGGGCGGTGGGTACTGGGTTTTGGGTATTGGGGGAAAAGCGCTGGCAAACCCAGAACCCAGTACCCAATACCCATTGCCCCGAGCCACCAGCCCACGGCCCGCAGCCGAGCCCAGAGCCCAGCGCTCAGAGCCCCCAGCCTAAAACTCAGTCCGTTTGGTCCATATCGACCTGTCCACTCATCGCCTTCGACACATGCGACCAGCTCATCCCCACCGCGAGCAGGACGGCGAGACAGAGCAGGACCACGTATGAAATGCCGCGGGCCGATCCGGCGCTCACGATGCCGAAATCGAGGAGCATCCACACCAGCGCCCCCGAGATGGCGATCACCAGCGCGGCGCCGCCTATCCCGATGGAACGGCGGGTGGCGCTGAGGAATACGCCCC
>CANHTA010000089.1 GCA_947463135.1 Gemmatimonadota bacterium
AGGGGTGGGCGGGTGCGCAGCTCCCACGTCTCGCCCGCATCAGTGGTGAGGCCGATGACGGCCGTGGAGCTGTCCGTGCGCAAACGGTTGATGTCGGCGGCAACAGCCAAACCGGTTTCGCCGTCCTTGAAGGCGAGCCCGGTGAGTCCCGCTACGGCACCGCGTACGAACGGGGTGCTCTTCACCGCCCACGTACGGCCCCCATCACGGCTGCGGAACAGTCTCGCTCCCGGAGAGCCGGTGGCGATGAACACCGTGCGGGCGTCCGCATGCGTGACGCATAAGCCGCTGGCGGCAAACGCGCCCTCACCGGGCTGTGGTGCGGGGACCACCGCCGGCGGGAGAAGGTGCCATGCCGCACCGTCGGTGTCGGTATACAGAATATTCGTGCGAGCCCCCGAGGCATCGCTGAACGCAATGCCGGTGCGAGCGGGGCCGCTGCCGAACGACAGACAGTCGTAGAACGCGGCGGTATCGGTATTCATGAATTGCCGCGTCCACGAGGCCCCACCGTCGCTGGTGCGGTAAATCCGCGACGCGGTCCCGTTGCCGGTCGACAGAATCCACGCGGTATCCGCATTGATGGCGTGTACGTCGCGAAACTCGAGGGAGTCGCCACTGGGGGTGAGACGCCTGTCCCAGCGATCGCCACCGTTGGTGGAGCGCAGCACGACCCCGCGGTGTCCAACGGCCCACACGACCTGAGACGAGGCGGCATGGACGGCTTGCAGCAGTGCCGACGTGCCGCTGGTCTGCGTGGTGATGCGGACGTTGGGGGTCGGTGCACCGGCGGACCCGGCGGGTTGCGCCACAACGGGCACCGGCAAAAGGGCTGGAAGCACGGCCAGCACAACGCCACACACTCCAACGCGCGGGGGGCTGCACCGCGGCAGAAATCGAGGCAGGAACCTGGGCATGAACGGCACCATAACGCTCAGGGGTGTTCACTTCGGATACGGCGTAGGTGAGATTCGAACTCACGGAACCCTTTCAGGTTCGGCGGTTTTCAAGACCGCTGCCTTAAACCACTCGGCCACCACGCCTCTGTGTCGCACCCCGCCTCGTTCGAGCGCGTTGTACGCACGACGGAAGAAAACGGCGTGAGCCCTGTGCGGGCAACCCCCGGTGGCGACTCCGTGTCGCGGCAACCTGTTGCGCCTCTGCTGCCCCCGCTACGCCACGGAGGCTGCCGGTGAGCCTCCGGGCTGTTCAGCGGGAATACAACGCGCTGGCGGGGCACTACGACCAACGGTGGGCCCGGTATGTGGCCGCGTCCACGGCGATGGCGGACGCGCGGGTGGTCCTTGAGCCGAGGAGCCGCGTGCTCGATATCGCCTGTGGCACCGGGGTGCTGCTGGCCCAGTTGCGCCAGCGTGCCCCAGGTGCCGTGCTCCTTGGCGTGGACGCCACCCCCGCCATGCTGGCCCGCGCCCGCGTCAGATCGGGGGCGGAGGTGCTGCTGATGGCCGGTAGCGGTGACGCCCTCCCGCTCTCCAACCACAGCGTGGATACCGTGCTCTGCACCAGCGCACTGCACTACATGGCCGATGCGCCCGGCGCGCTCCGCGAGATGCACCGCGTGCTGGTGCCCGGCGGCACGCTGGTGCTGGTGGACTGGTGTGCCGACTTCCTGACCATGCGGGCACTGGATGCGGTGCTGCGCGTCGTGGATCGCGCGCACGAACGCACGTATACCACCGCGCAGGTGCGCGACCTTGTTACCGCGGCCGGCTTCGAGCCGCCTGCGCTCGAGCGGCGCAAGATCGATCGGTTTTGGGGACTCTTTGCGCTGACCGCTCGTACACGACTGGGGTAACCGACCGCCGTCACCGGGTGGTGTCGGCTGGCCGGCGACCCCTTACTTCGGCCAGCCTGGAATCTGAATCGCCGGCATAATGCGCAGCGCGTTCTGGTAGTACACCTTCTTCAGCACCACGTCCGGCAGGTCAATCCCGTACAGCTTCCAGAAGGCGTGATAGTCGCGGTAGTAGTCGAAGTAGTCGTCACGCGTTTCAAACACCCGCCAGTAGTACGGATACTCTTCCGGCTGAAAGGAATCTTTGCCGAAGAGCAGACGGTCCTGGTACTTCACGAAGAAGTCGTGGGCACTACGCGGCTGACGACCAATGTCGTACAGCACCGCGCCCACTTCGGCGAGCACGTTCGGCATCTTGTCGAACATGCGCCCCAGACGGCCAAGATCGTTTGCGTGCCAGCCAAGATGGGCGGCCACGAACGTCGTTTTCGGATGGCGCAGAAACAAACTGTCGCGCTCTGCCATCAGCTGATTGAAGCTGGGATACCGGTCTTGCGGATACAGCCGTTCGGGAAAGAGCGTGAGCTCCAGCCACCGCTCGTTGGTGTTGTCAACGGCGCGGAAGAACTCTTGTGGATCGGCGGTATGGATAAACACGGGCAGCTTGAGGCGTGCCGCTGCTTCCCAGATGGGATCAAGGTCGGGGTCGTTCAGCCGCAGGCGCGTGCCGTCGGCCTTCTTGGTGCTCAAGCCGAAACCCTTGCCGATTTCCCCGATGCCCACCGCGCCGCCCTTCACGTCGGCTTCGAGCTGCGCCACCGCCTTTGCCGCCCATCCCGGACCGACGCCATTCAGGTTGATGCCGGTCAGCAGGCGCACGCGGTTTTTCATGGACGGGTTTCCGTTCACCAACTCCATCGTACGCTGCAACCGATCACCACTGACATTGTCCGCGGCGATCATGAGCCGCACGTTCACGGAGTCCATGGAGGCTCCGAGGCGCGTGAGGCCGTCGGCGGTGCCGAGGAGCCCCGAGGGGTGTCCGTGGAAATCGACGACGGGATACTTCGCCTTCCACGGCATCCCCGCGGCGGGCACGATCAGTGTGGACTTGGGCCGATAGTCCACGATGCTTGGCGGCGGTGATGCCGGCGCCAGGCAGTTGTTCGGTCGGATCTCCGTCATACCGGCGGGGCAGTCTTCCCCCGGCTTGATCTGCATGCCACCGCGAAAGCCGGCGGGCGCTCGCGGCGGCTGAGTGGTTGGCGGCTGAAGGGCCGACAACCACGTGGGTGATGCCATGGCGGCCATCGAAAGACCGACGGACAGCCCAAGCACAACGCGAGAGCAACGCACGGGCAGACTCCTGATGGGAGAGGAAACGCTTACTTCGAGTCCGGCTTCGGTGGCGGCACCAACAACTGCTGTTGCGGACCGACATCGGCACCCGGGGTGACGGGCAGCGCCGGCTGGCGATCAAAGCCGAAGACCTGCGCCCGACGCATGGCCGTCGCAATGCCCTTGGACTGCTGATACACCGAGTCCGACCGAGCGATCTGTCCCGACTGGGCGAGGGCTTCCGCCAACGTGACGCCACTAATGACGTACAGATCGGGAATGCCCACCGAGGCATCATCGACCCATCCCTTGCGGGCCGCGAGTGACGTGGTGGCCGTGAACACCTTCGTCCACAAGTCGTACGAACGCTTCACGTCCACCATGCCTTCACCTTGAATCAGCACCGTGTCCCGGCTGGGGATGATCTGCTGATTGACCAGCTTCTTGGCCATCCCTTGCGTGAGGACGTAGCGCTCGAGGCCGAGTTCATACGGATACCCACCGGCGGTCCGGCTGAAGTAAATCGGCCGATCGGGATACGTGTCGCGGATCATGAAATACACCAGCTGATCGGCGCGCATCAGCTGTGGCGAACGGGGCACCGCAATGATATCCCCTTTCTGGAACGCCGCGTTCGGAGGGGTCTGAATAGCCAGTGGCAACGCGTCCGCTTCTTCATACGTCATCTTGACCGGCGGACCGACCGGCTTCTTCCACTGCTGGCTGCGGTAGATCTCCGGACCCTTGGCCGCGTCGTACTCGTACACCGGGCGACGGATCAATTGCCGCGTGTACCAGTCGGTGTTCAGCAGCGAGGTGTTCGCCACGATGACATCCTTGCGGATGCCTTCGACTTCCTGCGCGTACCACAACGGGAAGGTGTCGTTGTCACCGACGGTGATCAGAATGCCGTACGGTTCAACGGAGTTGAGCAGATCGCGCGCGAAGTCGGTGGTGTCGGTCTGATTGGCCCGCGACGCCTGTTGCCAGTTGCCGATCAGCGGGATGAAGGCCACCGCCAGCAACGGCGAGGCCAGCAGGAAGCTGCGCGTGCGTGGTTCCACCACGGTTTCGCGACCGAGCTTCACCTCGTCGGCCCCGAACAAGCTGGCGACGGTTTCCCACAGATAGACTAGGCCAAGGGCCGCCCACACGCTGAGCGCTGAGAAGCTCCACAGGTAGAAATAATCACGGTCGCGCACCTCACGGGGCACCGACTCCCCGAGTTCCAGCGCCTGACTGTGGCCGTACTTGAAATTGAGATAGAAAATCAGGCCGAACGTCATGGTGGCGATGAGTGGCCCGAAGAACCAGAAGCTGCGCCGGTCTTTCTTGAAGTGCATCCAGCCGCCGAGGATGCACAAAATGAAGTAGAACACCGCGAGTCCGTTTTGGAGCCCCGGATTTTCCTGGTAGGCGTCGCGCAGCCACTGCCACTTGAAATACAGCCAGTACATACCAACCTGCGCGGTCAGCGGCGCCTGGCGTTCTCCGAGCTCCGGCTTGCCGTACTGCCCGCGATTGAAGTTGTACATGAAGCGGTCGTACGTGAGCGCCGAGAAGGTGCAGTCGGCTTTGAGCTCAGTCAAACAGCCGGTGGGCTCGCCTTCATTGATCGCGGGGAAGTGCGCGGCACGGATCGGCTGCGTGGCAAAGGGGGTCATGCCCAACACAACGGCCGCCGCACAAGCGAGCAACAACTTCCAGCGCAGAACCGTTGAGGGGCGACGCACCAGAATGGCCAGTCCAACGGCTGGGGCCGCGAGCATCCCGGCCATGTGATTGGCGTAGCCCAGTCCCAACAGGTAGGCAACAAGTACGAGCAAGCGATCGGCAACCCGACCTTCGGGGTTGTCACACCAACGCACGGTGAGCCAGCAAATTACGGCCAAGCCAACCAGCGAGACGGTGTACACCTTTTCATTCACCACCGACTGATTCCAGACGGTGAAGGCGGTAGCCCCGATCAGGGCCGCCAGCGCACCACCCGTGAGGCGCTGCCAGCGACGCGGCATCCACGGCACCAGCACCCGTTCGGTGATCAGAAACCAGAGCGATGCCGACACCGCACTGGAGAGGGCGGCCAGCACGTTGATGCGCATGGCCACCGTTGGTGCGATGGGCAGAATCGCGAAGACGCGCCCGATCAGCACGAAAAACGGGTTGCCGGGCGGGTGCGGAATACCGAGGACGTAGGCGGCCGCGATGTACTCGCTGGTGTCCCACATGGACGTCGTCGGTGCAAGCGTGACGAGATACAGCAGGAACACCACCAGGCCGGCGAGCGACGCGGCGAGGTACGAGGGACGGTCATCGAGCTCGGCGACGCCGACTCTGGTGGCGGCGGCTGACGGGGACGCGGCAGTCGCGGTAGCGGTGGCGGCGACGTTCATGGATGGGACGGAAGGTGGGGCAGCGCCGGGCCGGGGGCGGCCGACGCTCTCACAATCAGGTAAGTTCGCAGGCAGCGGCGGAGGGCACAACTGCTCACCGACCGGTCCGGGTCTCCTCGTCTCCTTCCTTCGCATGGATAAGCGCGACTTTCTCCGCACGGTGGGCGGCGCCTTGGGCGGTGCCACGCTGGGTCTCGTGTTCACGCCAGCCCAGCTGCGGGCGTTTTCGGCGCTGCCGGCCGACACGCTGGCCGCACGGGCCGACTTCTGGGACACGTTGCGCACCAAGTACCGTCTCCCATCCGACTTCATTCACTTGGAGCACGGGTACTACTCCATGCAGGCGGAGCCGGTGTTGGAGCGGTTTATCGGCCATGTGCGGGCGGTGAATCTGCTGAGCTCGCGCTACATGCGCACGGTGCAGGGCACCAACAAAGCGCGGGTTCAGGCGCGGTTGGCGGCGCTGGCGGGGTGCACCCCCGACGAAGTCATCATCACCCGGAACACCACCGAGTCGCTTGACACGGTCATCTCGGGCGTTGATTGGAAGGCTGGCGACGAGGCGGTGATGGCGGTACACGACTACGGCGCCATGCTGGACCAGTTCGCACTGATGGGCCGTCGCTGGGGCGTCGTGAACCGCACGGTTACCGTTCCCCTCGATCCGCGCAGCGATGACGAGATCGTGCAGGTCTACGCCAATGCCATCACCCCCCGTACCCGTCTGCTGATGGTGTGTCACATGATCAACATCACCGGCCACGTGTTGCCGGTGCGGAAGATCTGCGACATGGCACACGCGCGTGGCGTCCCCGTGATGGTGGACGGCGCCCACGCCTTCGCGCAACTCGACTTCCGCATTCCCGACCTCGGCTGCGACTTCTATGGCGCCAGCCTGCACAAGTGGCTGGGGACCCCCTTGGGTGCCGGCCTGTTGTATGTACGCCGTGATCGGGTGGAGGCGCTCTGGCCCCTGTACGGTGACGAAGGACAGCCGCTCACCAGCATCGCCAAGCTCAACCATACCGGCACCCATCCCGTGCACACCGACCTGGCGATCGAGGATGCCATCACGTTCCATGAAGAGATCGGCATCCAACGCAAGGAGGCACGGCTGCGCTGGTTGCAGCAGTATTGGACGACACGGGTGCGCGGGGTGCCGCGCATTC
Organism: Gemmatimonadota bacterium; assembly: GCA_947463135.1. Classification (GTDB taxonomy): domain Bacteria; phylum Gemmatimonadota; class Gemmatimonadetes; order Gemmatimonadales; family Gemmatimonadaceae; genus Gemmatimonas. The sequence goes on from CANHTA010000089.1 coordinate 6,657, forward strand.
GGCTGTTCACGCCGAGTGATCCGATGCGAACCGGGGCCATCGCCAATGTGGGGATCGATGGCATGCCGCCTGGAGAGCTGGCGGTCGCGTTAATGGACCGGTTCCAGATCTTCACCGTGGCGATTGATACGGCGGGGGTGACCGGCGTGCGCATCACCCCACAGCTGTTCACCACCACCGCCGAACTTGATGCGCTGGTTCGTGCCCTGACCCTGCTGGCGAGCTAATCTCTCATCATGACCATACGCAATAGACTCGCGCTCGCGCTGGCGCTGCTGTCCCTGATTCTGCTCTGGCCCGGGCTTGTTGAGCCGGCGCTCACCATCCGCGCCACGATGGAGCTCTTCGGGACCACGCGGGAGCTTTCCAATGAGACCCGCAGTGTGATGGGGGCCATTCAAAGTCTGCATGCAACCGGCAACGATGTCGTTGCCGGGCTCATTGTGCTCTTCAGCGTGCTCGTGCCGCTGGCGAAGGCGGCGCTGCTGGTGCCCATCTGCACGGTGCGTGATCGCGCCGCCGCCTTGCGCCTGCATGGTGTGGTGCAGGCCTTGAGCAAGTGGTCGATGGCCGACGTGTTTGCCGTCGGCATGCTGATCGCGCTGCTGGTGGGCCGTGGCACCGCGAATCTCTCGGCGGTGGCCGGCCCCGGTTTTTACTGGTTCACCGCGTACTGCCTGGTGTCCAACGCCGCCTTTCAGCTGCTCCGGGTTGAACCGCCGGCCCGCGGCCCGCTCGCGCCGTAGCCTACTTCTTCACCCGGGGGGGCGCGCTTGGTCGCGGCGTAATCTTGAACTTCGCGATCGGCTGCTTATCGAGATTCACCATCCCCTCGATACTGCCATCGGCGCCGAAGGTGCCGTCATGTTCCAGGAGCTTCCCCTCCGGCGCGGTGACCCGAAAGCGTACCTGCTTCCCGGAAAGCACCACGTGGGAAATGGGCCCCGTCCCTTGGCCGGGCACCATCGCCTGACCGGTCACCGCGGTACCGGCCTGTGTGAAGGTGTAGAGCACCGGCACCACGATCACGCTGTCGGGCAGCGGGACGGTAGCGGTGCCCGACCATCCACCAATGAGTGCTGCTCCCGCTGTCGCGGGGGTTGCGCGACTGTTGTTGGGCTTAGACTGCGCGGCAAGCGGCACGGCAACCAGCGGCCGTGCCGCACTCAGCAGCGCGAGGAGCGCGACACCAACGACGGCTGAGCCGGCGGTCATACGGGTTGGCATTGCCCGACGCTCAGTCAACGAGGTGGCGCGACTTAGCGCGGGGCGATGCCGGCATCAAGAAGCTCAACGGCGCGCTGGAACACCAACCGGCCGGCCGCCGCCGTGGGATGGAATCCGTCCCAGAAGAAGAAGCTGTCGGGGGTGGAGCAGATGGAGGCTGGTGCCGTGGTGAGGCAGGGCAACGTGGCATTCGCGAACCCCAAACCGGTGGGGTTGGCAATGACCGCCGCATGCAGGGCGCCGGCGTCGAGCACGTAGAGGTTGAGCAACGGCATCGAGGCGCGGAGCGCCGCCAACTGGCCATTGAGCCCGGTATTGAACTGCGTGGAAAGCTGCGTGGCACCCGCCGACGCCGCAGCACCCTGCGCGCGCACCAGCGGCGTCTGACCAATGTTGACGCTATTCACCAGCAGAATGTTTTGCGCGCCGTTGGCGTACAACCGGCCAATCATGTTCATGGTGTTCAGCACGGCGCCACCGAGAATCGTGGCCGGGGCCTGCGGGTTGGTGAACGACTGCGTGAGCGCATCGTTGATGTCGTTGCCCACGGTGGCCACGTTCAACACGAACAGCACCTTGGCACGCGAACTGGTGGTGGTCTTGGCGAGATACTCCTCAACCTGCTGCACCATGTTCGGCACGCCCTGCGTGGTACCCGCGATGGGTCCAGTGCGTGCCCCTGAGTACGCGTAATTCGTTCCGCCGGTGCGCGACGGGGTAACGGTGGTGCCGTACTTCGTGGCCACTAACTCCACCCACAACGGCCCGTTGGAGACGCGCCCATTGAAGTACGGTGCCGGCGGGCAGCTGGCCGGACTCAGGTTGCACACGTTGCCCGTGTCATCAAGGCTCGCACCGAACACCACGGTGGCGGTGAAGCGGGGCGCGGTCACCGCGCTGGTGGGCGTGTCGTCGGCGCAGCCGGCCAACAGGAGGAGGCCGGTGGCGGCGAAAAGAACGCGGAACATGGAGCGGGGAGCGCGCATCATGGGGCCTAAAAGGGGCACAAGGGAGAGACGCGGGGAATGCCGCGTCGTGCGAATGGCAAGTGAACGGACCGACGAGCGTTGGGGTTCCTAGTGGCGGAACAATCGCTCCCCGGTGAACACCATGGCAATACCATGCTCGTTGGCGGCGGCGATGACGTCAGCGTCACGCACGGAGCCTCCCGGCTGCACAATGGCTTTCACCCCGGCCGCCGCGGCGTGATCAATGCCATCGCGGAACGGGAAGAAGGCGTCGGAGCCCAATGCCGTGCCCTCGGTGACGTGACCACCGCTGGTGGCTTTGTGAACGGCAAGGAAGCTGGCGTCCACCCGTGACATCTGCCCCGCTCCAATCCCGATCGTGGCCCCGTCGTGTACCAGGACGATGGCATTGGACTTCACACTCGCTACGGCCTTCCACGCGAAGTGCAGGTCCCGCATTTCCTGCGGCGTTGGCTGCCGCGTGGTCACCACGTTCCACTGGGCCGGCTCCACGGGCGCCGGCGCCCGATCCTGCACCAGCAGCCCTCCCCGCACGCGCTTGTAGTCCATGCCGCGCTCTGGCCACGCGGCGCGCCCTTCCAACACCCGCAGGTTTTTCTTGCGCCCGAGAATCTCCACCGCCTCCTCGCTGAACGAGGGCGCCACAATGCACTCCACGAACAGCGTGGAGATCGCCTCGGCGGCCGTGACATCCACCGGCACGGAAAACGCGAGCACCCCGCCAAACGCCGAGACGGGATCGCAGGCCAGCGCCTTCTTGAAGGCCGAGTGTGCATCGCTGCCCGTTGCCACGCCGCACGGGGTGGTGTGCTTGATGATGGCGCACGCCGGCTGGTCGGCGAAGGGTTCAATGGCCAGCAGGGCGCCTTCAAGATCGAGGAGATTATTGAACGACAGCTCCTTCCCGCCCTTTTGTACCAGCGCTCCCAAACCGACGCCTGACTTTTCCACGTAAAAGGCCGCCCGCTGCTGCGGGTTTTCTCCGTAGCGCAGCACCTGCTGCTTCTCAAACGATAGCGGATACTGGTCGGGGAAGGGCTCGCCACGCTGCTGCGCAAACCATTGGGCAATGGCCGCGTCGTAGCTGCTGGTGTGCGCGTACACCTTTTCCGCGAGTCGCGTGCGCAACGCGAGATCGTCGCCGCCGGCCTGCACGATGTCGAGCACGCGCGGGTAGTCGGCCGGATCGACAATCACCCAGACGGCCGCAAAATTCTTGGCGGCGGAGCGCAACATGGACGGGCCACCGATGTCGATGTTCTCAATGACCTCGTCCGGCGACACGTTCGGCTTGGCGGCCGTTTCGCGAAACGGATACAGGTTGACGACGACGAGATCGATGGGGCCGATGTGGTGCTCGGCAATGGCGTCCATGTGCTCCGGGATGTCGCGTCGGGCCAGCAGCCCGCCATGAATCACGGGGTGCAGCGTCTTGACGCGCCCGTCGAGCATTTCGGGGAAGCCGGTGAGGTCGCTGACATCCTGTACCGCGAGCCCCGCGTCACGGAGCACTTTGGCCGTCCCCCCCGTGGACACCAACGTGTAGCCCTGTTGCACGAGGGCGGTGGCAAACGGCACGAGACCGGACTTATCAGAAACGGAAAGCAGCGCGCGCATGGGGCAGGATCAGGAGAGAGAAAGAGGCAACACAGGAAAAGACCGCACGAACCGCCACCGTTAGCGCGGCGTCCGTGGTGCGAGGGTGGCGGGCATGCCTACCTCGCCGTAGACGCGCCCATCATCACCGAGCGTGATGGCGCCGCACGCGACGGCCTCAACGCAGATGGGGAGCAGTTGGTGTTCGGTTTGTAGGACGCGGGCCGCCAAGGTGGCGACGTCATCATCGGGGCGAACGGGCACGGGCCACTGCGCGATGATGGGTCCGCGATCGAACTGGTCATCCACGAAGTGCACGGTCACGCCGGTAAGCCTCACGCCACGGGCAAGCACGGCAGCGTGAATGCGCGTGCCGTACATGCCAGGCCCGCCGAACGCGGGGAGTAGTGAGGGGTGAACGTTGAGCAGACGTCCATGAAAGGCGCGCACCACGCCATCAGGAATCAGTTTGAGGTACCCGGCCAACACCAACACATCGGTTTTGGCGGTGTCGAGCAAAGAGAGGATGGCATCGCTGTCGCGCGGGGCATCGATCACGCCCGTCGCAATCCCCGCGGCCCGTGCGCGCCCGAGCGCGCCTGCGCCCTCCTGGTCGGAGGCCACAAAGGTGATCGCGCCCGCCTTGGCGGCGGGCCCTGCAAAGTGGTCGATGAGGGCTTGCAGGTTGGATCCGCCGCCCGACGCGAGGACCGAGATCCGGGCGGGGGAGCGAAGGCTGGGCGGACTGAACATGGCGCCCAACTTACTCTGCCCCGACAGTCGGCAGCAGGGGCCGCTCGGCCCCGATCATCGACAGCGCGATGGTCACGGCCTCCACAATGTGCTCCGCCATGAACAGACGTGACGACAGCGCCGATCGGGCCGCCTCGACATCCGTTGCAGGGGTCTCAATTCCTGGCACGAGGACGCCGATGCCGCCCGTGGCGAGGGCCGGCTGCACGTCGCGCCACCGGTCACCGATATAGGCACTGTGCGCGAGATCGAGATGGTGCGCGGCGGCGGCTTGACGATACATGCCGAGGCCGGGCTTTCGGCAGTCGCAGGGCTCCGTGGGATGTCCCCAGTGCGGACAGTGATACGTGGCGAGGACCTCTGCCCGGCCTTTGCGCAATAAGGCCGTGGTGCGATCGCGCACCGCCTCATACTGCGCCGTGGTAATCAGGCCGCGCGCAATCCCTGATTGGTTGGTCACGACGACCACAGGCACGCGCGCGGCATTGGCCATGGCCACCGCGTCCGCGGCACCCGCCAGCAGGCGCACACGGCGCGCGTCGGCGAGGTAATGCGCGTCGGCAATCAGGGTACCGTCGCGGTCAAGAAACAGCGCGGGCTCGAGCACCGGCGTGGACCCGTGGGTCATCTGCGTGGGCTCAATAGCGCACGGCCGCCCAACGGAATCATCGTATCGCGCGGTGCCGGCCGCGTGGCGCCACGACTACTGCTGTCGCTCTTGCCGCTATCAGGTTTCGGTGCACGCGGCGTGGTAAAGGTGCGTGACGGACTGCGCACGGTGCCCGAAAGGCTGCGCACATTGGTCACGCTGAGCCTGAACTGCGTTTGCGGCGCCAGCGCGGTGTCGAGCGTGACAAACAGCTCGGGGGAGACCGCGGGGCGACGCATCTTGGGAGGCGGGAGCGTATCAACGGGGGGAGCGGAACGCGCACCCCGCGTGGAGGCTCGCGCTCGCGCCTCTCTGGCACGCGCGTCCCGGGCCGCGCGTGCGGCCGCTGCCACGCTGTCAGCGCGCTTGATGCGCGCCAGCGAGTCGGCGCGCGCGCGCAGCGCCGGCGTGGAATCGGACCGTGAGGCGACCCGCGCCAACGAGTCGGCTCGCGCGGCGGCACGCAGCGAGTCGGCTTGGGCCC
>CANHTA010000090.1 GCA_947463135.1 Gemmatimonadota bacterium
GTGATCCTCCTCGCCGCACAAAAGGCGGCCGTGACGATTTGCGAGTATCCACCGGCCGAAATCAAGAAGGCCATTACCGGCAAGGGCGGCGCCACGAAGGAGCAGGTGCAGTTCATGGTCGCGCGGCTGTTGCGTCTGAAGTCGGCCCCGCAGCCCGCCGACGCCGCCGACGGGGTGGCGGCCGCCCTGTGCGCCTGTCTCATGTCCTCGCACCCGAAGCTGCCGACGCTGCCGCCGATGCGCATTCCCCTAGCCAAACTGGTCCGATGATCGCACTCCTGTCGGGGACACTCGTTCACCGCGAACTCGATCGTGTGGAAATCCTCACCGCAGGAGGCGTCGGGTACGAGTGCCTGATTCCGCTGTCGGTGTTCGAAGCGTTACCGCAGGAAGGGGCCACCGTCACGCTGCACACGCACCTCGCCGTGCGCGAAGATGCGTGGCACTTGTATGGCTTCTCCGACCGCTACGACCGCGCCGTGTTTCAGCGGCTGCTGGTGGCCAAGGGCGTCGGTCCCGCTCTCGCGCTTGGCATTCTGTCGTCGCTCACGCCGGAGCGCGTGGTGCGCGCGTTGCGCGAGAAGGACATCACGACGCTCATGCGCGTCCCGCGCGTGGGCCGGAAGAAAGCCGAGCAGATCATTCTCGACCTGGCCGACAAGATGGACACCGTGGGTTCCGCCCCGATGGCGGCGGGTGTGGTTGCAAACCCGGTGGCCGACGACGCCGTTCGTGCGCTCATCGCACTCGGCTACAACCAGCTCGAAGCCGATCGCGCCGTGCGCGCGGTGATGGACGGCGGGGCAGGCGGGGATGTGGGGGCGGTGGTGAGGGGTGCGCTGGGGAGGCTGACAGCGAAGTAATCTGCTAACAGCGAAGTAGGGGGTAGGGAGTAGGGGGTAGGGAGTTCTCCGTACCCCGTACTCCCTACTTCGCCGTTATCGACGGTACGTCGATGCATCCCGCTGCGGCTTCCCGCAGCTCGGCACCGTGATCACCTGCCCCGGACGACCACCGGGAATCGGGTCCACCAACACGCGCGAGCTCTTCTCGGCGTCTTCGCTGGCGAGGTACACGAACATCGCGGTGAGCGTGGCGTTGTGCTTCAAATCATCGATGATGATTTTGTCGAACGCGTCGCGATTGGTGTGCCATGTGCTGTTGCTGTAATCCCAGTTGAGCGCACCAAGCCCGACTGCCGGTGCGCCCCAGCACCGGAACGACGCATCGTCCGATCCGGCACCGATCCCCGACGGACCCGAGAGACGGATGTACTGCGTGAGCTGCGATGGCATCTGGCTCATGTACTGCGCCAGGCGCGGACCGTTCTCAGGGTGCAGCCCCGGACCCGTGCTCACCACACGGCCCGTACCGTTGTCCTGATTGAAGGCGAACTGCAGCCCCTTCACGACTTCCGGATGATCGGCGGTGAACGAGCCGGAGCCGTTCAGCCCCTGCTCTTCGCCGCTCCAGTGTCCCACGAGAATCGTGCGCGATGGCTTCGGATACACCGTCTTGAGAATGCGCAGCGCTTCCATCATGGTGATCGAACCGGTGGCGTTGTCCGTCGCGCCCGAGTGACCTTCCCAGCTGTCGAAGTGCGCCGACAACACCACGTATTCGTCGGGCTTCGTGGCACCCTTGATCTCGGCGATCACGTTGAACACCGGCTTGTCGCCGAGCGCTTCGGATTCCGCCATCAGGCGCACCTTTGGCCCCTGCTTGTTCTGCGCGAGACGGAACAGCATGCCGTAGTCTTCGCATCCCACGTCGAACGTGGCGATCGCGGCGTTGCGCGGCGAGCCGAAGATCTTGTTCACGCCCGGATACTGCGAGTAGTTGGACTCGAACACCGCCACGGCGCCGGCCGCCTTCACATCGCTGTAGAACGTCGGCACGCGCTGCGTGACGCCCTGATACGTGGCCGACAGGTCGCGCTGCAACGAATCGAGCGACGCCTGCGTGCTCGGCATTGCGAACTCCGCCATCTGCGCGGCCGGACGGCAGGTGAGACGCGGCGCCGACGCCAGCACGATCTTGCCCTTCACACTCGGCAACCATGCCGCGAACTCTTCGGGCGACTGATACGGCTTCACGACCACCACGTCGCCCTCGGCCCACTTGCCCGCCGTATTGCCGCTCCACGACAGCATGTTGACTTCGAGCGCCTTCACGCGCGGCGCCGTGAGCTGCGCAAAGGCGGCCCCACGCTTCCACGAGTTCCAGGTGCCGTACTGCTCCTTGCGCGCCGACACACCGAACTGCTTGTAGGTGGCCAGCAGCCAGTCCTGGGCGCGATTCATGTTGGGCGAGCCGGTCAGACGCGGGCCGACGGAATCGAGCAGCTGCTGGGCCAGCGTGCCGGCTTGCGACCGCTGCATCCCCTCTTCCCACAGCTTCAAGATGACCGGATCGGTGGGCGCGTCCTTGCGGACATAGTCTGGCGCCGGCGAGACCGGCAGCGCCTGAATGTTCTTGGCGACAGGCGACGGCCCCCGACCTGGCTGCGCCGCGGCTGCCCCCGTGAGAGACACCGAGGCGGTAGCCGCCGCGGCAAGTGACAGCGCAAAACGGGAAGAGGATCGCATGAGCACGCTGGGATTCCGTGAAGAGTGATGGGGTGCGGCCGGTCAGGCCCGTGGACTGAGCCCGTCGACCAGCGACGTACGATACGCCTTCCACGCCGGGACGAAGCCAATGAGCAGACTGGCCCCGACAACAACCGTGAGGTAGGTCCACTCGGTAGCGCGCAGCGGATGCAACGCGATATGCAAACCGAACCGCTGCTCAATGGGCCCCTGTGCCAGGAACAATCCACCATAGACCGCGGCCACACCAATGAGGCAGCCCACGATGGCCAGCAACACACTCTCAAGCACGAGGAGCGAGATGATCAGGCCCGGGCCCGCCCCCACGGCGCGAAGAATTGCCATCTCCCGACGTCTGGCCTCGAGCGACGAATACAGCGCCACGAGCATGCCCGTAAGGCCAATGGCCACCGCGAAGATGGCAATCACCCGTAAGCCAACTTCCGCGCTGCCGATGTTCTGCCAGAGCTCGCCAAGGGCGACGCCGGGGATCACTGCCGTTAACGGCTCAACGAGATCGGTATTCATTTCACGCTGCAGCATGAGCGCTTCGAACCGGTTCTTCGTCCCCACAAAAAACGCCGTGATCTGATCGTCTCCGTGGTCGTGCTCCGGTTCGTCGGCGGCCGGTTCGTCGGCGGCCGGCTTGGCGGCGACCTGTTGCACAACAGCCACCGGCGGCGGCTCAGCCCCCGGCATCACCATCGGCGTGCCCGGCGGCGGCTCAGCCCCCGGCATCACCATCGGCGTCCCCGGCGGCGGCGCCATCGCGGCGGCTCGCTGCTTATTCGCCGCAATAATCGCCGCCGCCTTATCGCTGTTCTGCGCCGTTTGCTTGCGCACCGTTTGCAGTTGCGCCGTTTGCGGTTGCGCCGTCCCCCCCTGCCCCCTCCCCCCTGATACCCTCCCTCCTGCAACCTCCGCCGACGCCATCGACGACCCAGCGATCCCCCCGCCCTCGTCGTGCATCGCCTCAATCCCGCCAAGCGTCACGTACACCGATCGATCGATTGGCGTGAAGGTGCGCCCAAGGATCCCGACCACATGGAACGGATGCGCCTCGTGACTCGACGTACCGATATCGCGGAGTCCATGGACCACCACCACGGGCGAGCCCACGGTATAGCCCAGCTTCTCCGCCACCTCATGCCCGATCACGACCTCGGTGTCGGCGACCGCCGCGCGCCCTGACACGAACACCATGCGTCCATCGTTGCGGAAACGATAGCGCTCGTAAAACTCGGGGGTGGTGCCAACCACGCGGAAGCCGCGATGACTATCGCCAAGAGAGTACGGCACCACCCACTTCACCGCCGGGTGCGCCTGCCAGCGCTCCATCGTGGAGAGCTTCACGGAGCCCGCCGGAGAGCCGATCCCGAACACGGCACTCAGCAACACCTGAAGGGAACCGCCTCGTGCCCCGACAATCAGATCCACACCACGGATGGTGCCCGCAAAACTGTCCCGCACTCCGGCACGCACGTTTTCAATACCAACCAACAGCGTCACACTGAGTGCAATGGACGCCACCGTGAGCGAGGTGGTGAGGACGCGACTGCGAAGCGACGCGAAGGCCAGACGCACCAACATCATGCGTCGGCTCCAACGGTGGCGGCACGATTGATCGTCATTAACTCCACCGTGCGCGAAAACAGCGGCATGAGCGTATGGTCGTGACTCACGAAGATCAACGTGGCCTTCGCCCGCGCGCAGGAGGCAAAGAGCAACCGGAGAAACTGCTCCCGACGGTTGGTATCCAAGGCACTGGTGGGCTCATCGGCAATCACGACGTCAGGGCTTCCCATGAGTGCCCGCGCCGCGGCCACCCGCTGCTGCTGTCCCACGCTTAATTCCGAAATCGGCGAATCGAGGTACTGCGCAATATCCAGTTGCGACGCCACGTCGTGCACGGCGTCGTGCAAGGAACGCGCACCGAGACGCGCCCGACGGGCGGGCTCCAGCCGAACGGGGAGGAGAATGTTCTCCCGCACCGACAAGTACGGGATCAGGTTGAACATCTGAAACACGTAGCCTAAATGCCGAGCGCGGAAGGCATCACGCGCGCCGCCGGACATCGAGGAGAAATCCTGTCCGAGGACGCGTACCTGCCCCGTGGTGGCCTGCAACACACCGGCAAGCAGCCCCAGCAGCGTGGTTTTGCCACTCCCACTGGGCCCGTGCAAAAACACCGTTTCGCCCCGGGCAATGGTGAGCGCGTCAATCGCCAGCACCTCGCGCCCCTTCTGATACGAAAAGCGCACCGACGAGAGCTCCACCGCCGGCGTGAGAGCAGACGCCGTGCCGGCCGGTGTGGCCCCTGAGGCGCCCGTGGTCATTTCGACGAGTAGGGTTCGACCTTCAGCCCTTCCAACTGGTAGCCCACCGTGCCGTAGGGACTCTCCACCGAGGCAATCTTCAAGCGACCCGACATCCACACGGCGTCAAACAGATTGAGCTTGATGGCCTTCTTGCCCCCCATTTCAACCATCACGATCTGATTCGGCGGGGGGGGCGGCGTGTGCACGCAGGCGCCGTAGTACGGCACCAGCAGGAATTCGGCGCCTTCCTCCTGAAAATCATCAAGCGGCACCACGAAGCCCGGAATGCGGACCATCTTGCCTTCGAGCTTCTTGAGCGTGTCCGTGGACTTGCCGTTGGTGTAATCGAGCCCGGCCAGGACACGCCAGTCGATATTCACCGCCTCTTGCACGAGCGCCTTGGGCACACCCGGTGTGGCGGCAGCGACCACGGTGCGGGTTGGTGGCACGGCGAGCCGCGTACCAGCGGGGGACGGCGCCACCGGCGTGGTAAACGCCGTCGTGGCAATGAGCCCAACGGCGATGGCGGCGAGCGACAACACGGGCGAGCGACGAGACATGGCGAATCCTGGAAACAGGACGGACGGGAACCCGCGCGACGGCGTCGCGGGATACTCCCCGAAATGTACGCGATGGGGGCGGCAACGCTGAAGGACGCCGCACGGGCAACGCGGCGGCTCGAATCCCCGGTACCCCGAACCGGTCGGCCCGTGCCGTGCCCCTACGGTATATTCCCCCATTATGAGTCGCGCTGAAATCACCACGCCGGAAGCCCTCTCCGACGAAAGCGTCGTTGAGCTGTCCCTTCGCCCCCAGCGCTTGGTCGAGTTTATTGGCCAGCAAAAGGTGAAGGACAGCTTGGGTATCGCCATTGCCGCGGCCCGGGCGCGCAAGGAGCCACTCGATCACACCCTCTTTTTCGGACCGCCCGGCCTCGGCAAAACCACGCTGGCCGACCTCATGGCGCGCGAACTGGGGGTGAACCTTACCACCACCTCGGGGCCGGCGCTGGAAAAACCGGCCGACCTGGTGGGGCCGCTCACCAATCTGCGCGAGGGAGACGTCCTCTTCATCGACGAAATTCATCGTATGCGCCCAATCATTGAGGAATTCCTCTACCCGGCCATGGAGGATTATCGCATCGATATCCGGCTCTCTGATGGTCCGAAGGCGCAGACGGTGACCATGAATATCGAGAAGTTCACCTTGGTCGGTGCCACCACACGCCTCGGCATGCTCACCGCGCCGCTGCGCGCCCGTTTCGGCATTGTCCAGCAGCTGGGGTTTTACCCGGTTGAGGAGCTTGAAGTGATTGTGCGTCGCACCGGCGACGTGCTGAAAGTGGGGATGGACGCCGGTGGTGCACACGAAATTGCGAAGCGCTCGCGGGGAACACCGCGCGTGGCCAACCGGTTGTTGCGTCGCGTGCGTGACTACGCGCAGGTGTGTGCGGATGGCCGCATTACCCTGGAGGTGGCACAAGCCGCGCTGGAGCTCAACAACGTCGACCATTTCGGACTCGATGACATGGATGCCCGTTTGCTCAAAACGATCATCGAGAAATTCGATGGCGGCCCGGTTGGGCTGGGCACGATTGCCGCGGCCATTGGTGAAGATGCCGGCACGATTGAAGAGGTGTATGAACCATTTCTCGTGCAGCATGGATTTTTGCAGCGCACGCCGCGCGGACGCATAGCCACCCCGCATGCCTATCGCCATCTGGGCTACACGCCGCCTTCCGGAGCGGGCGAACATCTCTCGCTCTTCTAGGCCTTCAGCGATGCGTGCGCTGTGCTGTACCACACGCCGTGCCGGTGGTGGTCTGCTCGCGATGGTCGTGGCGATCCTTGCCATGCGCAGTGCGCCGCTCCGTGCGCAACCAAGTCCGCCACTGAGTCCGCCACCGGCGTCGGTGGCGCTCATCGCCGACTCGATCGCCGCGGCCGGCGACACGGCGCGGGCCGTGGCCCTGTTGGATTCCGCCGTGCGCCGCAACAAGCGTGACGCCGCGGCGTGGCATCAGCTCGGCCTGCTGCAGTGGAATCAGGCACGCAGCGCGCGCAACGCCAATTTCATAAAGGACCAGAAGAAAATCCGCCTGTTGATTGCCGCCGACAGCTCGCTGCGCTTAGCCACCAGCCTCGCCCCCGATAGTGCACGGTACTGGCTCAGCCTGAGCTACTTCAATTTGCAGTCGGGCGTCTCAACGATGCGCTTCGCGTCCATCGGGCAAGCCCGCGACGGGCTCACCGCGGCTGAACGATCGGGGGAGCGCCTGTTACTCGCCGAAGCGGCCGACTTAAGCGGAATGGCAGCGTGGCGCAGCTACGATGCGGTGGCCAATCGCGGCCTCACGAGCGACAACAACAAGGTACAGCTAGGCAACGCGAACAACTGGAATCGCAACAACGCACGCGACTACATCAATTCCTTTGCCACGAAAATCGAACCGCCCACCGGCGACAATGATTTCACCACCGCATTCGGTTTCTTTTCGCGCGCGGTTGCGGCCGATTCCAGCAACCTCCGCTACAGCCGTCATTTGTATATGGCCTATGCGGAGCGCAAGCAGTGGCAGGAACTCGCCGCCGTCGCCGCACGACGTGCGCAGCAGTTTCCGCTGGACTATCAGGCCCAGTTAGCGCTGGGGCTCGCCTTTCATCGGACCGGAAATGAGAGCGGCGCCACCCAGGCGTTTGATAGCGCCTTCGTGCTCATGGACGAGGGGGAGGCCAATCGGATGCGCAATCTCGCGCGTATTCTGCGGCCACGCGCGCGCAAAAACGCCACCGGTCCGATCAGTGATACCACCAGTTGGTCCAAGCTCCCCTCGGCGCAGCGCGACGGGTTGGAAGCGATGTTCTGGATGATGAGCGACCCGCTCGCCCTTACGAAGGACAACGAGTTTCGCTTGGAGTTCCTGGCGCGGGTGGTCTTTGCCGATTTCCGCTGGACCGTTGACGAGCTCGCGCTGCGTGGTGCCGACACCGACCGCGGTGACGTGTATGTGCGCTATGGGCCGCCGGATTTTGAGATGACCCTTCCGGGCAGCTCAACCGATAGCCGGACCCGCTTGGATGGTGGCAATACGTTGATCTGGGACTACACCAACAAGCTCACCTTTTTCTTTGATCTGCAACCCGGCTTTGCCACCGGACGACTGTCGCTCTTTGATCGCACGTATGTGGAGGCGGTCATTGATGCCATGCCCGTCTCCTTTGCCAACGTGCCGGCCACGCGGTTGCTGGACTCCATTCCCATCCGCATTACGCGTTTCCGCGCTGGAACGGACTCCAGCGATGCGGTGATTGCCGCCCGGGTCCCCATCGATTCGCTGGTGCGCAGCAGCACGCTGGATCGGGTTCCGGTTGACATTGACCTGCGCGTCTTCGATCAGTTCGTGAAGGTCCGCGGCATGGAATCCGATCAGCAGTCCTTTGCGCGGGATAGCAGCAGCGGTGCACTCGACCGGGTGTGGTCACGACGGGTTGGCCCGGGCATCAACGTGGTGCGGGTGGAAGCGCTCCAGGCGGACAGCCGGCGCGGGGCCCGCGCCATGACGCGCCTCGATCCCGCCACGAATACAGGCTTTGGCATGAGCGACGTGCTCCTCGGCGACAAGCCGGAGCGCCCCAGCGGAGGGGCACCGCCGTCGCGGTGGCGCGACATCACGATCACCCCCAACGTGGGGAGTGTGCCGCGAGGGAGTGCGCTCGGTCTGCTCTGGGATATGTATGATCTGGTGCCGCGCGATGGCATTTCGAAGTACCGCGTAGCGATTACGATGGAGCGTGCCGACCGCGATGGCGTCACCGGCTTCGCGGTGCGCGTCCTCGATAATCTCGGACGTGCGGTGGGCCGTGCGCAGCCATCGCGCGACAAATTGGCGATCACCTTTGACCGGCAAGGCGCCGCGCTGCCGGTGCTGCTGGAATACCTCTCCCTCGACCTCTCCGCAACGCCGACGGGTGGATACCGGCTTCGCATTGAGGTGACGGACTTGGTGAACCTGAAGAAAACGCTGCGCGACACCGAATTCCGTATTCGGTAAATGACCAAATCGCCCCCGGCTGTTGCATTGCCGGGGCGTTCCTGTTGTCTTTCTGCTCGTCCATGACCGTATTGCCTCGCCCCGCCGACGCGTTGCCCCCGAAAGGCAGCCGCACCTCCGACTACGACTACGAGCTCCCTGAGGAGCGGATCGCGCAGCGCGCCGTTGAGCCGCGTGACGCGAGTCGTTTGCTCGTGGTCGATCGGCGCGACGGCAGCATGTCGCATCGCACCTTTCGCGACATCGCCGAGTTGATGCCGGCGGGCGATGTGATGGTGGTGAATACCACGAAGGTGTTCCGGGCGCGCCTGCTTGGACGGCGCGAGAGTGGCGGACCGGCGGAGATTCTCCTGCTGCGTCCAATAGACGGCGATCATTACGAGGCCATGATTCACCCGGGGGGAAAGCTCCGTCCGGGGCGATTCGTCACCATTGCGCCCGACTTTCGCGTGGAGATCGTGGATACCACGCCGCGCCGCACGCGCATCGTGCGCCTGCACACGCCGGGCGATGTGGCGGGCACCATTGAGCAGTATGGCCATGTGCCCTTGCCGCCCTACATCGAGCGCCCCGACGAAACAGCCGATGCTGCACGGTACCAAACCGTATACGCCGATCAACCGGGATCGGTGGCAGCACCCACTGCGGGGTTGCACTTCACCCCCGATCTCCTCGCCACGCTACAAGGGCGCGGCGTCGAGCTTGCCCACGTGTTGCTCCATGTCGGTGCCGGCACCTTCCGGCCGGTGAGTGATGACGATCCCGCGCAGCATGTGATGCACGAGGAGTGGTGCGAAGTCACACCGGACACCGCGCAGCAGCTGAATGCCGCACGGGCGCGCGGAAACCGCGTCTGGGCGATTGGGACCACCAGCGTGCGTACGCTTGAAACGGCCGTTGACGCCCACGGTGTGTTCCACCCGCACCGGGGCGATACCAACCTGTTTCTGCGTCCACCAGCCGAACTGCGCGGTGTCGACCACCTCGTCACCAACTTCCATCTCCCCAAGTCCACGCTCGTCATGCTCGTGGCCGCGTTTGCGGGCTACGACCTCACGATGCAGGCGTACCGCACCGCGGTGGCCGACGGGTATCGGTTTTACTCGTACGGCGACGCGATGTGCGTGTTGTAGCGTCGGTGCGCGCGCGGCGCACGTGCCGCGTGAGTGCCGCTAGATTGTCCTCGTGACGTTCTCCTTCAAGCTTTCCGCCACCGACGGCCACGCCCGGGCCGGCGAGTTCACGACGCCGCACGGCGTGGTGAACACGCCGCAGTTCATGCCGGTGGGGACCCTCGCCTCCGTGAAGTCGTTGGACCCCGAGGAGCTTCAGCGCCTTGGCGCCACGATGATTCTGGCCAATGCGTATCACCTGCGCCTGCGCCCGGGCGACGAGATGATCCGCACTATGGGCGGCCTGCACCGCTTCATGCACTGGGATGCCCCCATCCTCACCGATTCGGGGGGCTTTCAGGTATTCTCGCTGGAGGGGCTGCGTACCATCACCGAGCAGGGCGTGGAGTTCCGGAGCCATCTGGACGGCTCGCGGCAGCAGTTCACGCCGGAATCGGTGATGCGGATTGAGCGCAACCTTGGCGCCGACGTCATCATGCAGTTCGACCATGTCGTCCCCGGTCAGACGGAGGCCGGTCTGGCGCGGGAAGCCATGGAACGCAGCATCCGCTGGCTGGAACGGTGCCGCGTGGAGTTTGAGCGCCTGTTGCGCGACGACCCCGAGGCCCCCACGCCGGTGCAGGCACTCTTCCCCATCGTGCAAGGGGGCATTCACGCCGATCTGCGACGGGAGTCGGCGCTGGCCATCCGGAACGCGGCCGACTGGGTTGGCCTGGGGATCGGGGGCTTATCCGTGGGGGAAGCCAAACCCGACATGTACGCCATGCTCGACGTGGTCAACGACGCCCTCCCCACCGACCGTCCCCGGTACCTCATGGGCGTAGGCTTCCCCGAGGATCTGGTGGAGGGGGTGGCGCGCGGCGTTGACCTGTTCGACTGTGTGGCGCCCACGCGGATGGGGCGAACCGGTGCCTTCTTCACGACAACGGGTCGACGGAGCATCAAGAACGCAGCGTGGCGGCTCGACCCGGGACCACTGGACGACGAGTGCAGCTGCGCGGCATGCACCCGCTTCTCGAAGGCCTATCTCCGGCACCTTTTTGTGTCAGAAGAGCTCCTCGGCCTGCGCCTCCTGAGCCTCCACAATGTACATTTCCTTGTGGCACTCATGCGCGAGGCGCGCGCTGCAGTTCAGGCCGGCACATTCCAGGGCTGGAGCCGTGACTGGCTCGCCCGCTATCACTCCCGATCGACGACTCTATGAGCTTCTCTGTCCTCGCCAGCTTCGCCGCCCTGCAGTTGGGTGGCGGCAACCAGATCGCCTCCATGATTTTCATGTATGGTCTGATTTTCGCCATCTTTTATTTCGTGCTCATCCGGCCGCAGCAGCGCCAGCGGAAGGCGCACAACGCGCTCGTTGAAGCGCTGAAGAAGGGCGATGAAATTGTGACCGCCGGCGGACTGGTTGGTGACGTGGTGCACATTGCCACCGTGGGTAAAGATGGTGCGGCCTCAATGGAGGATCGCATCACCATCAAGACGGGGGAGTCCAAGGTGATTGTGGAGCGCGGCCGTATCGCGCGTGTGTCGTCCGCCTCCACGGCAGCCTGAGCGATCCGTGGCGTTGCTCGATATTCACGTCCTGGGATCGCCAATCCTGCGACAGGACACGGAACGGGTAGAGCAGATCACACCAGCGTTACGTCGCTTGGTGGACGACATGTTCGACACCATGGACAAGGCCAAGGGGATCGGGCTGGCCGCGCCGCAGGTGGGACGCCGCGAACGGCTGGCGGTGCTGGAGGTTGACGATACACGGCTCGTGGTGATCAACCCCGAAATCCTGGTGAAAGAAGGGTCGGTGCGCGGTGAAGAGGGGTGCCTCTCCATGCCCGAGGTGTACGCCGATGTGAACCGGTTCGCCCGCGTGGTCGTGCGCGCGCAGGACATCGATGGCACGTGGTATGAAGTGGAAGGCCATGACCTGCTGGGTCGGTGCCTCCAGCACGAAATCGACCACCTGCATGGGCGCATGTTTACCGACCGGCTCAGTCTGCTCAAACGACGCGCGGCGATGCGCGAGTGGGATTACGAGAAAGCGAAGTACCCTAAGCTGCTGCGGGTACTCCCCGTTGGAGATCTACCCGCCGAGCGCGACGCCACGTCATCCATCACCACGCCGTAACCGGAGACCGCCCCACCTGTGCGTATTCTCTTCTGGGGCACCCCCGACTTCGCCGTTCCGCCACTGCGGGCACTCCTCGGCGAAGGGCACGACGTCGTGGGCGTGGTCACGCAGCCCGA
>CANHTA010000091.1 GCA_947463135.1 Gemmatimonadota bacterium
GCCGCCTATACCGATGACGCGCAGGGACGCCTGGTGAATTCCGGTGCCTTCGACGGTCAGATGGTGGCCGATGCAAAGCGCACCGTCACGGAGTGGCTCACCGCTGGCGGGCATGCGTCGCCCGTGGTGAACTATCGGTTGCACGACTGGTGCATCTCCCGTCAGCGCTACTGGGGACCACCCATCCCGATCATCTACTGCGACGGCTGTGGCACCGTCCCCGTGCCCGAGTCGCAGCTGCCGGTGTCGTTGCCGTTTCTTGCCGACTTCAAGCCGGACGACTCCGGCATTTCTCCGCTGGCCCGTCACGAAGCGTGGTATCGCGTGCCGTGCCCCACGTGCGGCGCACCGGCCCGTCGTGAAACCGACGTGTCGGACACGTTCCTCGATAGCGCGTGGTATTTCCTGCGGTATCCCAGTGCCACGCGTGATGATGTCGCCTTCGATGCCGAGACCACGCAGCGATGGTTGCCTGTGGATTCCTACATCGGTGGGAATGAGCACGCCGTGTTGCACCTGTTGTATTCGCGTTTTGTCACCATGGTGATGAAGGACGCGGGGCACATTGACTTCGAAGAGCCCTTCACGCGCTTTCGCGCCCACGGCATGATTATCCGCGAAGGGGCGAAGATGTCGAAGTCGAAGGGCAATGTGATCAATCCGGATGTGTACATGGATGAGTGGGGCGCCGATGCGTTCCGCATGTATCTCATGTTCCTCGGCCCGTACGAAGAGGGGGGCGACTTCCGTGATCAGGGCATCAGCGGGGTGCGCCGCTTCCTCGACCGGCTGTGGGCGTCGGTACGTGATGCGCGCACCGATGTGGCCACCGATCCGCAGCTCCAGCGCCAGCTTCATCGCACCATCAAGAAGGTGGGCGACGATACGGCCACGCTGAGCTACAACACGGCGATTGCGGCGATGATGGAGTGTCTGAACCACGTGCGTGCGGGCGACCGCGCGGTACACCGTGAGGAGGTCCTCCCGTTGGTGCAGTTGGTGGCGGCGTATGCCCCGCATTTCGCCGAGGAGTGCTGGGAGATGCTTGGGCATACGGGCAGCGTGTTCGATGCCGGATGGCCGACGTATGATCCGGCGCTGCTGGTGGACGACGAAGTTGACCTCGTGGTGCAGGTGAATGGCAAAGTGCGTGGCAAGCTGCGCGTGGCGGTGGATGTCACGCAGGAGGCCGCGCTGGCCGCCGCCCTGGCCGACGCGGGTATCGCGCGTTTTGCCGTGGGGGAGGTCCGCAAGGTGATTTTCGTGCCGAAGCGGTTGCTGAACATCGTGGTGTAACCGGGCGCGGCCGCAACGAATAGCCGCTCGGGAGCGTTAATTAGTGCAATAGCCCCGTGACGTTTGCCGGCTGTCGAGCTGTCGGTCGAGCCGTATGTTGAGCGTCCTTCCTGATCCGCCGTTCGACCCTGCGAATGCCACAGAATGAGCTGCCGCCGCGCGGTGCGCGTCGGTTTACCATCGGTTCGACCCGTCGCCTCGTGGCGGTGTCCTCGGTTTCTCTGCTGGGATTTGCGGCCTGCAAAGAGCCGCAACGTCCTCCGCGTCCCGCCCCCGTGGTGTCCACGATGACGGCGACGGCGGGGCCGCTGCCCTTTGTGGTGAACGCCAACGGAGAAATTGAGCCCAACCGCACGGTTGCGGTGCAATCGCTCGTGTCCGGCATGCTCACACGGGTCACCATCGCCGAGGGCGATGAAGTCCGCCAAGGGCAGACGCTCTTCCAGATTGATGCGCGCCCGTTCCGTGCCGAAGTGGACCGGTTGCAGAGCACCCTCGCTCGCGATCAGGCCACCCTGGTCCGCGCCCGCGGCGACTCGGCGCGCTTTGCGGGGCTGGCCAAGGACGGATACGTGACGCGGCAGCAGCTCGATCAGACCTTCGCGGAGGCATCGGCGCTCGCTGCCACGGTGGCCGCTGGCCAGGCCTCGCTGGAGCGGGCGCGCCTCGATCTGGAGAACACCACGATCACGGCGCCCATTTCCGGCCGCACCGGCCAGATCACCCTCCGCGTTGGCAGCCTCGTGCGGGCGCAGGCCGATCCGCCGCTCCTCACCATCAATGAACTCCAACCGGTGCTGGTGCGGTTTACCGTGCCGGAGCAGGCGTTCGAAGAAATGCGCCGTCGTGTGGGGCTGGATAAACCGCTCCCGGTGACCGTGGTGCCGAATGTCGGCGACACCGCCACCAAAATCATGGGTACGCTCACCTTTATCGACAATACGGTTGATCGGGCTACGGGCACGGTGCTGCTGAAGGCGCGGGTACCGAATACCAACCGGTCGTTGTGGCCCGGGCAGTTTGTCTCGGTCGGGCTTGAACTGGCCGTTGACCGCGAGGCGATTACCGTGCCGGCGGAAGCGGTCGTGACCACCACCAATGGCGCGTTCGTGTACGTGGTGGAAGACGGGAAGGCCAAGCGGGTGATGGTGAAAGTGGGCCGTCCGGCGGGCACCCGGGTGAAGCTCGATAGCGGACTGGTTGGCGGCGAGCAGGTTGTGGTCGAAGGGCAAAACCGCTTGCAGGATGGCGCCAAGGTTGAGCTGCGCTCCGCCTTGTCCAAAGACCGGCCAAGCGGGGCACGCAAACCGGGGAATGGCGCGTCACAACCGCGCGGAGCAACGCGATGAATCTGAGCGCGATCTGGATCAAGCGACCCGTCATGACCACGCTGGTCATGCTGGCCATTCTCACCTTTGGTGTGGTGGCCTACCGGGCCTTACCGGTGAGTGACCTGCCCACCATCGACTATCCCACCATTACGGTGTCGGCCGGGTTGCCTGGTGCCAGCCCCGAGGTGATGGCCACGTCGGTGGCGACTCCACTGGAGCAGGCCTTCTCCACGGTGTCGGGGATTGAAAGCATCACGTCGTCCAGTTCGCAGGGCAGTGCCAATGTTACGCTGCTGTTCGCGCTGGATCGTGACATCGACAAGGCCGCCGGCGATGTGCAGTCGGCCATCTCGAAAACACTGCGCCAACTGCCGCAGGGCATCAATCCGCCGTCGTACAGCAAGGCGAACGCAGCCGATTCGCCGATCATGATGTTTTCCGTGAACTCGGATGTGCTCAGTCGCCAGGAGCTCAGCGAGTACGCCGAAACATTCCTCGCGCAACGGGTGTCCACCGTGACCGGCGTTGCGCAGGTGCAGGTGTATGGCTCGTCCAAGTATGCGGTGCGTGTGCAGTTGGATCCGGGTGCCATGGCGGCGCGCGGCATCGGGATTGACGAAGTGCAGTCGGCCATCGCGCAAGGGAACTCCAATTCTCCTGCCGGCGTGTTGATGGGACCGAACCAGTCGTTCACGCTGCAGGCCTCTGGTCAGCTGCGCAATGCCACCGAATTCCGGAACCTCGTGGTGGCCATGCGCAACGGGGCACCCATTCGACTGGGTGAGCTGGGCACGGTTGTCGACGGCCTGCAGAACATGCGTGGCATGAGCGAGATCAACGGCCGCGCCAACACCGCGTTGGCCATCATCCGGCAGCCCGGCGTGAACACGGTTGATGTGGCAAAGGGGGTCAATGCGGTACTCAAGCAGCTTGAGCCTCAGCTGCCGCCCAGTGTCAGCATTGTGCCGATTTACGATCGCTCCATCGCGATTGAACACAGCGTCGACGATGTGAAGTTCACGCTGCTGCTCACGGTTGCGCTGGTGGTGATGGTGATCTTCCTGTTCCTCCGGAACCTCCGTGCCACGCTCATTCCGTCGCTGGCCCTGCCGTTTTCCTTGATCGGCACCTGCACGGTGATGTGGATGTTGGGCTACAGCCTCGACAACCTGTCGCTGATGGCCCTCACGTTGGCGGTGGGTTTCGTGGTGGACGATGCCATCGTGATGCTCGAGAACATCGTGCGGCATCAGGAAATGGGGAAGTCGCCGCTGCAGGCTGCGCTCGACGGCTCTAAGGAAATCAGCTTCACGATTCTGTCGATGACGCTGTCGCTGGTGGCGGTGTTCATTCCTTTGCTGTTCATGCCGGGACTCGTGGGGCGTTTGTTTCGCGAGTTTGCGGTGACCATTGGTGTGGCGATTCTGGTGTCCGGGTTTGTGTCGTTAACGCTCACGCCCATGCTGGCGGCGCGGTTCCTACGCCAAGGGGAAGGGCACGGCTCGAGTGAAGGGAAATGGCGCTCGGTTGAGCGACTGTATCAGGCAACCGAGGGGGCCTATGTCCGCTCGCTGGCGTGGGTCATGAATCGCCGCGGGCTGACCATGGTGTTCAGCGCGTTCACGCTGATCGCCACCGTTGGGCTCTTCATGTACATCCCCAAAGGCTTCCTCCCCTCCGAAGACACCGGGCGTCTGTCCGGATCGATTGAAGGGCCGGAAGGCATTGGATTCGACGCGCTGTCGGCAAAGATCCGCGAGGTGGCCGCCATCATCGAAAAGAGCCCGAATGTGAAATACACCTTGGCCTCGATTGGCGGTGGACCTGGTGGCGGTGGATCCAACAGCGGCCGGCTGCAACTCACGCTCAGCGAAGATCCCAACCGGCCTCACGTAGATCAGATTATGCGCGAGCTCACCCGCGCCACCTCACGGGTGCCGGGGGTGCAGGTGTTTTTCCGTAATCCTCCGCCCATCAACATCGGTGGCCGGCGCGGGAACAGTGCGTATCAGGTGTCGCTGCAGGGGCCGGACATTGCCGAGCTCTATACGGCCGCCCGCGCGCTCGAAGCCCGCATGAAGGATCTGCCCGAACTCGAGAACATCTCCAGCGATCTGCAAGTGGGGAATCCACAGGTGGGCATTCAGATCGACCGCGAGCGGGCATCGGCCTTGGGGTTGAGCGCGTCGCAGATCGAGAATGCCCTGTACAACGCCTACGGATCGCGTCAGGTCTCCACGATCTATACGCAGACCAATCAGTATCAGGTGATTCTCGAACTGAAGGAAGCGTTCCAGAAAGACCCGGCGTCACTCAGTCAGCTGTATGTGCGCTCGAATACCGGCAATCTCGTGCAGCTGGGGTCGGTGGCCACCTTCACGAAGGGCGTGGGACCGCAAAGCATCCAGCACAACGGCCAGCTGCCAGCGGTCTCAATCAGTTTCGCCACGCGCCCCAACGTGGCACTCGGTACCGCCGTTGATGCGGTGCAGCGCGAAGCGCGGGCCGTGTTGCCACCCGACGTCACGTCGGTACTCTCCGGCGATACCCAGGCGTTTGCGCAGGCGCAGAGTGGTCTGCTGGCGCTCCTCTTTGTTGCCATCTTCGTGATTTATGTGGTGCTCGGCATTTTGTACGAGAGCTTCATTCACCCCATCACGATTCTGTCGGGGCTCCCGTTCGCCGCGCTTGGCGCACTGCTCACCCTATGGATTTTCGGCAAGGACCTCGGGGTGTACTCGTACGTGGGCATCATCATGTTGATCGGTCTGGTGAAAAAGAACGCGATCATGATGATTGACTTTGCCATTGAAGCCGAGCGTGATCTCAAGATGTCGGCGCACGACGCCATCGTTGAAGCGGCGCGGGTGCGTTTCCGCCCGATCACGATGACCACGCTGGCTGCGCTGATGGGCACCCTGCCCATCGCCGTTGGCTTCGGGGCCGGCGCGGAGTCGCGTCAGCCGCTTGGTCTGGCCGTTGTCGGCGGCCTCTTATTCTCACAGTTCATTACGCTCTACATCACGCCGGTGGTGTACACGCTCCTCGATCAGATGCAGGCGCGTCGCCGCACCGGGAGCAGGGCGGCGGTGCGTCATGCCGATGGGCTTGAGCCGGTACCCGTAGCCGGCGATTAACCTCCCGCTTGTTGGTGACGCACGTGCCCTGCTACGCGGCCGCCGGCTTCAGCCGGCGGCCGCGTGTTTACGCCGGGAGGCAGCGTGCGATGCTGGCATACAGTTCTTCTGCACGGAACGGTTTCTGGAGATAGCCTGACAAATTGCGCCCGGCAAAGAGACGCGTCACGTCTGTCTCATTGTGGCCGCTCATCAGCACGACCCGCACCGAGGGCTTCACCTCGCGCAGGGCTTGTAAGGTGGCCTCGCCGCCCATCGTTGGCATGGTGAGATCAAGCAGCACCAGGTCGAAGGCGTCAGGCTGTGCGCGGAAGATGTCCATGGCCATGGCGCCATCAGACGCCTCCTGCGTGCGGAAGCCTCGCCGACGCAGGAGCGCCGACGCAACGGCGCGCACGCCGGCTTCGTCGTCCACAACCAGAATCTGCCCGTCGCCGTGCCATGCCTCACTCTCCAATCCCGTGGCTGTGCCTTCACCGCTACTCGATGCGGATGCCGGGAACAGCAGTCTGACGGTGGTGCCGGAGCCCAGCTCACTCTCCACACGGACCGCGCCATGGTGGCTCCGCATGATCCCCATCGTGGCCGCAAGGCCCAATCCACGCCCCGTGAACTTGGTGGAGAAAAACGGCTCGAACATGCGCTGCCGCGTGATAGCATCCATGCCGGTTCCGGAATCGTGAACCTCCACGAAGGTGTGCGTTCCAAGCCGCGCATCTCCGCCTGGCGCGCAGGTCGCCAGGTACTCACGCGATACCTCCTGACGACCGGTGCTGATGCGGATGAGACCGGGATTGCCATCCAAGGCATCCGATGCGTTGGTGACAAGATTCATGAGCACCTGTCGGAACTGATTGACGTCCACTTCAATGGTGGGCAGCGAGGTGGTCAAGTCCAACTGCAAGGATGCATTGCGTGAGATGGCGGTACGTAACAGTGACGTCATATCCGAAATCACCGCCGTCGCATCGGTTGGCTCCACCACGTACCGTCCCTTCCCCGCATACGCCAGCAGCTGGCGGGTGAGCTCCGCGGCGCGCTGTCCGGCCTGTTCAATCTGCGACACACTTTCGCGCGCCAAGGCCCCCGGCTCAAGATCCAGCATCGCAAGCGAGGCATTGCCCAGAATGCCAACCAGCAGATTGTTGAAGTCGTGCGCGATCCCCCCCGCGAGCACGCCGAGAGACTCAAGCTTCTGGGCCTGTTGCAGCTGTGCATCCATGCGCGCGCGTTCCTTTTCGCCACGCAATTGCTCCGTGATGTCATTGAGTATGGCAACCAGGTCATCCGCTGCCGGAAATACGGTGGCCGATAACCACTGATCGCGCTCGTGATCGTAGCGCTCCGTGTGTGCGGCTGCCCCTGTTGCACGGCAGCGATCGCACGCCTCCTGTACGATCGACGCCGTATACGCGGGGAAGCCTTCCCAGAGCGATCGCCCAATGAGGGCGTCCTGTTCCATCACGGCAAAGGCGAGTGCGGCCTGATTCACGTAACGGATGCGTAGGTCCGCATCGAGCACCAGCTGCGAATGGGGATTCCATTCAAGCAGCGCGCGTTGTGCCGCGGGAAGCGGCACCACGGCGCCCACCGGAGCCCGCGGTGGGCTCACTTCTGCTGAAGTGTCCATTGCGTACCAAGCAGGGACCACCGCGATACATCAGCCCTGTCGCGGGGGATCGTCATTGCAGGAAAGTCGGCGGGCCAATGATGCGCATGCCGAACTGATACTCAACAAATGGACACGCCGACAGTTGCAGCCGGTTGAACGCACGGCGCAGCCATGAGACGGCACCAGATGCGGAACGCCAGCGCTGCCTAGAACTCGATCTGCGTTCCGAGTTCAACCACGCGGTTTGGCGGAATGCAAAAGAACTCGGTTGCGGATCGCGCGTTGCGGGCCATGATCGCGAAGATGACTTTCCGCCACCGCGAAAGGGACACCGTATCGCCCGGCCGTCCGGCTACGGGAATCAGTCGCTCGCGGCCGAGGAAATAACTGGTCTCCATCGGTTTGCAGCGGATCCCCATCTGGTCCACCACTTCGAGGACGTTGGGGACGTTGGGGGTTTGCATGAAGCCATACGACGCCACCACACGCCAGAACCCGTGACCCAGCGGCATGACGCGTACGCGCTCGGCGGCGCTCGTTTCCGGTACATCGGCGGTAATGACGGATACCAACAGCACGCGTTCGTGCAGCACCTTGTTGTGCTTCAGATGATGCAGCAGCACCGGCGGCACCCCGTCGTGACTGCCGGTCATGAACACCGCGGTGCCCGGCACGCGATACACACTCGACTTCTCGACCCCCTCAAGGAACAAGCCAATGGGCATGGTGCCTTCGGCCAATCGCGAATTCAAGAGCGCGCGGCCGCGCTTCCACGTGAGCATCAACAGGAACAGCACCACACCCAATGCCATCGGCACCCATCCACCGTTCACCAGCTTGACCACATTGGCGCTGAAGAACGCGAGGTCAACGATCAGGAACACCGACGACAGCGCGGCCGCCTGCCACCACTTCCAGCGGAAGCGGATACGGGCCACGATGTAAAAGAGGACGCTGGTGATGAGCATGGTGCCCGTCACGGCAATGCCGTACGCGGCACCAAGCGATGAGGTGTTCTTGAAGAGCACGACCACAATCAGGCAACCCACCGCGATGAAATAGTTCACCTCGGGGATGTAGATCTGGCCTTCCTCCTGCGTGGAGGTGTGCTGAATTTCGAGGCGCGGAATGAAGCCCAGGGCAATGCCCTGACGGGTCACGGAGTACGCCCCGGAGATCATGGCCTGCGACGCCACGATTGCTGCCATCGTGGCCAGCACGATGAGCGGCAGCAGCAGCGCCTTGGGCGCGAGCAGAAAGAAGGGGTTCTCCACCGCGGCCGGATTGCGGACGAGCAGCGCCCCCTGACCGAAATAGTTGAGCAGCAGCGCCGGGAATACCAGCAACAGCCACGCGGCGCGGATGGGCCGGATGCCAAAGTGGCCCATGTCGGCATAGAGCGCTTCGCCGCCGGTGATCACGAGGACCACCGAACCAAGGACCAGGAACGCCAGTGATCCGTGCAGCTGGATAAAGTGGAACGCATACATCGGGTTCACGGCGCCCAGAATCCACGGCGACTGCAACAGCTCACGCGCGCCAAGGGACGCGATCACGATGAACCACAACAACATGATGGGCCCGAAGGCTTTCCCCATCAGGTCGGTGCCGAATCGCTGCACGGCAAACAGTGACGTGAGGATGACGACGGTGATGGGTACGATGTACTGCGCCACACTGGGCACCGCGATCTCAAGCCCTTCCATGGCTCCCAACACGCTCATGGCGGGGGTGATGATGCCGTCACCGTACAGCAGGGCGGTGCCAAAGAGCGCGAGCGCGACAAACAGGCCACCGCGTTTGAAGCCGGTTGGCGTGCCCCGTGGGAAGATCAAGGCGAGCATCGCAAACTGTCCCCCTTCGCCGCGATTGTCGGCGCGGAGGACGAAGCTCACATACTTCACGGTGATCACGAGGGTGAGCGCCCACACGATCAGCGAGAGGATGCCGAACACATTGTCCCGCGTGGGCTGGAGTCCGTACAGTGGACTGAAGCACTCTTTGATCGAGTACAGGGGACTCGTGCCGATATCCCCGTACACCACGCCCAGCGCGGTGAGCGTCAGGATGGCGAGCCGCTTCCCGGTGGGGTTCTCATGATGCCCTTCCTTCCGCAATGGCGACTGGACGGGGAACATGCCCGTGTTTGAGCGAATTTCGGCGCCGAGAGGGGCGTCTACGGCATTGGCGGCCGCGGACGGGGTGACGGAGGCGCCCGTCGGATGCCGGATTGCATCGGACGTGGAAGGCGGCGGGGCACTACTGCCGGCCGCATTGCTATCGGAGACGGCCTCGGGTGGGGTCACCGAGGCCTGAGGAGTTTGGTCGCTTGGCATGATTCGGGTCGAAACCGAAATGTACTATGGTGGCACCGGGAAACAGGGAGCGGGACGAAATGTCGGTGCGCCGTGTCGGTGCGCCGTGTCGGCGGGCCGTGCGGCGGGGGCTCCGCCGCCCTATTCGTACCGAAGCGCCATGATCGGGTCGAGCTTCGAGGCACGCCGGGCCGGCCACACGCCGAACACCACCCCCACGACGGCAGAGAACGCAAAGGCCATCACCACGGACTGCGAGCTGATGGAGGTATTCCAGGCAAACAGGCGACTGATGAGCATGGCCCCGCCGCTGCCGATGCCCACCCCGATCGCTCCACCCACGAGGCACAGCACCACCGCCTCAATGAGAAACTGAAAGAGGATGTTGTTGCGGGTGGCGCCGAGCGCTTTGCGCACACCGATCTCGCGGGTCCGCTCGGTTACCGACACCAGCATGATGTTCATGATGCCAATCCCACCCACCACCAGCGAGACCGCCGCGATACCGGCCAGCAGCGATCCGAAGACTTTGCTGGTTTCGGCAAACGTGGTGAGGAAGTCGGCTTGATTGCGGATGGTGAAGTCGTCGTCGCGCTCGCGCGGCAGGCGGTGCTCGCGCCGGATGATCTTCTGAATCTCGGCCATCGCTTCGGGAATCTTCTCCTCCGACGTGGCTAACACGGAAATCGACCGGATCCGATCGGTGCCCAGCACGCGAAAGCGCGCGGTGTTCAGCGGGATCAGCACCTGATCGTCGGGATTCTGAAACGGTGAGGTTTGCCCCTTCGACTTGAGGACACCGAGCACGGTGAACTGAATGCCGCGAATGCGAACCGTTTCGCCGATGATGGCGTCGGGATTCTCGATGCCGAGGTTGGTGAGCACCGCTGGACCAACCACGGCCACGCGCTGCTTCCCCAGATCCTCCTGCGTGGTGAACATGCGACCGCCAACCAGCTCGTACTTGCGCACCGTGAGGTAGTTCGCCGAGGTGCCAACCACCTGCGTGCTGGCATTTTTGGCTTGGAACTGCAGTTGCAACTGCCGCGACATCTCCGGTTGCACCGCCGTCACCAGATTGGCCTGTTCCTCAAGCGCGGCGGCATCGGCCATGGTGAGTTTGGCACGATCCGCCTCGGCCGCCACGCCGCCAACCCCGCGCACCTGCCCGGGGGTCACGGTTAAGAGGGTCGTACCAAGCGCCGTGATCCGATCCTTGATCGACTCCTGTGCGCCGCGGCCGATGCCGTCCATGGCGATCACAGCCCCCACACCGATCACGATACCGAGCATCGTGAGCACGGAGCGGAGCTTATTGGCTCGAAGCGCACCGAGCGCCACCCGAATGGTCTCGGCGTAC
Organism: Gemmatimonadota bacterium; assembly: GCA_947463135.1. Lineage (GTDB taxonomy): Bacteria > Gemmatimonadota > Gemmatimonadetes > Gemmatimonadales > Gemmatimonadaceae > Gemmatimonas. The sequence continues at coordinate 11,052 of CANHTA010000091.1, forward strand.
AGCATGTCAGCGTCCTCCGGGGGGGCGCCCGCTGCTACCAGTGCCGGCGGCCGGCGTGGATGTGGGTGTGGCCCCCGGCATCCCGCCAGCGCCCGTCATGCTACGGAAGCGATCGTTCTGCTGGTCCCGCTTGGCCTGCAGCGCTTGCACCGCGAGGGTGGCGACTTTCTCCCCTTCGGTGAGCCCCGAGATGACCTCGGAGTAGTCGTAGTCGGACGCCCCCAGCCGCACGAGCCGCGGGCTGAACTTCCCCGGCGCCTCTTCCACGAACACCAGAGCCGTCCGCACCCGGGTGGCATTGCCATTGGACGGACGCCCGCCGGGCGTTGCGGCGATCGCCGTGGGGGCCCCCGCTGTCCCACCCGCCGCTGTGCCAGCCGCCGTGGTGCGGCGCGGCACAGACTTCACGGAGGGGGTGTCACCGGCTGGTGGCTCACGGTCCGTACTGCCCCCCGGGGTTCGCATGGCGGCCTGCAGGGTACGCACCTGCGCGGTCACGCTATCCGGGTTGAGCCCCACGAAGGTGGCGGCCACGGCGGCTTCCCGAACCGTGCGTACGGCGTCGTTGCTCACGGCCAGCACATTGGTGCGCCGCTCGATGAGCATAGACACCTCGCCGTTCATACCGGGCTTGAGCAGCCCGTCACGGTTGTCCAGCGAGACAATGACGGGGAACATGGTGACGCTCTGCTGCACCACCGCCTGCGGCTCGATCTTCTCTACGACACCCTGAAACGGCCGTTCGGGATAGGCATCAACGGTGACGCGCGTGGACTGTCCGGGGCGGACCTTGCCGATATCCGTTTCATTCACGAGTGCGCGCACCCGCACTTTGGTGAGGTCGGCCATCTTGAGCAGCGTGGTGCCGCCGGACACCGACCCGGTGGCCGAGGCGATCACCTGACCCAGAGACACGGGTTTGTCGATGATCGTGCCATTCACCGGCGCCACGACGGTGGCATCTTCGAGGCGCTGTTTCGCCAGATCCACGTTGGTGGTGGCGCGCACCATCGCGCCTTGGGCCTGCGTCAGCGCGAGCTGCGCGGCTTCATACTCCTGCGTGGTAATCACGCGCGACTTGAACAGTTCGTCCGAGCGCTGTTTCTGTGCCTGAGCCACGGCAATGCCCGCCTCGGCACTGCGCAGATCCGCTGCCGCCTGATCGTACTGGTTTTTCACGTCGCGCGTGTCGATCTGCACCAGCAAATCACCAACCTTCACCTGCGAGCCGGTTTCCAC
>CANHTA010000092.1 GCA_947463135.1 Gemmatimonadota bacterium
CTTCAAGACGTTCACGTTCATGCTGGAGCTTGGACTGTGATCGCCGCTACCCGGAGTTTTCAATTCATGCGAAATCGCACGCTCGCGGTCGGCATGGGGGCGTTGCTCCTCGCCGGCTGCAACACGCTCGACGTGGAGAACCCGAACGCGCCCGATGCCAAGCGCGCCCTCGCCGACCCCGCCGCGATTGAAGCGGTGGCCGGTGGCACGATGCGCTCGTGGTTTAACACCTACGACGGTATGGAAGGGGGTGGGCCCCTCGTTACCATGGCGCAGACGTATGCGGCCTCGTGGAACAACTACAACATGAACTTCTACTCGTCCATTGATGCGGACGGGACGCGCAACACGCGCGCGTATCAGAACGACTTGGCGTCGGCTGGACGCACCACGATCATTGGCTACTGGCAGGGGTACTACACCACCTTGTCATCGGCGGTTGACGTGCTCACGGCGATTCGGAAGAACAACCTGGTTATTACGAACGCCGCGAACACCAAACGGGCCGAAACGATTGCGCAGTTGATGCGGGGTGCCTCGCTCATGGGCATCGCGCTCAACTACGACAAGGGGTACGTGATCGACGAGAACACCGATCTCACCACGCTGGCGTATCAGACGCGGAAGCAGGTGCGTGATGCGGCGGTGGCCTCATTCGCGCAGGCCGCCACATTGGCCACCGCGAATACCTTCACTACGCCAACCGGTTGGACCAACGGCACGTCCTACACCAACGTGCAAATTGCCCAGCTGGCCCGGACGATGTCGGCCATGACACTCGCCTACTATCCCCGCACGCCGGAAGAGAATACCGCGGTGGATTGGGCGGCGGTGTCCGCGCTGGCGGCCGGTGGTATTTCCTCCGGAGCGAAGTTCGATTTCAACTTCACGGGTGACGGCTGCAGTTCGTGGTGCCACGAGATTCTGTATTGGTTTAACGCCTTCGACGGCGGCCGCGTGCATACGCGCGTGGCGAACCTGCTCGATCCGGCCACGCAGCGCACTCCGTACCCCAACGGCGGCAACTCGCGCCCGAATTCGGCCGACAGGCGGCTCGGTGACGGCTCCTTCGGTCCCGATGACGAAGACTTCGCCGGTTACTTCGGTGTGATCCCGAAAACGGCGCGGGGTGGCTCTGACTTCGTGTACTCCACGGAGGAGATCTTCCGTCCGGATCGCGGCATGTACCACCAGTCCAACATCGGCCATGTCCGCTACGACAAGTCCGGTGAGCAGTCTCCCAACGCCATTTATGGCGGATTCGGTGTGGCGCCGGTAATCAGCCGTCATCAGAACGACTTGCTGTGGGCAGAGGCGGAGCTGCGTCGTTCCGGCGGTAACCTGACCACGGCCGCGAATCTGATTAACAACACGCGGGTTGACCGTGGCGGCTTGTCGGCGGCCACGGCGGCCGAAGGGCAGGCGTCGCTCCTGCAGAAGCTCATTTATGAGCAGGAAATCGAACTGCTTGGCCTTGGCTCGGTCTCCTACTACCAGCGTCGTCGCGTGCCCAATGGCCTGCTCACCGGTACGCCTCGGGAAATGCCGGTGCCGGCGAAGGAACTCGCGGTGAAGAATCAGGCTTTCTACACCTTTGGTGGCAGTGGCGCGGCCAACAGCCCCACGCCTCCCTGAGTTGTGCGCTGAGTTGGCGGTTCTTGTACTGCCACTGTAGGTGAAGGACGAGAGAGGCCGAGCGCAGATGCGTTCGGCCTCTCTGGCTTCTCCCTCGTCTTCCGGATTTCTTTGGGGTATGCCAATTCGCTGTCGATGGTCTATGCGCGGGTACCGTAGTGTGCTCGCCTGCGCTGTCGTTCTCCTTGGCTGCCAAGACCGGCCGCCGCGCACCGTACGGGCGTCCGGCAGCTCGTCGGTTGCCCCCGTGCTTCCGTCGGCGTTGGGGCTCACGCTCGTGGCATCGCAGGGGCGGTGGGAGGGGCGGAGCCGAGGGGACAGTGCGGTGCGCCTCCTCGTCGCGCCACGGGGCGATGACCGGATGACGGCGCGCGTGTGTGGGCATCTCGTCACGCGCAGCGAAGCGGCGGTGGCGATCCCCTACGGGCTGCCGATTGATACCACCATGCCGCCACTCGCCATCCGGTTGATTCACGGTGACAGTGTGAGTGGCGTGCGCTACCTCGTGCCCGGCGCACAGGGCTACTACCTGTTTGAAGGGATCAGCCACGATGGGTCACGCCGCATCAGTGTGCGTTGGCCGGTGACGTCGGATCCTGCGCGTCCGATTCCAGCGGGCGCCGCCGACTCGCTGATTGAGGCCGCGGTGCGTCCAAGTCCCTATGGCCTCGACAGCCTCATGCAGCTGTTCCGGGTGGGCACCGGAGTTCCTAATGACGATCGCGGCGCTTTGCCTCCGGCCGATTCGGCGCGGGCCATGGCGATGCCGCTCGTGCGCGACTTCCCCGATCAGCTCCTCACCGTGACTGACGCCTGCCCGCAGGTGACCATCCTTCTGCCCGTTCTGGCTCGGGTTGATTACAAGTTGCGGGTGCCCGTGCGCTCCGGGGATGTGGTGCGCGCGCGCGCCTTGCAGGGTGAAGGCACCGTGCAGCTTTCCTTTGACGAGGCCCCACCGGCTGCCACGCCGCCGGCGCTCCGTGAGGCGATCCCTGAGGTGGCGTTGACCGCTCCACGTGATGGGCGGGTCACGCTGCGCGTACGGCTGCAGGTTGTGCCGCGCGTCCAGCAGGCGCAGCAACCGGTGGTGCTATCGGTGGGCCGCATGCCAGCACGAGGCCACGGCGGGACGTAATTTCGGGGAGACCTTAACCTCCCCTCTTATGCTCTTTGCGTGCTCGCGACGCCGCACCGGTGGTCCGGCGTGGCTCACCGGCGTTGTTGCTACCGTGTGTGCGGCCAGTGCGGTTGCGTGGCCTGCGGTGGCGTTGGCTCAACAGGTGGGCGTCCCCACCATTGCCCCGTTTTTGTCACCGGCCTCGCCGCTCACGCTCGCGTCTGCGCGGAACGCAGACCGCATTGCGTGGATGGTGTATGACCGTGGTCTCCGCAATGTGTACACCGCCGCGGCCCCCGATTTCCGTGCGGTGCGCGTGACGAATTTTCTTCGCGACGATGGTACCGATCTGACTGATGTGAAGGTCTCGGACGATGGCCGCATCATTGTGTTTGTCCGCGGGTCGGCGCCGAACCGGTTTGGATGGGTGGCGAATCCCTCGCATGATCCCAGCGGGGCGGAACGCGCGATTTGGGCGGTGCGCTCCACGGGAGGTCCCGCATGGCGTGTCGCCGAAGGGGCCGCTCCCCAATTGTCACCAGACGGTCGTACGGTGCTGTTCACCCGCAACGGGCAGATTTACCACGCCCGCGTGATGCGCGGCGCCACGGTTACGGCGATGGACACGGGTGGAGTGCCGTTTATTCAAGCGTGGGGGCGGAACGGTACGCCCACGTGGTCACCCGACGGCAGGCGCGTGGCGTTTGTGAGCGACCGTGAAAATCACGCGTTTGTGGCGGTGTACGACGTCTCCACACGCACGGTGACGTACCTCGCGCCAAGTGTGGACTGCGACGGCGGACCCACCTGGTCGCCTGATAGCAAGCGGCTGGCGTTTTATCGCCGGCCGGGAACACCATTTGGAAACCAGCAGCAACGTGGTGCCGGCGGTATTGGAAATCCTGCCGGTGCGGCCGTGAGTGCGAATACCACGTCACTGGTGGGCAATCCCTCTGGCGGCTGTGCGGCTGGAGCCGGTGGTGCCCTTCGCGCGGCCACGACGGGTCGGCCAGACGCGGATGGCACGGGGCTCCGTCGCTCACCGGGCTTCTATACGGCCACCTTTGCCGGCGGACACACGTTGGAGTTGATGATCGCCGACGTGGTGACGGGGAAGAGCACACGGGTGTGGCGGAATGCCCCCGGTGAGAGCGTGTTCACGTCGCTCGCCAATATGACGTGGGCGGGAAACAGCGTGATCTTCCCGGTGAACGTCCCCAAGGACGAGTGGGATCGGTGGTACCGCATTCCAGTGAGCGGCGGCGAACCTAGCGTGCTTACCAGCACGGACGGCATGATTGAGGACGCCACGTCGGTTGCGCTCTCCAAAGACGGCGGACACACGCTGTACTACTGCACCAATGCGACCGACATCGAGCGGCGCCATATCTGGGCGGTATCGACATCGGGGGGCACGCCGCGCCGGGTCTCTTCGGGGAGTGGCATCGAGACGTATCCGCAGCCGCTCGCCAGCGGCGCCTCGCTGGCGGTGATCTCATTCGACGCACGCACGCCGGCATCTATCGCCATCGTGCCCACGGCGGGTGGTGCCCCTCGGCGTATCTTCCCCACGCTGGGGGCCGCGTTCCCCACGGCGAAGCATGTCGTGCCGGAGGTGGTGGCAACGAAGGCGGCCGATGGGCTGGCCCTCAGCAATACGCTCTTTCTGCCGAAGGATATGAAAGCCGGTGAGAAGCGCCCGGCGTTGATCTTTGTGCACGGTGGCCCGCGTCGTCAAATGATGCCGGGGTACCACTACATGCAGTTCTACCACTGGGCATACGCCGTGAATCAGTGGCTGGCCGATCAGGGCTACATCGTGCTCTCCATCAACTACCGCAGTGGTGTTGGGTATGGAAAGAGCTTCGCCAATGCACCCAACACGCAGGGCCGTGGGAACTCGGAGTATCAGGATGTGGTGGCTGGTGCGAAGTACCTGCAGGGGCGGGCCGACGTCGATCCCACGCGTGTGGGCATCTGGGGACTCTCGTACGGCGGTCTGCTCACGTCGCAGGCGCTGGCGCGGAACTCCGACATCTTTGTGGCTGGTGCCGATCTCGCGGGTGTACACCTGTATGGCAACGTGATCGACACGGCGAATCTGGCCTTTCGGTCGTCAGCCGTGGGTGCCATGGATACGTGGACGTCGCCGGTTTTTCTGGTGCATGGTGATGATGATCGCAATGTGGATTTTGCACAGACCGTCGGTTTAGTGCAGCTCCTTCGCGCCCGCGACGTGTATCACGAACTCATTGTGGTGCCGGATGACCTGCACGAGTCGATGATACACGCGAACTGGATTGACACCTTCGACCGCATGGGCGAGTTCCTCAAGCGGTTCGTGTGGAACAAGGAGAAGGCGCCGAGTATGAAGCCGTAGGACGCGCGCTACTTTTTGGTGCCGGCAATTGCCCCCGCCGCGCCGGCCCGTCTCGGGTCGGCGCCGGCGGTGACCACCGTGCCGTCCATGCGCACCGCCGCGCCGTATCCCTCGCGCAGTTCGCCGGGCAGCGACACGAAGTTGAGGTCGTAGCCGAGCGCACGCAGGCGCGCGATCACCGTGGGAGAGAAGCCGTCTTCCAGTTGCAGCGTGTACGGCACCGGCGCACCCGATACGGCGCCCGGCGTCCCGGCCGGTGCGCCACCGCCCGGCAGATAGCGCGGGAGCTCGAGCGCCGCCTGCGGGCCCAGATTGTAGTCGAGCACACCGAGTAGCGTTTGATACACGGCCGACGTGATCCACGCATTGCCGGCGGCGCCAACCGCGATGAATGGCTTGCCGTTCTTGTACGCGATTGTTGGGGCGAGCGTGCTGCCGTGACGCGCGAATGGCAACCGAGAGCCGTACTGCGTGGCGTCGGTGCCGTAGCTGGTGAGCTTGTCGTTACTCAGGAAGCCGAGCCCCGGCGTTACGTAGAAGTTGCCGCCCCAGGTGCCGAGGGTCTGCGTGACCGACACCGCATTCCCCTCGTTGTCGGCTACGGCGAATGATGTCGTGCCGGCCGCGTGGCACACGGTCATCTCCGCGGCGTGTTCGTCGCCGCACGGCGATGCCGTGGTCGCGACGTCGAGCGGCGCATCGGCCGGCTTGGCCGGAGCCGCGGCCGGTAACGCGGCGGGCGCCGTCTTCGGCAGGCAGGGCAGCGTTTCACCACGCACCGCCGCTGGCGTGAGCGCCTTGTTGGCATCAAAGCAGCGCCAGCGCAGTCGCGCCGTATCCTTGTTCACGATGGGTGCCACATCGATGGGCCACATGGCGGGATCGGCGATGCGATTGCGCGACGACGGCACGAGGAACCACGCCGACAGGGCGGCGTGCAACGAGGCCGGGTCGTCGGTGTAGCGCTTTCCCGTGCGCGAGGGGGCGGGCGACTGCTCCAGCAGATTGAGCCGCGCCACCAGTTCCGCGCCGCCACTCACCGGCGGCGCGCTCGAGTAAATCGTGTAGTTGCGGTAGGTGCCGCTGATGGACTCACGCTCAGGCGCGAAGTAGCGCGCGAGATCCGACAGCTTCATGGCGTTGCCCTTCCCGCGCAGATCGGTGACCCACTTGGTGGCCACCTCGCCTTTGTAAAAGCCATCGGCGCCCTTGGCGGCAATTTGTTCGAGCACCCACGCCAGATCCGGGTTTTTCACGGTGTCGCCGGCCACCATGGGCTGCCCGTTCCGGAAAAAGAGCGCGCGACTGCCTTCGTACTTCGCGAAGTGTTCGCGCTCGGTGGCCAGCGTGGTGGCGAGTCCCTGGCTCACCTCGTAGCCGTTGCGCGCGGCGCGAATGGCGGGCGCCAGCAGGTCGGCCCACGGCACCTTCTTACTGCCGTACTTCTGCCACGCGGTATACATGCCAGCCACGGTGCCCGGCACGTTCACCAGCACCGGGCCGTCGCTTGGATAACGACCGTTCACCAGCAGCGACGTGTTTGTCAGTCCGCCCTCTTCCGGCACGCGGCTCATGAACTCGATGACGGTGGGCGTGGCGCGTCCCTTGAGCGCGATCACCATTTCCCCATACCCCGCAATGCCACTGGCATCGGGCTCTACTACGCCCAGGGCAAAGCTGACCGCCACTGCCGCGTCGATGACGTTGCCACCGCGCCGTATGATCTCAAGACCAGCTTCGGTGGACACGGGGTGTGCACTCGACACCCCCACACGCCCTTGTGCCTCGGCGCGCAACGGCGGTCGCGCCTGCTGGGTTTCATACAGGACGCGCTGTAGCCCGCTATCGGAGGTGGCGGCCAGTGCACGTGGACGATACGCCGCACGTACCGCGTCCCACTGCGTCCGTTGCGGGGTGGCGTTGGCCCCACTGAAGTACGTGCGCGCCATACGCTCCCACAGGCGATCAAACGCGGCGGCATTGCGCAGCGCACGATTGGTGGGGAGCGCGGTCACCGCGGCCACACGACCGGCATCAGGCGGCGCCGGCGCCAGCACGCGAATCAGGGCATCGCCAGTCGTTGCCGGTGGCGCGAACCGTTCGGTGGCACTGCGATCCAATCCCCGATCGGGATCCCCGTTATAGCTCACGACGACTTCGCTGTACTCGGCGATGGTGATGAGGCGTCCATCGGCCGACCAGTCCACATCCCCGTGGGCTTTCGACACCAGCGCACTGAAGGCCCCATCGGGTGCCACGGCATAGACGCCGCTGCGCGTAGACACCGCCAACCGTCCATCGGGTGACCACGCCACCGACTCCACGGTGCCATCGCTGCTGGCGGTACGGATGGGCGCGTTTGGCGTGTCCGCGCCCATCGCCTGCACAACGACCCGTCGTCCCGCTTCGGTGATCACGATGTAGGCCATGCGGGTGCCATCGGGAGAGAGCCGCGGTGCGCGCTCGGTCTGCTCCGTGTTCGTGACGCGCTGCTCCGTTCCATCAGCGCGCCGGATCCAGAGGCGCGTAGCACCACCGCTCCCGCGCACGAAGGCCACCCTCCCATCGGGACCAACCGTGGGCGAGGTCTCGTGTGCGGTGCTGGTGGTGAGTCGGGTTAACGAGGCTGCCGCCATACCGCTGCCGGGCGATGCCTTCACTGGCATGCGCCACAGATCGTAGTTGCCCATGGAGTCGGAGGCGAAGACAATGGCCTCGCCATCGGCGCTCCACGTTGGATCACGATGCCACGCCGACCCGGAGGTGAGCTGTTCCACCGCACCGCCCATGGTGCGTTGGAGATACAGCTGTCCGTCGTGCGCAAAGACCAGCGCACCGGTGCGCGAGCTGGCCGGCTGCCGTGCACCACGCAGGGCGCTCGTGTCGGGCTGTATGGCCGTGGCCACCGGCGCCGTGACGAGGCTGACGGACAACGCGGCGGTGTGCAGCAGTGGAAACAGCATGGGCGCAAGCATCACGGACGGCGAGGGGCAGAGGTCGAGGAGCGGTGTACTACGATGGATTCAATGACGTCACCTTCCTGCACACGGTCAATGACGGCAAGGCCGCGCGTGACGTTGGCGAACACGGTGTAGTCGTGATCCAGTCGGAAATTGTTCACCAGGTTGACGTAGATCTGTCCGTCGCCCGTGTCGCGCCCACGCGTACTGATGCCGAGGCTGCCGCGATTATTCCGCGCCGTGCCGACTTCATCGCGCATGAACGTATCGGTGAGGGGATCGTACTCATCCGCACCCGGGCTGCCACCTTGAATTACGAAATTGGGAACGATGCGATGGAAGGTGAGTCCATTGAACTTGCCTGCCGCTGCCAACGAGACAATCGTGTGCACGGCCATGGGCGCGTCGTCGAAGCGGAAGGCCAGTTCCACCGTGCCCACGCCCTTAATGCGCATGGTGGCGGTGGCGCCGGCGAGCCCGCGCAGCGCCTCAATGCTTGGGAAGGGTGCGGGCTCATAGCGGATGGTACCAGGCGGTACCGTGGTGCCAGTGCGCGTTGAGAGATATGACGCAGCGCTCGCGGCGATGGCAGGATCGGCATCCGTGAGGCGCTCGCGTAACCAGCTGATGCTGCTGCTATCCGCCGCTTCCCCGATACGCTCCAACAGCGCCGCACGCGGATCGCGAAGGCTCACCCGATGCATGGCGGTGAACCGGTCGAAGGCCGTACGGAGCTGTGGGAGCACGAGCGCAAGGTTGGGATCACGCTTGAGTTGGGTGGCGGCGGCGAGCACCAGTCCGGCGTGCGTACTGGACAGTGCACGAAGTGCGTGTTCGCGCGTGGTCATGGCTGCAATCGCGACGTTGGGCTCGGCATCGCGAGATAAGAGCTCCAGCATCGCGCTATCCTGTAAACGCCGCGCGGTATTGGCGGCGTAGACGCGCGCCTGCCAGGTGGTGGAGGCAGCAAGGCGCTGCATCACCGCCGATGCACGTGCCGGTGCAACTTTGGCCATCGATACGGCGGCATGGGCCTGATGGCGCCACGACGCACCGGCGCGACTCTCCCCTTCGAGTGCTGCTTGTGAGAGGCTATCGGTGCAGTTGAGGTCACCCAACAGATCAAGCGCCAACAGGGCGACATGCTCACTGGTATCGCGCACGTGTGCGGCGGCGCGGGCGCAGGTTCCCGCCACGCGGAGCGCCTGCCAGCGCACCATCGGCGCCCGGTCGTTCACCCATTGCCGGCCCAGCGCGACGGCCACGCGCCGGACTTCGGCACTCGTGTCGCGCAGGGCGAGGGCCACGGTGGTCGCATCGCGATCGTTTGCCGCCGTGAGCGCCAGCAACAGCAGCTGTCGCGTGTCCGCGTCGGTGTTGCGACGCACCGCATCGCGCAGCGCCTGAAGTGTCTCGGCGCCGGGGGGGTGCTGGCGCGCCGTACGGCGGAGCAACGATTCCATGCCCCGTGCGGCACCGGCGCGGACCTCCAGGGGTGACTCGCGAAGCCCCTCCGCGAGCCGCTGCGCGGTGGCAGTGTGCGCGGTGGCGGTGGCGGATTCCCCAGCGGTGGCGAGGCGTCCCAGGGTTTCGTAGATCGCGGCCCGCACGCTGGCGTCGCGCTCGGTGGTCAGGAGCGTCGCGAGGTCAAAACGTGACCGCATTTGCCCCAGGGCATACACCGCTTCACGGCGAACCCCTGGCGACCGGGCGGTGAGCAAGGGAATGACCTTGGGCTCCAGCGCGGTCTGTTCAAAACGGCCGATGGCACGCACGGCGAGACGTTGCTGCGCGGCATTGCCGCTCACCAACGCGGAGTCGAGTGGGCGGAGGTCTGCGCCACGTGCATGCTCCGCACGCAGGATCTGGTACGTAGCGGGGGGCAGGGGCGGCTGGAAACCGGCCGACTGCACGAGCAGGGACACGATGAGCGACATAGCGTATATTCGGGGAAAGGGACCGTCGCCCAATATGGCCTCTCGTTCCCGCCTCCGCCTGTTGTGAGGGCGCGGCGTGAACGTGAGGTCCGTTCATCACGTAGGGTGCAATGGTTCGCGTTCCTCCCGCCTTCTCCCTGGAGCCACCATGCGACCCTTCGGGCTCGCCCAGCTGTTCTGTGCGGCCGCTGTGAGCGGCGTGGCGTGCCTCCCCGCGCTTGGGCTAGCGCAGGGCGCCGCCAAGACCAACGCGTACGGGAATCCGGCCACGGTGAAGCCCGCGCGCACCAAGGCTGCCATTGACGTGCGTGACCTGCAAATCCGGCTCTACCAGTTCGCTGATGATTCCATGCTCGGCCGACAGGTCGGTCGCGTAGGGAATATGAAGGGGACCGATATGATCGCCGCCGAGGTGAAGCGCCTTGGGTTGCTTCCGGCGGGAGACAACGGGAGCTACTTCCAGGCCCTCCCGTATCGACTGCGCAAGTTCACCGACCATTCACGGATGACCGTGAATGGGAATCCGTTGCTCTGGAACACCGACTTTGTCGCGGTGCCGGGGCAGCGCGCGCCGCGCCCCATTGCAGGCGCTGAGGTGGTGTTCGGGGGCACGCAAGGAGACACGGCGACGCAGATCTCCGCCGCCGACGCGGCTGGGAAGTTTGTGGTGCTCCGGCCCAACCCGAATGGTCCGCGCGGGGGGCAGGGACAAGCGTTCGCGGTACGGGGGGCTGCCCCTGTCCGTTCACGGTTTGATGACGCCGTGGCGGTGGCCACGATTGATCTTGATACGCTCTCGCTCGCGCAGCGAGTGGCGCTGAATGAGCCGGTGGTTGCCACGTCCAACGCGCCCGGGCGCGCGGCCACAACAACGCCTGCGCGTGGGGCCATCGACTCGGTGGCGCTGCTCAAGTCCCAGCTCGCGCAGCTGCAGCCACCGGCAACGATTCGGCTCACACGTGATGCAGCGGCCCGACTGTTTGCGCGTACTACGGTGGATGGGCTGTCCGCCGGACAACGGGGCGGTACCATCACGGCCTCGCTGGATTTCGTGGAAACACCAACGGATTGGGCGCGCAATGTGGTGGCGGTGATCCCCGGCAGTGATCCCGTGCTCAAGCACCAGTACGTGGCCATCGGCGCACACAACGATCATGTGGGCATCACCACCCCAGTGGATAAAGACTCCATTCGCGCGTTCAACATTGAAAAGAACAAGCTGCTGTTAGCAAACAACATGCAGGGACTCGGCCCCGATCTGTTGGCCAAGATCCGTGTGAACATGGACAGCATCCGCAAGGTGCGTCCCACCGTACGGCTCGACTCCATCAACAATGGCGCGGACGATGATGGTTCGGGGTCCATGGCGGTGTTGGAGATCGCGGAAGCAATGATGGCGATGTCCGTGAAGCCGAAGCGTTCCACGCTGTTTATTTGGCACACGGGTGAGGAAGGCGGTCTGGTGGGCTCGGCGTTTTTTACGCGACATCCTACCGTGCCCATCGACTCTGTCGTGGCGCAGCTCAACGTGGATATGATCGGTCGGGGCCGTGCCGAGGATCTGCCGGGAGGCGGCCCCGATTACGTCGGAGTGGTGGGGTCCTTTTTCGACTCCAAGGATCTGGGGGAAACCGTGCAGTCGGTGAACGCGCGTCAGCCGAATCGGTTAACGCTCGACTACAAGTTTGACGAACCGATTGCGTGGAGCGGCTACAATAACATTTACGCCCGCAGCGATCACTACAACTATGCGCAGCAGGGCGTGCCGATTGCCTTCTTCTTTACGGGCTTACACGGCGATTATCACCAGCGCAGCGATGAGCCGGAGTTCATCGACTATCCGCATTACGCCAAGATCGCGAACTATATCAAGGAGCTCGTGGTTGAGGTGGGTAACGGCCCGCGACCACGCCTGAATGGCTCAAAGCCGGCCAAGCCGAGGGTGATTGTCCCGTAACGGTGTTGGTTGTGCGTCTGCGTCGTACGAGGTCGCCTTCGCCTCGAGTTTTTTCCGAAGTCTTACATCACCGCGTGCTTCGCGGCTCCGCTCCGGTTGCCTGACATGACGAACCCGTCTCCTCCGCCTTTGCCCGGCTCGCCATGGGCGACCCTGTCTGACGACGTGCCAGCCGGCCTCGTCGTTTTTCTGGTGGCCTTGCCACTCTGCCTCGGC
>CANHTA010000093.1 GCA_947463135.1 Gemmatimonadota bacterium
GAATGAGTGACACGGCGACGGCGACCGTTGCGGCCTCGGTTGTGTAACGGGTCGCGAGCCAGTGAGGGGCGGCCAAAAAGACGATCGCGCTGACGCACATCACACCAACACCGCAGGCTATGGCTGCGACCGCATCACGTCGAGCCGATGGCATGTCGCCGCGCCCGATCGCCCGCCCGACGACCGCCGCCGCCGCCCCTGAAATACCGAGCGGCACCATGAAGGTCATGGCCGCCATGTTCAACGCGATCTCATGGCCAGCAAGCGATGCCGTGCCCATCCATCCCATGAAAAGCGCGGTCACACCAAACGCGAACGTTTCGAAGAACCACTGAATGCCGATTGGCACCCCAATGTGCAGCATGCGCAAAAATGGGGGCCACGAAAATGCGTCACGGCGCCACGGCACCAAGGTCGCCCGGAGTAGCGGCCACGCCTGCCCAAGTAACACAAGGGCCATTACCCAGGTGGCGATCGCCGTCGCATACCCCGCCCCTTCAACGCCTAGGGCTGGCGCACCAGCGCGGCCAAAGATCAGCAACCAGTTGGCGGCCACATTCACGATATTCGCAACCGCAACCGCGACCAGGATGTGGCGCACGGGACCGAGGGCCTGCAGCGTCTGGCGGAAGACATTGAAGGCAAAAAACGGGAGTACCGCAAGCGCCCGTCGAAAGGTGTAGACCGCAGTTTCGGCAACAACCTCCGGAGGCTGATCAAGCGCAAGCAACATCGCCTTCACTGGCAGTAGTGCCAATAATGCCAAGACGGAGACAAGGGCGGCCAGCAGCACGCCGCGTTGCACACCCCGGGCGACCGCCACGGCGTCACCGGCTCCAACAGCTTGCGCAACGATCGGATCGATGGCACAGAGCAAACCCATGCCAAAAACCGACGCATTGAAAAAGTAGAAATTCCCTAAGGCGACGGCCGCAATGGCCGCCCCGCCGAGTTTGCCAACCATGAGCGCATCCACGACGCCCATGGCCTGCAAACCAAGATTGATACACACAATCGGCATGGCGATACGCGCCATCTCACGCAGATCCCCCCGCCAATCGGAACGGGGGCCGGGCGGAGCCCTCAACGTGCGCGCGCGCGCTTCGCGGAAGACACGAGTTCGCGCACTTCACGAAGCAGGCGAGGCGCATCGTATGGCACACCATCTTTGATGGTCCATGCGACGCCACCACCCGCCCCGGCTGCCGCGTCTGCGCGAGGGGGATAAAACGTCTTCAGGTCCTCAAGCGGGTTGCCATTCAGGACAACCAGATCCGCGAGGAATCCGGGACGCACGCGGCCCAAACGTGACTCCTCACCCAGAATCTTGGCATTGTTGGCCGTGGCATGCTGTAGCACGCGAAGTGGTGCAAATCCCGCCTCCTGGTGCAACTCAAGCTCGCGAATCAGTCCGAAGCCGTATACCTGATAAATGAACCCGGCGTCCTCGCCGGCGCCCACCAATCCACCGAACCGCTCAAAGTCACGTACCGCTTGAAACCAAATGCGGTAATTCTCCTTCCAGTACGCTTCGTCGGTGCTGCTCCAGTTCGCGAAATAGGACCCGTGATTGGCGAGATCCGGCTTAAAGTATTTATCGAGCGTGGGATGCAGATACTCGGCAAACCACGGCTGTGTCTCGGCACGCTGCAAGTCGCGGCTGGCCTCGTAAATATCGAGGGTTGGATTCCACGCCACATTCCCTTTCGCCATCGCCTTCAGCACATCCTGCAGCCTTGCAGGATCGGCCTCGCGCCACAGCCGACCCGCGTAGCGAAAGCGCATCCCTTCATCGGCGTAATTGAAGTCGGACGGGAACTGCTGCAGTCCATCGAGGATCGCCGCATCGGGTACGCCATACCAATGTTCGATGCTGGTTAAGCCTCCGGCCGCCGCGTCCCACGCGTTCGTCTCATCCACCGCCATGTGGTGGGCGGTGCGTAAGCCGAGCTTCCGGGCCTCATCAAGCACCGCCGGATACACATCCTTGTCCATGCCGAACAGCTTGAGGCCATCGACCCCCTGCGCCTTCAGATCCCGAACACGCTGGCGTGCCTCAACCTCATTCTTCGGTACCGGCATATAGGCGTAACGCGCATACACGTACAATCGTGGGCCCACCAGATCGCCATTCAGACTACGTGCCCGCAACTGAATCGTCTTCGGTGTCTCGCTTGACACATCACGGACCGTCGTGATGCCCATACCGAGCCAGAGCTTCATCTGGTATTCGAGCGGCTGCGCAATCCCACCGCGTTCATCTTGGACATGACCGTGGAGATTGATGAGGCCCGGCATGACATACTTGCCGGTGGCATCAATAACGACGTCACCCGTTGGGCGTTGCGCCGAGCCATTCTTCACGGCAACCGGATCAAGGGCCACAATCTGCGCGATCCGGTTCCCTTCGATAACGATGTCCTTCGGCCCCTCGGCGGGCGTGCCGTTGCCCTCAATGACGATCGCCCCGCGAATGACGAGGCGGCTGGGTCGCACACCATGCGTGGGCGCCGTCTGGGCGTCAAGCGCGACGCTGCCAGCGAGAGACGCCAGCACGAACGAGAACACCACGGTGGGGCAGCGCATCAGACGCACTGGACTACTCCCATTCGATGGTGGCGGGTGGCTTGGAGCTGATGTCGTAGACCACACGATTGACGCCATCAACTTCGTTGATGATGCGATTGGAGATCCGCCCCAGCACCTCATGCGGGAACGCGAACCAGTCGGCGGTCATCCCATCGGTGCTCGTGACCGCACGAAGGGCAATGACATGCTCATACGTGCGGCCGTCACCCATGACCCCGACGGAGCGCACCGGCAGGAACACGGCGAAGGCCTGCCAGATCTCATTGTAGAGGCCCGCGGCGCGGATTTCCTCGAGATAGATCGCATCGGCACGCCGCAGAATATCCACGGCGTACGGCGTGACCTCACCAAGCACCCGTATCGCGAGTCCAGGCCCGGGGAACGGATGCCGACCCACCATCTCCTCCGGCAGTCCAAGCTCGCGACCAACGTTGCGGACCTCATCCTTAAACAGCTCACGCAGCGGTTCGATGAGTCGAAACGCCATATCAGGCTTCAGTCCCCCAACGTTGTGGTGCGTCTTGATCGTAGCAGACGGGCCACCCTTGGCGCTCACCGACTCAATGACATCCGGATACAGCGTGCCCTGCACGAGAAATGCCGCACCCTGTCCGGCCTCAGCCGATGCATCTTCAAACACATCGATAAATGTGTGACCGATGATCTTCCGCTTCTTTTCGGGATCACCCTCACCGGCCAGGCCATTGAGGAATCGATCTTCGGCCCGCACGGTGATCAGTTTGATCCCAAGGTGCGCGCGCATGGTTCGCTCCACTTGCTCGCGCTCGTGCAATCGCAACAATCCGGTATCAACAAAAATGCATGTGAGTTGATCACCGATCGCCTTGTGCACCAGCGCTGCCGCCACGCTGGAATCGACGCCACCGGACAGTCCACAGATGACCTGCTGATCGCCGACCAATTCACGGATGCGCGCGACTTCCTGATCAATGAAGTGCCCAGGAGTCCAATCCGGAGTACACCCGCACACGCCGAACACAAAGTTCTGGATGATCTCCGCTCCCCGAACCGTATGCGCCACTTCAGAATGGAACTGAATGGCATGAATCGGACGCGTAAGGTGGCGGAATCCCGCTAACGTGTGGCCACTGTGCGCCGTGGCTACATAACCCGGCGGGACCTGCTCAACATGATCACCGTGGCTCATCCACACCGTCGTACGCTCGCCGGCGTCAAACCCACTGAACAGCCCCGACGGCTCATCAATCGTGACCTCCGCACGGCCGTACTCTCGGCGACCGCCTCCAACCACGGTGCCACCTTCGAGATGCGCGATCAGTTGCATGCCGTAACACACACCGAGCACTGGTGCGATGTCGAGCAGCGCACGCGAAATCGTCGGGGCATCGTCGTCGGTGACGGAACTCGGCCCTCCTGACAGAATAATCCCATCCGGCTTCCACGCACGAATCCAATCCAGCGACTTCGAGGGGGGATGAATCTCCGAATAGACGCGGGCTTCGCGAACACGACGTGCGATCAGCTGCGTAAACTGTGACCCGCAATCAAGAATGAGGATACGGCTGTTCATCAGAACTTCCACTCCGGACCGGAAAGCTTGAGAAACTCGACCGCCTTGGTGTCGAGATCGAGAATAGCACCCGTGGGCGCGCCGTACAGCCATCCACAGCCTTCGCCGGGATTCACCAACAGCGAATCCCCGCGGGCCTTCATTTCAGGCACATGCGTGAACCCGTGCACCACCACCTCATGACCGTCAATGGAGCGCTGATGCACATCCGCCAGATCGTGAATGAGCAGAACAGACTTCCCGCCCAGATCAAAGCTATGTGGTGACTCATATAGTTCAGTGGCGCCAAAACCAGACTTCGCCGCCGCCTGCAGTGCATCGCGATCGCCATCATTGCGTCCGAAGACGCCGAGCAATGGGACGGAGAGGTCGTGAAATGGCTGCAAGGAAAAGGGCGAGCAGTAGTCGCCGGCATGCATGATGATCGAAACCCCGCCAGCGATCATCTGCCCAAGTAGTTCGCGGACGGCCGGCACGCGGTCATGAGTATCCGATAGTAAGCCGATCCGCATCAGGCAGTTCTCCACTGGAGGTGCGCACGCTCAAGGCGTACAAGATCTTCGAGACGTTCGCGCTCGGTAATCACCGCAAAGCGATCACCGTCCACCAAAACTTCAGCGGGGCGCGGGCGAGAGTTGTAATTGGACGACATGGTGTATCCGTAGGCGCCCGCCGTTTGCACGGCCAGCAGCGCACCGGCCGTGACATCCGGCATCGTACGGTCATGTGCGAAAAAATCCCCCGACTCGCAAATCGGTCCAACCACATCAGCCACCACCGTTCCGGTAACGGCGTCAACCGCATCAATCTGATGATAGGCCTGATACAGCGCCGGACGCACCAGGTCGTTCATACCGGCGTCCGTCACGATAAAGTCTTTCCCCGCGGCGTGCTTCCGGTACAGCACCTCGGTGATGAGCGCACCGGATTCCGCCACGAGAAAACGCCCGGGCTCCAGCAACAACGTGACCTCCGCTTCCCGGGCGGCCGCCATGACCGTGGCCGCATAGTCCGCAAGATCTGCGCGGACATCGTCATGGTGATACGGAACCGAGAGGCCGCCCCCAACATCCATGTACGCTATCGCGTGGCCATCGGCTCGCGCCGCCGCAATTGCCGCCAGCAGACGTGGGAGCGCATCGCGCATTGGGGCGGCATTACCGATCTGCGAACCGAGGTGCATGCCGAGGCCGCGCAGGGCAACATGCGGAAGGTCGCGTACCATCTCTACAAGCCGTGAGACGTCGTCGCGAGGAATCCCGAACTTCTGCCCTTTCTCGCCGGTCTTGATGTAGGCATGGGGCGAGCCTACCGTCACCTCGGGGTTCACCCGGATCGCGATGGGTGCCACAACGCCCTGTCGCCCTGCCACGGCGTCGATCGTGACCAACTCCGCCTCCGACTCGACATTGATGAGCAGGACACGCGCCTCGAGGGCCTGCTCGATCTCACGCACCGTCTTGCCGACGCCACTGAACACGACCGCACGACCGGGGAAACCCGCTTCGGAAGCCCGGTAGAGCTCACCACCCGACACGATATCAACGCCCGCACCCATGTCGTGCAGAAGGCGCAGGACGGCGAGATTGGAATTCGCCTTCATCGCAAAGTGAATGCGATGTGGGACGCCGGCAAACGCCTGCGTGAGTTGCTCGTAGCGCATGCGGATGGCATTTGCGCAGTACACGTAGGTGGGGGTGCCAACCGCCGCGGCAATTGCCGGAATCGGCACCTGCTCGGCATGCAGTACTCCCCCCTGCCGTGGGAATACCGGTGCCGATGCTGACGACGCCATCCCGTCGTTCAGTACGAGCGAGCCCACACGACCTCATACTTCGCCGGCTCACCGGTCACCATACAGGTAGCCGGCGCATCCGGCGATCGATACTCGGGGTCCGGAATCACGCGAATCGTGGCCTTCGTCTCCTCCTTGACCCGCTGCTCAACCGCAGGATCACCGTTCCAGCCCGCATAGACGAAGGCACCGGGGCCATCCATCACCTCTTTGAAACGGTCATAGCTGATCCGCTCACGAATGGTGTTCGCCTCAACACGGGCACGGGCCGCCGCCAGCATATCCGCTTGAATGGTGTCAAGCACCAGCGGCAACTCGGTGCGCAGCGAGTCAAAACTGATGGGGCGCTTCTCACGTGTGTCACGGCGCGCCAGCATGCCGGTGTTTGACGCGAGATCGCGAGGACCGATCTCCATCCGCAGCGGAATGCCGCGCAGCTCCCAGTGATAGTACTTGGCGCCAGGTTTGACACCGGCACGATCGTCAACGTGGACACGGATCCGCTCATGATCGGGACGCGTAAAGCTGCCCAGGTCGGCCGCAATCCGCTTCGCCATCTCCACCGTCGCCGCGCGCTCCTCTTCCGTTTTCCAGATCGGCACAATCACCATCTGGATCGGCGTCAGCTTGGGCGGCAAACGCAAACCGGCATCGTCGCCGTGGGTCATCACCAACCCACCAATCATGCGCGTGGATACGCCCCAACTGGTGTTCCACGCGTATGCCTGCTCGCCCTGTTCGTTCTGAAACGACAGGTCGAACGCCTTGGCAAAGTTCTGCCCGAGATTGTGTGAGGTGCCCGCCTGCAACGCCCGGTTGTCCTGCATCATCGCTTCACAGGCATAGGTACGGAGGGCGCCGGCAAATTTCTCCGATTCCGTCTTCTGTCCGGTAATCACGGGCATGGCCATGTACCCTTCCATGAACTCCCGATAGACGCCAAGCATCTGACGCGTTTCCGCTTCGGCCTCATCATGGGTGGCGTGCGCCGTATGGCCTTCCTGCCACAAGAACTCCATGGTGCGCAGAAACAGTCGCGTGCGCATTTCCCAGCGAACCACGTTGGCCCACTGATTGTACAAGAGCGGCAGGTCACGATAGCTCTGCACCCACTTCGCGAACATCGAATAAATGATGGTCTCCGAGGTAGGACGCACCACCAATCGCTCCTCAAGCGGCTTGCCACCACCGATCGTGACCACGGCGCACTCGGGGGCAAAGCCCTCGACGTGCTCCGCCTCTTTTGAGAGGAAGCTTTCGGGGATGAACAAGGGGAAGTAGGCGTTCACATGGCCAGTGGCCTTGAACATGTCATCGAGGGCGCGCTGCATCCGCTCCCAGATGCCGTACCCATGGGGACGGATGACCATACACCCTCGCACCGGCGAGTAGTCGGCGAGCTCCGAACGCAGGACCAGCTCGTTGTACCACTCGCTGAAGTTATCGGCGCGCGTGGTCAGCTTCTTATCGTCACTCATGGGATGGGTCTGTTCGTTTCAACGTCGACGATGCCCACTCACACAGGGCATCAAGGGTATGCATGGTCTCCTCCGGCCCACCAGCCGCGCGCGCACGATAGCACACGGCCTCTTCGGTGGCATCCACCACGATGGTGGCAAGACTGCCGGCCTTTCGAGAGGACTCCAGCTGCTTTTCCATACGCTGCTCACGCAGCGCAAACTCAACCGCGTGACCGTCCGCGCGCAGACGCGCTGCTGTGTGTAACATTGCCGCTGGATACAGCGGGCTCTCGGGCGCCTGCGCGATCCATACTGCCACGGCAGGCACCGGCGCCCGCATCAGACCACGGGCCGTGAGCAGCTCCCCCAGCACCACATCGCCCATGCCGAATCCGAGCGCCGGCAGATCGGTACCACCAACCGACGCCAACAGGTGGTCGTATCGCCCCCCGCCACAGATCGCGCGAAACTCGCCGACATGATCAAAGAGTTCAAACACGATGCCGGTATAGTAGGCCAGCCCACGCACGATGGTGAGATCAAAGTGCAGCCACGCGCCAATGCCGAGGGCCTCACAATGGGCCAGGTATTGCGCAAAACGCGTAACATGGGGCGCCACCTCAGGCGCATGGCCGTAGCGCGCTTGCAACGTCGCAAAATCAAGCGTGGCGAAGCCAAGAATGACCTCGGCGGTGGCTGGTGGCAGACCGGCTGCCGCCAGCTTCTCGGCGGAGACATCCAGCGGCTGCCGCTCGAGCTTATCAAGCACCGCATACACCGCCGGCCACGTCGTCGCGTCGATGGCAAGATGCGCAAGCAGTCCGTTCAGCAACTGGCGATCGCTGACGCGCGCCCGTACATCCGCGGCCGTGAGCCCAAACGCCGCCATAATCTCAACCGCTACCGACAGGAGTTCGGCGTCCGCCAGCACCCCGGATTCACCGACGATGTCGACGTTGAGCTGAAAATGTTCGCGGAGCCGACCCCGCTGCGTACGCTCGTAGCGAAAGAGCTGGGGCATCGAAAACCAGCGCACGGGCTTCCGGAGCGTCTGCGCGCGCGCGCCAACCATCCGGGCCAACGTGGGCGTCATTTCCGGCCGCATCGCCACCGCCCGTCCGCCCTTATCGACGAACTCAAACAATTGACCAACGATCTCGTCGCCGCTCTTCTGCGTATAGAGTTCAAGGGGCTCGAGCGGTGGCCCATCGTACTCCTGAAACGCATAGCGCCGCACGACGCGGCGCCAGGTCTCGAAGATGTGGGCTCGCTCTGCGAACTGATCGGGATAGAAGTCCCGGAAACCCGGGAGGAGCTTTGGAGGCATGCGGGAAAGCTACCGAGCGAACGGATCGACCTGCAACCGCTCCATCGCATCCCCAACCGTATGGAAGGATCCCGTCACAAGAACCGTGGCGGCCGTCTGGCGCGCCCGTTCGAGCGCCAAGGCGAAATCATCCTCGCGCACGACAGGAAGCCCCTCAGCCGTCGCCCACTCGGTGACCTCTGCGAGGTTCCATGCGCGTGCGGCCGGTGCGGTGGGGGCCATCGTCAGCACGATGTGTGTCGCCACCCGCGAGACGGCGCGAAGAATGCCGGCCCAGTCTTTGTCGCGAAGGACACAGACCACGGCACTCACCGGCTGCGGCGCACCAACCTCCAGCAGATTGGCGGCAACCGTTGCCGCGCCGTCTGCGTTGTGCGCCACGTCGAATAACCACGGCCCGGCACGATGGAATCGTCCGCTGAGGCGCACCGCCGGCAGGAATGCGTCGGCCCGTTGCTCAATCTCCAGCCAGCGCCCGCCGGCTCCACGCAGCATGGCCAAGGCGACCCCGGCGTTGTGGGCTTGGAACTCACCAATCAGGGGGGTCGTCAGTCGGCGTTCGTCGTCCGGCGTCACGAGCGTGAAGCTCGTACCACCGGCCCCAACGGCAATATCCCGCACCTGCCAGTCACGGCCAGTCACCAGGATTGGCGTGGCCCCCACGGCCTCTGCGCGCACCGTGAGCAACGCCCGTATCTCGGGGCGCGCTTCGCCCACAACTGCCGCCGCGCCAGCCTTGAAGATGCCAGCCTTCTCACCCGCGATGGACTCCAGCGAATCGCCAAGAAACTCCATGTGGTCAAAGCCGATCTGGGTGACGGCAGCGGCCAGCGGCGCTACGGTATTCGTGGCGTCGAGCCGCCCCCCCAAGCCGACCTCCACGATGGCCACATCAACCTGCTGGCCGGCAAACCAGTCGAGCGCCATGGCGGTGGTGGCTTCGAAAAAGGTCGCGCCCAGTCGGGTTAACTCTGGCTCCCAGCGGACCAACCACGCGGTGATCGCCGCGTGTGGCATGGGCACCCCACCAACAACCACCCGCTCCGAGAAGTCCACGAGATGCGGTGAGGTGTACCGTCCCACGCGGAGACCGGCTCCGCGGAGAAGTGCGTCCAGCGTGGCAACGGTGCTTCCCTTCCCGTTGGTGCCCGCGACATGAAAGACCGGGTACCGCTGGTGGGGCTGGCCAAGCAACGCCAACAACTCCGTCACCCGCTCCAGGCCAAGGCGCCACGCTCCACCGGTGCGCGCGAAGAGCCGCTGGAGTGCGTCGTGATAGGCCACATCGGCCGACGAGGCCCAGTCCGCCGTCACTGCGGTCGGCGGGGCCAGCGGATCCGTGCTCAGCTTTCCTGCGCGTGCCCCGCCGACGCGGGACGTCCGGTCATGTGTCGCATCAGCCGCGACAGGGTGTCCCGCAGCGATTTCCGGTGAACGACCTGGTCGACCATCCCCTTGTCGACAAGGAACTCAGCCGTCTGGAACCCCTCTGGTAGATCCTGCCCCAGCGTCTGCTTGATCACGCGCGGTCCAGCAAACCCGATCACCGCCCCCGGCTCAGCCAAAATGGCGTCACCGAGCATCGCAAAGCTCGCACTGACACCACCCGTGGTCGGATTGGTGAGGACGGATATGTAGGGAATGCGTCGTTCCGCCAGCTGGGACAACACGGCCGCGGTCTTGGCCATCTGCATCAAGGAAAGAATGCCTTCCTGCATGCGGGCGCCACCGGACGCACAGACGATAACCAAGGGATGCTTTTTCTCCAGGGACCGCTGCCCGAGGCGTGCGATTTTCTCGCCAACCACGGAGCCCATCGAGCCCCCCATGAACGCGAAGTCCATGATCCCAATGCCAACGGGAAGCCCTTCAAGAAGCCCCGCGACGGTAAGAATCGCATCGCTGTCCCCGGCATTCACGAGCGCCCGCTTCAGGCGACCGGGATACTCGGGGAAGCCCAGCGGATCAACCGACCGCAACTCGTTGCCCACTTCAACCACAGACCCCTCGTCGAGCAACAACGCGGCGTAATCCCAGGCCCGTACTCGGCGGTGGTAATCACAGACGGGGCAGACATTCAGATTCCGCTGAAACTTGTCGCGGATATCCGTATGCCCACAGGCCTCGCACTTCTCCCAGGTATCGGGAGGAATCTCGAGGCGTTCGCGACGCAGCGGTCGGGGCGTTTTCTCCTTTCGGAACCAAGCCATAGCAGTGCAATGTTGGCACAAGAGCCCGTGAAGGCTAGTCCTTGCGCTCAACGAAGATCGTCGTCCGGACGGATCAGAGCCCGATCGCGTCCGGCTGGCCTCGCCCTTCGGCAGATATTCGGAGGAGAACCGCCACGGCCGTCCAGCTCACCAGCAAGAACGACCCTCCGTAGCTGAAGAATGGCAGCGGGATCCCCGTGACGGGCATGAGGTTGAGCGTCATGCCGACATTCTCGATGACGTGGACGAACCACGCCGCGACCAGCCCAAACGCCACGAGGCTCGGAAACGCATCGTTCGCCCGGGACGCCACGCGCGTGGTTCGGAGGAACAGGGCCAGAAACAAGGCAAGCGCCACGCTCACGCCAATGAAGCCGAGCTCCTCACCGACCACGGAAAAGATGAAGTCGGTGTGACGAGCCGGGAGAAACTCGAGTCGCTTCTGGCTCCCAAGCGTGAATCCTTTTCCAAACATCCCTCCCGATCCGATTGCCACCTTGCTTTGCGTGACATGATACCCAGCGGCTTGCGGGTCGATATTCGGATCGAGGAACACCAAGAGTCGCTTCTGCTGGTACGGCTTCAACTTGTCCCAGAGGATCGGTGCCACCCCTCCCATGATGACATTCATCAGGACCAGGACAACGCCCTCAATCAGATAGGGCCGATACCAGAGCACTAACGCAACCAACAAAAAGAACCACGCGCCCCAGATGCCTGTGCTGAACGCGAGCACCAAACTGATCCCGGGGCTGGCAAGGAGCAGCAACAGCGGCCACGACACACCAGCCCAGAACAGCATGGCAAAGCAGATCCCGATGAACACAATGCCGGTACCGAGGTCCGGCTGTGCCATCACCAGGACCCACGGGACACCAACCACCAGGAGTGGACGCCACAGGTCCATCAGCGAACGAATTGCGTCCCGCTGGGCCGCGAGCACGCGTGCAAGCATCAAGGTGGTGGCCAACTTGGCGAGTTCGGCCGGCTGACCAATGCGCACCCCCCCAATACTGAGCCACCCCTTCATGCTCGCGGCCGTTCCTGCGCCGGTACCCACAAACAGTACCAGTAACAACAGGAAACAGCTCCCGGCATACAGCGGCCATGCACTCCACTCAATCCAGCGGACGGAGCTCCGTGAGATGATCCACGTCGCCACCATCGACACGCCAAACCAGGCGA
>CANHTA010000094.1 GCA_947463135.1 Gemmatimonadota bacterium
CAGACCGGCATCAAAACCCACTTCCGTTTCACGGGTGCGCTCGGGACCGAGATTCGAATTGCCCAGCTGTCCCGGCGTGAACGCCGACAGTCCGCCTTCGGCAGCAATCGGGTTCCAGGTCCGGGTCGCGTCGAAGGCGCCCGGGGCCTTGCCCGACTCACCAATCGCACCGCGCAACTTGAACGTTTCAATGAGCGTCGTGGGCCAGAACGATTCTTCGGAGAGCACCCAGGAGCCGCTCACCTTGGGATACGTCTGCAACCCGAAGCTCTGCCCGAACGCGCTGTTCCCGTCCACGCGGGCGCCGGCGGTGATGAACACACGATCGCGCCAGCCAATCATCTGCTGGGCAAACATACCGGCGTTGATGACGCGCTGCTGATTGACGTCGGTGATTTGACGCAATGACGACGACACGAGCGTGGGCATGCCCGGCCCGGCAAAGTTGTCGCCGCGCAACTCGGTGGAGTTGAGACGGCTGTCGAACAGCTGGGCGCCGAACGACGTGGTCCCGACGAAGTTCTTCGAGTACGTCTGCTTCCACGTGGTCGCGTAGTCCACCGTGATGAGCTGACGATTCCACAACGTCTGGAAGTACTGGCCGGTGGGTGTGCGCGGGTACCCAAACGGGTTGATGGTGCGCTGATCGGTGTTGTTGTAGTCAATACCGATCGCCACGCGATTGGAGAGCTTCTCGAACGGTGTCCACGTGGCGGTGCCGCCCACAATGAAGTGATCGCCGCCAATCGTGTTGGCCTTGGAGAACATCGTGTCGTTCACCACGCAGGTAATCGTGGTGGTGCTGCAGCCACTGCCGCGGAAGTTCGATCCGGGGCCGCGTGAAATGTTCAGCAGAATGGCATCGGCGCTGTTCCCGTCGGAGATCATCGCCGTGTTCCGACGCTGCCAGCTGGAATTGAGGGCCAGCGTGACGGTCTTGGTGGGAGCGAACCCCAGGTTGGTGCGCAAGCCACCGGTTCGGTTGCTGCCCACACGGAGCACACCCTCTTCATTTTCGAGATTGCCGGAAATGGCATAGTTGATGCCGCCGCTGGCGCCTCGCACACCCAGGGAATAGCGGCCCAGGAACCCGTTCTTCAGCCACGAGCCGCTTGCGGGGCAGGTGGCGTCTTCGAACGCCACCCCGCTGGCATCCACCATGTTGGCGCCACGGCACTGCCTGAGAAACATACCGGTGGGGTCGGATGCCGGGCCGAAATCGCCCATGCTGTTGATGCCCCCCGACGCATCAAGCGTCCACGACGCGGCGCCATCACGGCCACGCTTGGTGAAAATCTGAATGACTCCACCCGACGCTTCGGTGCCGTAGAGGGTGGTCGCTGCCGGTCCCTTGACCACTTCAATGCGCTCAATGTCCGACGCCGGAATATCGTTCAGCGGCGATACCGACTGGCGCGAGGAGACGCCGGTGGGGGAATTTCCGTTGAAGATCCGGATCCCGTCCACGTAGATGAGCGGGCGATTGCCCTGCGTAATGGAGTTCACGCCACGCAGGCGGATCGTCCCGCCGGCGCCGGGGGTCCCGCCATTCTGCAGCACAGTGACGCCGGTGGATCGGCCTTGCAGAATCTGTTGGGTATTCCCGACACCAGCCTTTTCAAAGTCGGCGCTGCTCACCGTGGTGACTGCGTTGCCCACTTCCTTCTTGCGTTCTTCACCCGTGGCGGTCACCACGACACCGGCCAGCGAGACGCTGCTGGTAACCAGCGAAAAGTCCACCGTGGCGCTCGCACCGGCGGACACCGTGACCGAGCGCGTTTGCTGTTGGTACCCGATACGGCGCACCGTCAGTACGCGCGAGCCGGTGGGAACCCCGGTGAGCGTGAAGCGGCCATCATCACCCGTGGACCGTCCGAGCGTGGTGCCATTCACGGTAATCTGCGCGGCGGAAACCGGCTGGCCGCTGGTGGCATCGACCACACGGCCGTTCACTGTGCCGGTGGCCTGCGCCCGCAGGGCCGAGGCGCTTATGACAAGGGAGGCGAGCGCCGGCACCACCATATGGGCCACGGGTCGCCATACGCCTGAGCGGCGTTTGAGCAATCGAATCACGAGAGGAGGGATTGGAAGGCGGTCAGAGCTTGCGTCTCGGCACATGGTAGCCGACCGTGCATGCTGACGTCTGTGCCCTGAAGCTAAATCACCCACCGCGCCAGAGCATCCCTTTCCCTGTCAGCCGGTCCCGCCGGACGGGACGGGACGGGGCACGACGCAGCGGCGCCACCAGCGGCAGAGCGCGTGACCACGCGTCATCACTCACGACATAAGGGGAGGCGTCCCGTCACGATGTATACCATGTCATATTGGAAAGATGCTCCGTCCCCGTGGGGCCCACCTCGCGTGCGGTGTTCGTGCCACGCGGCACCTTCACGCAGCTGGAGTGCCCCGTCGACGCGATCGCGGTTGTCCCTGGTGGCCGCTGACTCTCATTCCTTCTTCACCCAAGGCCTTCACGCATGATTCGCCTTCGCACCCCGTACTTGCTGTACCTGGGCGATGCCCAGTTGCCCACTGACGCGAAAACCGCCTGCGGGCTTCGTGACTGGTGTGCGTCGGATGTGGTGGGCGAATGGTCGCTGGCATCGAGTCCGCTGTCTATTGGTGTGCCCCGCTATTCACCGGAGGAGGCCGCCGCGCGTGGCGCGGGCAGTTTGGTGATTGGGATTGCCTCGGTTGGTGGGGCGCTGCCCACCTCGTGGATGCCCGATCTTCTTCGCGCTCTCGCGGCCGGATTGGACATCGTGAGCGGCATGCACACACGGCTCACCAGTTTCCCCGAGCTGGTGGAGGCGGCGGCTCGGCATGGGGTGTCGCTGCACGATGTGCGACACAGTGATCGCCGCTTTCCGGCCGCCACGGGGCGCCGGCGTACGGGATTGCGGGTGGCCACGGTGGGGACCGACTGTGCGCTTGGCAAGAAGTACACGGCGCTCGCGCTCACGCGCGCCCTGACGGCGCGCGGTGCCAACGCCACCTTCCGCGCAACCGGACAAACGGGAATCATGATTGCGGGCGAAGGGATTGCCATTGATGCCGTGGTGGCCGACTTCATCGCCGGCGCCGCCGAAACACTCTCGCCGGATAATGCGCCCGATCACTGGGATGTGATCGAAGGACAGGGGTCGCTTTTTCATCCGGCCTATGCGGGGGTGACGCTGGGCTTGCTGCATGGGTCGCAGCCCGATGCCTTCGTGCTCTGTCACGATCCGTCGCGGCACACCATTGAGATGTATCCCGACGCGGTGATTCCGAGCCTTGCCGATGCCATTGCGCAGTACACCACGGCGGCGCGCGTGACCAACCGTGCCGCGCACTGTGTTGGGGTGAGTGTGAACTCGTCGTCCCTCACCGATGATGCCTGGGCGGAGTACGCACAGCACCACGCCGCGGCGCTGGGGGTGCCCGTGTGCGACCCCATGCGTGGCGGTGTGGCGCCTATTGCGGAGGCGCTGCTTCGTCTCGGCGTGGGGGGGCGTTCCCCCGGCGCGACGGATGGGTCCCCGCCGGCATAGGCTGTCGCGGGGTGTTGGCGTATAGGCCGGTGGTTAATGCGTTCGCCGGCCCTTCCGTGCTTGAGCTCACGATTCTCGCGCTCGAGTGCGGCCGGTCGAGCCGCGTCACGGCTGGTCGGACTGGACCGCTTACCGGCGTCCTGCTCGGCCCACAAGAGCCATCAATGCAACGTCTCCTTGGTGCAGGCTAACCTCGGCGCGATCGCCGACATGGCGGCCCACTGGGACGGATGGTGCGGCAACTGCTCACGGACCAATCGGAAGGCCCATCTCGGACCTCAGGACTGAATCGATGTGCTCGAGATTGTGCCATGGCTCCACGTTCTCACAAAGTAGAGCGTCCTGTAATCCCGGGGCGGTTCACAGCGTCAGTGCCGTTACGCGGCCACCTGAATTCGCGATCGGTAGGAGCACGTGCGGCAGCCTCGTCATCTGGACGGGCTCAGGGGAGTGGGTGTGGCCCTATCGCGCGTGGTTGGTGCGTCGGGGTCACCTGAGTGACAAGTCGCGTCCGTATGTTGATGCGAGCTGATCCGAGCCCCTTCTGAATTCACAGGAATGCGCAGCACTCGACATCGCTTGGAAGATCTCCACACTCCACGCAGCGATTAGACGTCGAGGTCGCATCGTTGCGAAGGGTTGGCCGGTGTCTTGTTGAACAATCGGATGCCAGCGACGAAACGTGCGTTCAGAAACGCCGGACTCCTGAATTGCCATCGACAGCGAACAACCGATGCGTGCACGGGCTGAGATGCCGAGGATAACGGGCGCCGTGACCAACATCCGAGCGTCTCCCGTGTTTAGGGCACACCGATGGCCTGGCAAGCATTCGCGTAGCACGCGCCGAAGTTCAGTGACGGTACAAAAGCCGACGGAGAATGTTCGCGTGACGGCCGCAGTCCATGCAGGGCACCGTGAGCAGACCGTGCTGAGCTCGTGCTGCGCTATCCTCAGGTACGCCTGCGCTAGTGCGTCACGAAACCGAGATGCTTCTCGATGTCCCACATTCGCAACAACACGCCGTTGAATCACAAAAACTGGCGGAACTACGGTCGAGTCGACGGACAGCGCATCGACCTCCCCTACCTGTACATGCACGATCGCGCGTACATCAAGCGACCGTGAGAAAATCAACGCCTCACGCTCGGAATCGCAAAGATGACAATCTGTTGCGCGTAGGTATGGCATGAACCGAATAGCACCGACTCCTACTATGCAAATCACTTTCACCGCCGTCGCAAAGGTGCGTGCAGAAACCTGTTAATGGGTTTACAGATCCACGGTGAACACGAAGGGGATCGGATGGCCTTTGGCCCCCGTAGGGTCTCACGCGCAGGTCAGATCATCGCGGAAGAGTACGGAAGATTCGGATGAGCCCGCTGCGCGCGCTGCGCCGTCCGCTCACTAGGTCCGTGACCTCGAGCCGAACCCGAAAGGTTCCGGTAGAGCCACCGAAGCCGTCGAGTGTAATCGACTCGGCCAAAGTAACAACAGTGGCTCCAGCGTCCACAGGGATCGTGCGATCGTAACTTAGGGTGATACCGTCACGAGAAGCCTGCGTGATGCCAAGCGCATCACCCACGCTGCTCAGTGCGCGGATGGCCAGTCCGCTAAGCCCGCCACGGTCAGTGCGCTCCAACGTAAGTGCGACGCGGTACTTGGCGGTTCCTGAAACGCTATCCCTTGCCGCCTCATACAGTTCCCATCCTAAGGCAACACTGCTGCCCGGGAGATAGGTACCGAGCGTTGGTGTGATGGCGAGCTCTTGCCAGCGCGACGGTTGACGCGTGATCGCCTCACGCGGAGCACCTATCAAGAGATCGCTCAACGAAAATCCGATGGATAACGGACCCTCAGTGACGACCAAACCACGACTGACCAGACGGCTCTCTGGAACTCGCGCTTCCAACTGCACGATGCCGGGGCGGGATGATTGGCGCGTCATCCAACTTCGAACGGCGACTGGCGGACCGTTCACGGAAAGCGTATCGGTCGCGATGCGCGTCACGTTGGCGCGATCATCGACGATTCGAACGTGCAATCGTGCGGTGAGCGCGTTCGTGAGCGAAGAATCACGAAGCGCCGAACGCGGCACTTCTGCAAGGATGAGCAGGTCGAGGGAATCGGTCGAACCACGAAATCGGACAACGCGAAGATGGCTACTGTCAACTTCGGTAGGTAGCGTGATGTTATCCCAGCGCACAGGTGAAGCGCGTTCTACGTCTCGAATGTAGCCGAGATCGACGTTGGGCATTCGTGCGGTGCCGTACCCCGGCGGCAGGTCGAAGATGAAAACCGTGCCACTGCGATAAAGCCACAATAAGGTCGAGGCAAAGTCGTCTCGGCTAGAGGTTGCTTCTGTGACTGGCACAACCAGTTCGTTCGAGATGACCGACGCGGCACCGGGGATGGTGAGAATTTCGTCTGGCGGGCCGTATCGCACGAATATTTCAGCTCGGTCCGTGTCAGCACCATTTAAGCCCAACTCGTCGTCAGTCCATGCGAACTCCGCAAACGTGACGCGCGCGAGAAACTCAAGCTCAAGCTCATTGTACGCGGTTTCGGCGTCGGGATCGCGCGCGGCCCAAAAAAACGCATCGACGGTGCGTCTTTCCGTGGGTGTGAGCGCTGCCCATGCGGCGCTGTCCAATCCACCCCGTGCTGCAATATCTGCGCCTGGCGAAACGAGCCGAGCTAGACTGAACACGCGCGCACGCTCAGACTCCTCTAGCGTCGCGAGGGCGCTGTCAAACGCAGCCCGTGCCGATGCCAATTGGCCCAAGCGTACGAGCGCTAGGCCGCGAGCAAAACGCGCCTGGCCATCAAATGCACTCGCCGCGGCACGACGATTCGCGGTGGCCAGCAGTTCAGGCCACCGACCGGCGTCCGCTAGCGCCATATACAGCAGTCGGGCGTTTCTCAGGCTTGCTGGCGCCAAACGTTCCGCCGTCTGGAACCGCAATAACGATGTCTCATACTCGCCGATGCCGGTCGGTGGCGCAATTCGGCGCAAGTAGGATTCCAGATAATCGCGTGCACGACGACGCTCCCAACGCATATTGGTCTGCAGTCGCAGTGTACGCCCTTCAGACATGAGCGCACGATTTCGAATCGAGAGGTATCTCCTCCACGCGGCGAGCCCGCGCTCGGCGGCGGCGAGGGCAATCTGTGATGTGTCAGCCGCCAGCTCGGCCGCGCGGCTAGCGCGATCCCAATTTTGCGAAGCCGCATAACGTACTGAACCCGCGCCGGAGCTCAGGTTGAAACGAGCGAGAGTGGCCCAATAATCAGCGCGATCGCCCGCTAGCTTGGTCGCCATACGAAGCGCGGTGTCAGCCTTTGAGAGTGTCCGGATGGTGATGACATCGTGCATGTAGCCGTCCCTACGACTACCAGTGGATTGCCACAGAAGTAGCCCATAGCGATGCCAAGCCTCGGCGTCACGCGAGAACGGAGTCAGTGCCTGTTGTAACAGAGCCAACGCCTTCGCCGTGTCGCCGAGTTGGGCGACCGAATCGGCTACGCGTGCTATTCCGGTCGTAGCTGTGCGCCACGGGTCGCTTCGCTCGCGTGGCGCGAGTTGTGCACCCAGTACGAAAGGTATGCTGAGCGAAGCGACAACCACTCTACGCAATCGGGCTCCACAGTCCCATGGCCGTCGTCTGATCATTACTAAGATCGGTGAGGAGCAGCGGTGCTGATGCGGCAAGCTCCCACCACGCCTTCGGTTGGGTTGTTAGGTCGTCGCAAGGGAGCGGGACCAATGTGCTTCCAGCCCGGTCGAACACCAATGCCGCACAACCTGGATTCCAGGCATGACATTCCGTATTGGCCGGATAATTGTCCTCACATGACCAGTATCCATCGGTCGAACCGTAACATCCTGTGTACCACTCATCTAGTGGACCAGCCTGGTACATCTGGCATTTCGCGCACTGGCCCGGATGAGGACCGCCCTGCGCTGCGCCTGTACGAACCGGCGACACGAAGTAGAGCGCGAGGGCAATGCAGAGACCGGAGAGAACACGTGCGTTCATACACAAGGATCCTCGTGAGAAGCTATGGAAAAATAGTGCGCAAAGCGAACAGAACGGACCACGATGTTTTCGTTCCCCCGTTTATAGGTGAGTATAGAACATCCCTGCAGTTCCGTCTGGATGGGTACCCCGTCAGCCTCGCGCGCAAGCTGCTTCGTAAACCAAACGGTTCCGTCAGCGCGGTACGCTTGCACGACGAATTTCTCTTTGCTCCTTACGATGGCGAGAACTCCACCATTCGGGCCGCCCAGGACTTGGGTCAAGATCGAAGCGTTCTGATTGACCGTTACCTTCTCGCTTCTACCCGGAATATTGACCCGAGCAATCAGACTATCTACCCGAGTCGTAGCTACACCGCGCAGCGGCAGGCGCTGGCGTACCCTGAGGTCTGCTGCTAGCACGATGGTCTCGGCGGTAAGTGACGATGCGAAGAGCAAGGTCTCGTCAGCCAGGAGCGTTAACGACCCTACCAGCGTCGAACCGGCGGACCTATCGCCAAGCGGCTGTGGTAAGCCGACGAATGAACGGAGCCACATCAAGTTTCTATCAAACAGGTGCAATGCGAAGCCCCTCGCTCGGTAGTCGGAACTGATGCCGGCGATAACAACTTGCCCATTCCGAAGCACGGAGACGTCGGACACCGTGGCAAAGTCCAATCCAAGGTTTGTTCGTCTCAGATAGCGCCCGTTCCGATCCATCCACAGCAGTGACTTTGAGCCAATGTCGAGCACCGTAACGCCGTTACTGCTTTCGGCAATTCGATACGGGAATTGTAGCTCATTTGGGCCGATACCAACCCGGGTATTCTCCCATTCGACGTGTCCGTCAGGTCCGAACACGCCGACACGAGGTGGGCGTCCTTCGACGACTAACACACGTCCCCCACCGATTACCTTCACGTCGAGAAGAGCATTCGCTTCGATGGTTATCGCATCACCTATGGACGTCAACAGAGGTGCAGGCAACGACATCTGAACCTTGCCTTGCGCGCGCAGTGATGGTGCGAGTAGTAGTACGAGCGCAGTGCAGAAGATTGTTCTCATAAACACCCCCAATTTCAACCCGCCCGTCTATTGCCGATCTATGACTGGAATTTTAGGGGTTTAATCCCGTACAAACAGTGACAGTTTTCGGTGGTCCTTGCTTGCACGATGGGTCTCCGTACACGTCCGTAGGTCGTGTAGTTAAATGTGTGTAGTTCGGGCGGCGGCGGTTTTCTGCATTGGACGCAGAAACGGCCACCGTCCATCTTCTGGGTGACCCTACTCACCAGTGGTGTTAGCGCACCACGAAGCCCAGAAGCTGACCGATGACCGTTTCTTCTTTGGATGCTAGCCCCAAGCGGTTGCTCCAGCAATCCACCTCCCCTGTCTCCGCGATGGAGGCCCTGCGCGCCATGATGCAGACCCTGTTGCAGGAGACGATCGAGGCCGAGTTCACCCGCTTCCTTTGGGCCGCGCGTGCGTCTTTGAGCCGGCGCTCTTCGCACGGTATCAGCGGCACGAGCAAGCCTTGCGCACGATGCTCGCCGAAGGTTATCTGCAGGGCTTCTCGACACGGAAGGTCCGCGCCGTCGTCGAAGCGCTCTGTGGCGAGCGCGTCAGTGCCAGCACGGTGAGCCGCGCGACGAAGCAGCTGGATGGCACGCTGGCGTCATGGCGGACCCGCCGCGTCGACGCCCAGACGTACCCGTATCTTATCGGCGATGCGCACTACGAACGCATCTGGCGAGAAGGCCAGGTCCTCTCGACGGCGGTGCTGTGGGTCATGGGCGTCGGCGCCAACGGTTTTCGCGATTATCTCGGCGTGTGGATCGGCCATGCTGAGAGCGGCCCAGTGTGGAGTCGGGTCTTCAAGAACTTGCATCAGCGCGGCCAAGTGCACTATCTCCGCAACGTGCTCAGCAAAGTCAGCACGCCGACGCGACAGAAAACGGTGCTCGCCGCTCTCCGCGATGTGTGGAGCGCGCCGACCCGCGCCGTGGCCGAGGCGCGCGGCCAGGGGCTGGTCGACAGCCTGCGCGCGTCGCTCCCCGACGTCGCCGACTGGCTGGAGGAGACCCTCGGCGACACGCTCGGCTTTTACCTGCTCAAGGAGTCGGAAGCTCGCCGACGCCTCCGGACGACCAACGCCCTCGAACGCGAGCACGAAGCAATCCGTCGACGCACGCGGGTCATTCGCATCTTCCCGAACGACGCGAGTTATCTCCGACTCGCCTCGGCGCTCGCCGCCGACCGCAATGACGGCTGGGCGATGCGCCGCTACATCATCCCCGCCTCACCCACCGTCACCGTCAAGAACGTCATGCGCACCACCCGCGCCGCGTAGTCCGTCCGCTCACCCAGAACGAACTACACACCTTTTCGTTACTTGACCAAGTTCCGAGAAAGCGTCAGCCATGAGTTAGTGACCCGGACAGCGTTTCAGCGCTCTGATGCTATCGAACATGTCCATGCCCTCGACGGTTTGCATTGCGATCCCGGTGGGAACGGCCGCGGAGATCATAGCAGTGGGTGCTGCCGGAGTGAAGAGGGGCTGACGTGACCCCCGAAGGCCGGTGGTCACTTCGGCCCCTCTCGCGTGCGGCAGTTCAGGATTGGGAAACCTCTGGAGTAAGGAAACAAAGAGGCCCAATGCGGCGAGCCTCTCCGCCGTACCGACCTGCCTATCGCCGAAGTCTCTGGCGAAGCTGTTGATTCTCAATCAAATCGCACGAAGCAAACCGCAGTGCCTTGGCCAACGCTGGAGGCACAGGAGAGGACGGTGCCGGGTGTACCTGCGTGACAGTATCGGGCGTGACACGATACTTCACCGCACGCGGCTTTCCGTCAGCCTGTGGTGCGCCGGTGCTCTCAATGATCAGCGTGTCACCGCGCATAAACGAGCGCGACCGGCTAGTGACTACCGTATCAGTCACCATGACCGCAGGCGGCTGCAGGAGCAGCAAGGCGATGAATGAGACCACAAGCATCAGTTTCAGCAGCCGCTGGCGGAGAAAATGGTCGCGAGGATGTTCAACGAAGTGCCCCAGAGCCATACATCAAGGGCGGCAGTTCCTAGGTGGGTAAAGTCGGAACGGCCGGGAAGGTTCTGATCGACGAGAGCATCGATCGTTACCGTAGCGAACTCCTTCCAGAATTCCTGCTGTGCTGCACGGTACAACAGCGTCTGTTCGTAAATGGCGATAGCAAGGTCAGCTGCTGGTCCGTGCGCTGCAGATCAGAGACGTGATGCACCCTCTTTTGCAGAGGGTTGATCACGGGATGCGGACTTCCTCGCAATCATCGCAAAGAAGCTTATCCAAGCAATGTTGAAGATGCTGACCGACATTAGCGGTACACGATACACAAGCCGAGTTGAGGGCGACGGTACGAGGGTCTCGATTCCGATGACACAAATTCCAATAGCTATAGTCGGAAGCAGACCAACGGCGCGCATTTCTAGACGTCGCCTCAATACAAGCCCAGCGCAGCCCGCGCACACGAGCACAAGTCCCAGAATGATTCCAGTCATATATCTCCCGTTGGAGCGACTGAACTATACGGTGCCAAGGCAGCGATATCGGAACACTCTCCCCGCCTCAATCAGACAAAAGCAGTGGGTGCTGACTGAGTGAAGAGGGGCTGACGTGACCCCCGAAGGCCGGTGGTCAAGGTGCTCGCCGGTCGTTCTCGCGTGCGGCGCGGGTTACGAAGGGCGCTTCGCAGCGCGACGGAAACTCAGGACGAACATGAATAGACCAATGGAGTTGATGACATTGGAGAGATCATTTACAAGTGGCAGTGTTGGATACAAAAGCCTGTGGATTAGGGAACCAAAGAAACCCAATGCGAGGAGCACGCATCCGAGTCGCTCAAGCCGATTCGTGGCAAACCACGCACGTGCGAACCAAGCCAGGGCAGCGAGCAACACAACGACATAAATCGCGATCATCAATGGCGAAAGTTCCGAGAAAGCG
This sequence comes from Gemmatimonadota bacterium, assembly GCA_947463135.1. Taxonomy (GTDB): domain Bacteria; phylum Gemmatimonadota; class Gemmatimonadetes; order Gemmatimonadales; family Gemmatimonadaceae; genus Gemmatimonas. Next base: position 11,529 of record CANHTA010000094.1, read on the forward strand.
TCAGCCATGAGTTAGTGTCCCGAAAGGCAGCGGTTTACAACCTTCATGCTGTCGTGCATGTCCATGCCCTCGACGGTTTGCATTGCGATCCCGGTGGAAACGGCCGCAGAGATCATAGCAGTGGGTGCTGCCGGAGTGAAGAGGGGTTGACGTGACCCCCGAAGGCCGGGGTCAAGGTGTTCGCCGGACCCTCTCAGCCCGACGTTGACGCCTTGGTAGGCGCACGCTTCTGAGCTTCGAGCTTCCGAAATGAACCGGAG
>CANHTA010000095.1 GCA_947463135.1 Gemmatimonadota bacterium
CATCGTACGCCAGGAGCGGCTGCTCGCCACAATTGTGCACGACGAAGCCGTTGCCGATGAACGAATGCGTGAGCGGCTCGGTGAGGTCGTACACCATCTCCTCGCCCGCCGGTTCGAGACGCGCAAAACGCGCCGTGAACGACTCGCGATACGGTCCGCGCGCGCCGTAGCTCGATACGCGCGCGATCAACGCGTTGTTCTTGGTGCGCGTCAGGAAGCCGATCTCCTCCGAGAAGCGTAGCACGTTGTCGCGCGAAATCACGAGATCGTGATCGGCTTGGCACGACACATCAGCGCCCTTGATGGTGACCGTGCGCGCCGGATGGCGATCGCGATGAATGCGTGACGCGATGCCGAAGTTCAGCAGCATCCGCTGCACATCCTGCAACAACGGCATTGAGATCGACGTCAACCGCACCGACACGCCCTTGGCCGGCGTGCCGGTCACATGGCCATCAGCGGTGAACAAGGCCTGGAGAAACCCCTGCTGCATCGTTTCCGTACCCGCCAACACCGCTGCCGGCACGCGATCGAGCTTTGACTCTGCGGTAACCCCGAAACGCTCGGCCACCAGCGCGCGCAGTCGCGTGCTGCTCACAGTCGCCAACTCGCGCGAGGGGATATCAACCACGCCAACTGGTGCGCGTCCGCTCGGCCCCAGCATGTCGTTGACATCGTTCGAGAACGACGTTGCGACCTCGCGATCATCACCCCAGAAGCCCAGCACTGCACCATGCCCGGAGTCTCCTGTGATGTGCCCATCGGCGATGAGCCAACCCAACACACGCCCCTCTTCCGACGTCCCGCTGGCACCGAATCCGCCCTTTACATTCTGAATGTGTAGCGCGTCGCCTTCAGCCAACGAACGCGCCTCCACCCAACCACGCGCCGTCATGAACCGATGATCGGCGGTCACGCGAATCTCGTACCCTTCACGCGTGACCACGCGGAATACGGGCTTCACGCCGCTGGCAAACGGCGCGCCCGCAGGGCCTACACGCCCGGCGCTGAAGCGCGCATCGAGCGTGACCGGCATCGCCGCATTGCTCTCGGCCAGCGACGCGATCGGCACCAGGCCGTTGCTGGTTGACACCAGCGTATCGCCGGTGACACACGGGTTCGTAGCCTCGTACGCACCCAAATGCGGCACCGGATTGTACCGGTTCGCTTCGTCGATGAAAAACACACCGGGCTCACCAGTACGCCACGCCCCCAGAATCATCGTATCCCACACGTCCCGCGCACGGGCCTGCCCCACCACGGTCCCGTTGGACGGATCGATCAGGTCGTAGCTGCCGTCAGCCTTCACCGCGTCCATGAACTTCGTGGTGATGCCCACCGAGATGTTGAAGTTCGTGATTTTGGTGAGGTCTTCCTTGCAGGCAATGAACTCCAGCACGTCGGGATGATCGACGCGCAAAATGCCCATGTTCGCCCCGCGTCGCGTTCCCCCCTGCTTCACCGCATTCGTGCTGGCGTCATACAGTTCCATGAACGACACCGGCCCCGACGCCACCCCCGTGGTGCTGCGCACCATCCCCCCCTTGGCTCGCAAGCGGGAGAACGAAAAGCCGGTACCGCCGCCCGACTGATGAATCAGCGCCATGCTGCGCAGCGTATCGTAGATGCCGTTCTGCCCATTGCTGAGCGCGTCTTCCACCGGCAACACAAAGCAGGCCGAGAGCTGACCCAACGGACGCCCCGCGTTCATCAGCGTTGGTGAGTTGGGCTCAAACCGGCGCTGCGTCATGAGGAAATAAAATTCCTCCGCCACCGCCTGCACCGCCCCGTCGCTGGCGCCGTAGCGACGGTCAGCCTCGGCCACCACCGTGGCCACCCGCCAGAACATCTCCTCCGGGCGCTCCACCGGCTGCCCCGATTGGTCCTTCATCAAGTAGCGCTTCTCCAGAACGGTGCGGGCGTTCGCGGAGAGTGTCACCAATCCTTCAGGGGGCGTCGTGGAGAAGGGCATATGCGTAACTCCGGCAAGTGGCGGTGGCGGCCAAGGGGGCGCGGTATGGTGCGTGTGTTCGTGAGACCGCACAAGTAGCCTTGCAAGTCGTTCCCCGTGAACGCATTACACGAGACAGATCACGGAACTGCAGGGGGCCTGCAGTTGTCCACGACCGCCACCGTTTGTGAGCACGCCACCGCTGCCTACCGCGTGACCAACAGCCCGTCACCGTGCCCACGCTGTCACGACGGCACCCACCTGCTGCAACTAACTCCATGCTTGCAAACCGGTTAGCACAGGGGCCCAACAATCGCGCGATGACAGCATTGGCGCAGCACCCCGACACCGATGCGCTCCGTTCACACTCACCGCAGCCGCGCGCGGTGACGTGTGTCACGGTGCACTTGCTTGCAGTCACATACACGGCACCGAGTTGCCCGCTCTCACGTAGTGATGCGGCTGAGCGCGCCACTGCGATGCACCTCCTTCAGCGCCACATACCGTGCCGCGTTGGCCACCGTCGTGGCCTGCTGCTCGGCGCTGAGTTGCCGCACCACCTTTCCCGGCACCCCAACCACCAAACTTCCCGGCGGCACCTGCGTGCCCTCCGTTACCACGGCCCCGGCCGCAATGATGCTCCCACGCCCCACCCGCACATGATTCAGCAGGATCGCGCCCATGCCCACCAACACACCATCCTCAAGCACCGTGCCGTGGACCACCGCACGGTGACCGATCACACAATCCTCCCCCACAATGGTGGGCGTTCCCGGATCGGCGTGAATCACCGCGCCATCCTGCACATTGCTGCGCGCGCCAATCACAATGCGCTCCACGTCGCCGCGGAGTACGGCGGTAGGCCACACGCTCACGTCGTCGTGTAACTCCACCGCACCGAGCACAACGGCGCTTTCATGAATCCAGAATGTGGACATCGCAGTGTTTGAAGAGAGAGGGGGAGAAGGTACGAACCACGCCGGCTAGAAATACCCACCCAGGGTGAGGTAGAAGGCACCACCACGTGATATCGCGCGCGGTGCCGCATAAGGCGCCGCGGCGCCGATGCGGACGCGGTAGGGCACGTCGTATTGAACCGCGAGATCTACTACAAGCTCTGCGCCGGCCGATGCCAGCCAGCCGTCGCGCTCCCCGGGACGCTCGCATGCCACGGAGTTGGTCCGCGCTACCGCCCCCGGACACCAGGCGCGGGCCGCGTCACTGAACAGCGCCACCGAGAGGCGATCCACAAACACGGTGAACGGACTCGGCAACGTGCGAAACATCACCACGGGGGCGCGATACTCAACGCTGCCCGCCAACGCACGAAGCCCTCGCTGTGCCCCCGGCGCCACGCCGCGCAACGAAAAGGCGCGCGCGGGATCACCAATGGCGATGCCGGGCAGCAGCTCCGTGGTTTGCCCGCTCGTTCCCCCCACACTGAACTCCGTGGGCGATGTGCCCTGCGCAATGCCAAGCGCGGCGCGCGTGGCCAGCACATGCCGCGAAAAACCCGGCAAGTTCAGCGGCAGATAGTGGCGCACCGCGGCAATGGAACGCCATGAGCCAGCAGCGATGGCATCGTTGTCACGCCAGCGATAGGCTGTACTGCCACTCACCGATATCCCTTCTTCCACCGACACGCCGCGCGCGCCGAGGCGCGCCGTACTCATGCTGGCGTTGGCGAAGAGTGATCCGTACCGCGTGCCGGTACGCAACACCGAGTTGGGCGCACCAAGCGCCGAATCCACGGTGCTGGTGAAATCGCGTAGTTCGTATTGCGCGCCCAGCGTTGCCGTTACCGAGCGTCGTACGCGGGGCACGCGCCACGTGTTGGAAGCAGTCACGAACCGGCGCCGGCGCGCAACGGTGCCAAGCGTCGCCCCCAACGCGTTCACTGAGCGGAAGGTGCCATCCCACTCCTGTGACGCCGAGAGATCGACGAGCTGAATGCCAAACCCGGCATAGCGATACGACGCGTACGCATCCGTTTCGCGCAGCGTGGGCTGAATCTGCGCGCTGGCGCTCCATGCGTGGCGTCCGAGAATGTCCACACCACTCGTGCTCGCGCCATAGGTGGCCCCGCCGTCACGCCCTTCACCAACCAGCGGCATCCAGTAGCGCGGCACCAATTGTCGCATCGGTGCATAGCGGGTGAACGCCACCGAATCTGCGCGTGCCCGCAGCGGCGCCAGGTCGGGCACGGTAGCCACCACCGGATTGCTGGCGGGATACCACGCCGACCGCGCAACGGGGCCCATGGTGTCCAACGGCGCCCATGATACCTGGTAGCCATCGGCGCGAAAAAAGAGGGCGGCCACCTTGGTGCCATCGGGCGACACCGAGGGATCGAACACCCCACTGCTCACCGACGACACCACGCGCACATCGTCGCGCTCGTCACGCCACCGCGCTGTATCAACGGGTGCCCCCATGGGCGCGATCCGTGCCGTTTCCAGCTGCGAACGTCCGCTGCGATCGCTCACCCACACCAGCCGCGCCCCGTCGGGGGTGAAGCTTGGACTGGCGAACACACCGCGTGCACCGGCAACCGCCTGCTGCAGTGTGCCATTGGACTCCATCACCACGATGCGCTGCTCCCCGGTGGGCAGCAGTTGCACCGCCGCAATCCGTTGTCCGTCGGGCGACCAGCGGGGGTCTGCCCATCGCGTTCCTGCGGCGTATGGCGTAATCGAGATGATGCTTTCGCCCGTGTCACTCACCCGAACCAACTGCGCGTCGTCGGCACCAAGCTGCACCGCCACAATACTGCCGTCGGCGCGCACATCGGGCTGCGTTAACCGGGCCCCGCGGGTCAGTCGTAACGCCTCAACCCGATCAGCGCCACGCGTACGATAGAGGTCGGAACGCACCACATACACGTCCATCCGCTCGGACTGTGCGAACACCATCGTGCCGGTACTGTCATCTGGCACCGGCGCATTCACATCAAGGGAGTTGCGCCACGCCACGCGGTGCGGCGCCGGGGGCGATTCCGGTGACACCGGGGCCACGTAGAGCCCGGTGACCTCGCGTCCATTGCTGGCGCTCCACGCAAGCGAGTCGTTCCCCACCCATCGCGGAGCAGCGGCGTACCAACCATCCGCACTCACGGGACGCCACACACGGTCACCCGCCAGCCCCGTGGGCACGCGCGTCAGTGAATCGTGCATGCGCTTGAAGAGCCCGTCAAACGTGCTGCCAAAGGCTGCGGCACTGTTGCGACTGAGCTGGAAGGGTACCACGTTGGCCGCCGTGATATTGACGAAGCGCCCCACGCTCCCCGCCCGCTCCGCGGCCGCCCGCTGCATGAGTAACGCGCCCCACCCGTAGGCCGTCTGTCCTCCCGGGAACTGCGACGTGGACAGACTCCAGCGCGGTGGCTTGGGGACAAAGGCATCACGCACCGCCGTGCGCGCCAGCATGGGGAAATCCGTGCTCACAAGGCGGCCGCTGCCGGTGAGCGTGGACTCGTAATACACCGCGAGCCCTTCCTTCACCCAACTTGGCGTGAGGGCATTCGGGAAGAACAACGGATTCCGGCCGAACAGCATCCGCCCGAGTGCCCATGCCCCACGGGCACGATCCATGTGAAAGATGTGCGCCAATTCATGCGTAATCACCAAACGCAACCAGTCGTCATGGAAGCGCAACTCACGCAACGTGATGGGTGGCACCGCGTAGATCACCACACGATTGGTGGGAAACAGCTGCGCATAGCCGTTGCTGGCGTCCACGTTGTCCGCCAGCAGCAGATCCACCGGCCCACTGGGGGGCGCCAGCTCGCGCGCCAGTTGCGCATACGCCACCTCCGCCAGCCATGCCGCCCGACGCGCCAACGCGTCCTGACCAGCGCGAAAGTGCACGCGCAGATGCGGCATGGTAACGGTGCGCATTGCCCCCCGCGGATCCACTTGCGCCGGCAGCGGCCACACGATCACGCACAGACACCCGATCAACGCCACCCAGCGTGTCCAGGCAAACCGCAGCGGCACGCTCACTTCTGCAATGACTCCGGCGGTGCAGCCAGCGTACGGGCATAGCGCTCCAGTGCAACGACGAGTCCCTCGGCGTAGGTGCGTTGAAACGCTCGATTCCGCATGGCGGACTCTTGCTCGGGGAGCATAAGGAACAAGCCCTCGGCCAACACCGACGGATACCACGTGGGGCGCGCCACCGCGAGGTTCTGATAGTGGACCCCCAAATCGCGCAGCCCGAAGCGTTTCATCAACTCTTCTTGGACCACACGGGCCAGTGGCTCGCTTGGCTGATGATAAAACAACGTACTGGTACCGTTCGCCGTGAATGGATTGACGCCATCGGGGAGTGCATTCAAGTGAATCGAGAGAAACACATGCGCGTTGGCGCGACGGGCCGTTACCCCGCGCTCGGTGAGCCCCACTGGTGCCAACGAACTCCGCGTCATCACCACCGTCGCGCCACGTGCGCGCAACAGCGCCGCCACTTCAAGGCCTACCGGAAATACGGCGTCGCCTTCGTACAGACCCGTTGGTCCCGTTGCGCCAGCCGGCGGATGTCCGGGATCGACGGCCACCGTGAGACCACGCAGCGGGTGCGCTGCATCAATACGCGGGGGGCGACGCACGCGGAGCACAAATTGCCGACGACTCTCGTCCCAGATCGACTGCCAGCCAAACACAGGCTGCGACAACGTCAGCGTGACCCGAACGCGATCGCTGGTCACCTGATCCCAGCTGATCCGTCGCACCAACGTGTCATTCCCCAAGATCGGTGAGATCTCCGGATTAGCCTGCACCCCGTACAGCGTGAGTACGAGCGACCGGCCATCCGGCTCAACCAAATGCGCCGGCCGGTCGCCGGTTGGGATGGCCACATCCACCCATTCCGCCGTTGGCGTCACGCGAAATCCACCGGTCACGCGACGTGGCATCGCGGTGCCTTCGGGCAAGAGCACGAGGTCGTTGTTGTCCACCCACACGGCGAGGGTGCCATCAAGCCGGATGCGGGTGTAGCCCGCGCTGCGTGCGGTCACTTCCACGATGGTGCCGTTCAGCAACATCCACTTGTACGTCCCATCAACAATGGTGCGGGCGTTCACCACCCGATCGGTATCACTGCCCACCGTTGACGTACTCCGCAGCATCGCCAGCTGTCGCGTGTCCGTGGGGAGCGCGCGCACCAGTGGAATGTTCAGGCGTACCGTGTCGCTGCCGCGAATGGCCACAAGCCGTGGCGCACGCGCACTATCGGCCAACAACCGCGCCGCCACATCGGTGGCGAATACCGCCGCCACGTCACCACCATTGGGGGTGTTGGTCGCGCTGTTGGTCGCGTTCACCCGCGCCTCAGCAGCGGCCGCATCGCGCACGGGCGGCAGCAGCATCGGCCGCAGCACGCCGTCGCTCCCCTGAATCATCACCACCGCGTTGGAGGGTGCGCGCACGCTCACACGCACCTGTTCGTCCGGCGGCGCCCACGTCCCGCGCAGCGGCAGCACCGACCCGCTATCCACACGGAGTCTACCACTCGCGGCGAGTGGCGTTCGCACCGGAAGCCGGACCCGCACTGTGCGGCGCACCGTGTCCGCCGCACGGGCCACCACAAGGTCGTAGCGAAGGGCCTCCGACGGGGGATTGGGCAACCATGCCAGGAACGCGCCGTTCGGCGCCACCACCACCGGCTGTCCGTTAATGCGAAGCGTCACGTCGCCCGTCCCGACGCTCCCCAGCACAAAGTTGGAATCGCGGCTGGAGATGATCTGGTTGTCCGCCGGATAGCGGACGCGGATGTCCATCGCGGCGCCACGCACCAGCGGAACCGCCGGCAAACCGGGCGCCACCACCGGCACCCCGCCCGCCGGCTTCGCCGGCATAACGGCTGGCGTGCCGCGTGCGCAGGCGCTCAGGCACAACCCCACCAAGAGCACGTGGACCATGCGCGGCCCCACTGGTCGTCCACCATGGTTCGTCATGTCGTCGAAGCTGAGAGGAAGGCAGACACCCGTCCAGCCAGCGAACGGGCATTTCGATAAGGAATTCTCGCAATGCACTGGGTCCAACCGCACGGAAAGCGGGACCACGTGCATGGATTTCACGGAACCATTTGACCCGCTGACCAACCAAACTGCATCTTATCACGGGTACCGATCAGCCTGTGAATCAGGGCCACTGATATCCCTGACGCTGGCGGACTGGAATGGTATGTCGGGGGGTGCAACTTCCCGACGTTCCCGTCCGTACGGTCGTCTGTCTCCCTGTGCACACCGGCCTGCCCTATGACGCTGTGACCGCTTCTCACTCACCGAGCGACCATGTCTCGGGTACCCGCGCAACGGGCACCCGCGACGTCGTCATGCGTGTGTTCGCGCAAACTGACGTGGGGCGTTCGCGGCAGCACAATGAGGACACGTTCCTCGTTGCCAACCTGGAGACGGGCGCCCACCTCACCTTCACCGACCAGCCCGCCGAACTGACAGCGGCGGGGCACGGCGTGCTCTTCCTGGTAGCCGACGGCATGGGCGGCGCCGCATCGGGCGAACTCGCCAGCAGCATGGCGGCGACGCTGGTGCTCGACGCCCTGACCACAAGCTGGCAGGGAGCAAGCCCGTCGCCGCAGGTGTTCGCCGAAGCACTCCGCGACGCCACACTCCTCGCCAACGCGCGCATTCATCAGCACGCGCAGGAGTACCCTGAGCACCGCGGCATGGGCACCACCGTCACCATCGCCGGCCTCCTCGGTGACCGGCTCTTTCTGGTCCAGGTTGGTGACAGCCGCGCCTACATGGTGCGCGATGGCCACGTGCAGCAGCTCACCAAAGATCAGTCGCTCATGCAGCGGCTGGTGGAGGCCGGTGAGATCACCGCCGAGCAGGCCGAGGTCAGTGAGCGCCGCAATATCATTTTGCAGGCGCTTGGGCCTGAATCTCAGGTCACCATCGATCTCACGCATCAGCAGCTGCGGCGTGGCGACACCCTCATTCTCTGCAGCGACGGATTGTCGGGTGTGGTGCGTGCCTCCGAGATCGTCCGTATCACGCAGAGCGAGCAGGACGTGCGCGCGATTTGTTCGCGCCTGATTGACCGCGCCAATGTGCTGGGTGGGCCCGACAACATTACCGTGATTGCGGCCCGTTTTGACGGCAGCGCGCTCCATGCCACGGCAACCGGCGATACGTTTGGCTACAACGCGTATCCGCTGGTGAACACGCTCAACGCGCAGCCGCCTGAGGCCGCACCGCCCCCCGCCCCGACCCAGTCGGCGGAGCAGGCGGTGGTACTTGGCGCGCCGGCGCCAGTGATTGCCGACCGGCGCCGCGCCGTTCAGCCCGTGCTGCTCGCGCTTGGCCTCGTTGCCGGCATAGCTGCCATCTGGCTGCTGGTCGCGCTGTTCAGCTAGCCACCACCGCCTTGGCACGCAGCAGGCCGCGCCCCGCAGCCTGCTGCATCACGCGATCGCCACCCCACGCCAGCAAGGTGGGATACGACAGCCCCAACTGAGCAACCCACCGGGGATCGCCCAACCCCACGAGAATCACCGGTCGTTGCATCGCCGTGGCTTGGGCCACAAGGGTGTGAACCTGTTCCCTCGTGTCCGGCAGCAGCGTTGTCCGTCCCTTCCCCTCCACGAAATCGGCAAACAGGGCAATCACAAAAGGCCCCCCACTCGCCGCGGTGGGCGCATCAACCAGTCGCGCATCGTTCCCACCCAACCGCATCGCCTCGGCAATCCCGGTCCGTTCCACCGAGGGCCCATCGGCGTGATGATCGTCGTCCACAATGGCCACCTCCGTGATCGCGCCAACAGCGGGGAGCGGCCCATGTTCAACACGCAGCACCTTATCGGCCAGGAGCGCGCCCCACGCCGTATCCGCCCCGCTGGGACGACGCCAATCATTGGGCGGTGACGCCCACTGGGCCCATTTGAGTCGGCGACGGACGGAGTGCTTCACACGCTCCGGCTCGAGCGTGCCATCGTCATACGCGCGCTCCAGTGCGTCCAGCACATCGGTGAGGTCGCCCGGCGACAACAACAGATCACACCCACCACGTACCGCGAGCACAGCCGCCTCCGCCACCGTGCGGCCCTCTTGCACTGCGGCCATCGTCATGGCATCGGCCACGATGAGGTTGTCAAACTTGAGCTGCTGACGAAGCAACCACTGCAAGATCTCGCGGGACAGCGTGGCCGGCACCCGACTCGAGTCCAGCGCGGGATACACCACATGCGACGTCATCACGCTGGCCACGCCGCCGGCAATCGCCGCGCGAAAGGGCTGCAGGTCCTGCTCCTTCAGTTGGTCAGCGGGTGTTTCCACCACCGGCACTTCGCGGTGTGGATCGCGGGTGATGCGCCCCATGCCGGGAAAATGTTTGGCGCACGCCAGCACGCCTTCCGCCTGACACGCCTCAATCCACGCGGTCACCAGCGGTGCCACCGTGCGCGCATCACTGCCCATGGCGCGCGCGCCAACGAGAGGATTGTCCGACAACAAGTCGAGATCACAGACCGGCGCGAGATTCCAATTCACCCCCATCGTGCGTGCTTCGCGGGCCGTTAATCGCGCCGCCCGACGCAACGCTTCGATGTCGCCCAGCGACGTGATGGCGGCCAGCGGCGGCAACCCGGTGGCACCAACAAATTGCTGCCCCGCCCCGCGCTCCAGATCGGCCGCAATCAACAGCGGATGCCGCGACTTGAGCTGCAGCTCCTTGGCCAGCGCGCGCACGCCATCCTGCACGCCACCAACCAACTGGAATCCCCCCACGCCAAGCGCGAGCGCCTGCTCAATGAAGGGCCGCATATCGGCAAAGCCGCCTGAGGGCGACCACCGAAGAACCGGGATGAGTAACTGTGCAACTTCACGACGGGACTGTTCGCTCATGAGCGACTAACGGACGGCTGGAGTGAGCGAACCGAGAAGACGCGGACCTCGCGCCCCCGTTGCGCTCGGCACGTTGCCGGCGCGGCCCGAAATATGGAGATAGCCCAGCAGGGCAAATGCCACCGCTTCCTTCGCTTCTCCATCGAAGTACAACCCGTCAAAGATACACACGGGTGGTCCGTTTTCGTGGGCAAAGGCCGCCTCAATCATGCGAACCAGCGTCGGATTGTGCGCCCCCCCGCCAGACAGCACCACCTCTCCCACGGGCTCGGTGACGAAACGACGGTACTGATGGGCCAGCGAGCGCGCCGTGAGCGCGGTTGCCGTGGCCACCACATCGGCCGGCCGCGCGTCCGCCGCCTGGCAGTCACGCAAAAACCCGGCGAGATACGCGGCCGAAAACAGCTCACGGCCCGTGCTCTTGGGCGGGGGCTCATCAAAGTACGGATGCTGCAACGCCTCGGAGACCACCGACTCAATCACCTCCCCGCGCGCCGCGATCAACCCGTCGCGATCGTACGGCTCCCCGGGGAACAGGGAGCGCACGGCGCCATCGATGATGACCACACCCGGGCCCGTGTCGAAGGCACGCACGTCCGACATCCCACGCTCAGCGATGACGCTGGCGGGCGGTACCACCGTGACGTTGCCAATGCCGCCAAGGTTTTGCAACGCGCGCCACTGGCTATCGTGTGCGAAGAGCATGGCATCGGCGATGGTGACCAACGGCGCTCCCTGTCCACCAGCAGCCACGTCGCGCGAACGGAAGTCCGACACCACGTCGCACCCCGTGCGCTCGGCAAGACGCGCGGCATCACCGATTTGCCAGGTGCTATGGCCCGGCTCGTGCCACAACGTCTGCCCGTGTGAAGCCACCACCGCCACC
>CANHTA010000096.1 GCA_947463135.1 Gemmatimonadota bacterium
ACGATTGTGCAACGCGTCCGGCATACCGCCCTCGGCCTCGCTGAGCTGGGGATCGTGGCGCAGGATAAGGTGGCCATTCTCTCGGAGAACCGTCCGGAGTGGTTAATCGCAGACTACGCCTGTCTGTGCAGTGCCATCACCGATGTCCCGATCTACCCCACGCTCCCCGCGGATCAGCTGCCGTATCTGCTGAATGATTCCGGTGCGCGCGCCATCTTCGTGTCAACCGCCGATCAGGCCAGGAAAGTGGCGTCGATCCGTGGAGACGCGCCGGCGCTGCAGTTTATCATTGGCTTCGGTGCGACGACCGACGACGGGTGTGACCTCACGCTGGCCGACATCGAAGCGAAAGGCGCAGCCGTGGACAGCGCGGAACGCGCCGCTGCCTTCAAGCGGGATGCGTTAGCCGTCACCCCGGAGCAGCTGGTGACGCTGATTTACACCTCGGGGACGACAGGGAACCCGAAGGGCGTGATGTTGACGCAGGACAACCTGTACTCGAACGTCATTGCCACGAAATCATCACTGCAGGTCAGCACGAGCGACCTTGCGCTCAGTTTCCTGCCGCTGAGCCACATCTTTGAGCGCTGTGGCGACTACTTCCTCTTTGCGCACGGTGTGCGCATTGCGTACGCGGAATCGATTGATACCGTGCCGGTGAATATGAGTGAAGTGAAGCCGACCATGATGATGTCGGTGCCTCGCTTGTATGAAAAGATCTACGCGCGGGTGGTGGAGAATGCCATCGCCGGCGGGGCAGTGAAGCAGCGCATCTTCTTTTGGGCCAAGAACGTCGGTGAGCGCTGGGCGGATGAGAAACTCGCGGGACGTGAACCAGCCGGGTTGCTCGGCATCCAGTATGGGCTCGCGCAGAAGCTGGTGTTTTCGAAGCTGAAAGAGCGTACGGGTGGGAACCTGCGGTTCTTTGTCTCCGGGGGCGCGCCGCTGTCGCCTGACATCGCCAAGTTTTTCTACTCGGCGGGATTGATCATTCTGGAAGGGTACGGGCTTACCGAAACGTCCCCGGTGATTTCGACGAACACCTTTGAGCACTACCGGTTGGGGAGCGTCGGCCGGCCGATTCCCGGGGTCGAGGTGATGATCGCCGAGGACGGCGAGATTCTCTCGCGTGGTCCGCACATCATGCGCGGGTACTACAATCAGCCGGACGCAACCAACGAGGCAATCGACAGCGAGGGATGGTTCCATACCGGCGACATCGGCGAACTCGTGGACGGTTTCCTGCGCATTACCGACCGCAAGAAAGACATTATCGTGACGGCGGGTGGCAAGAACATTGCCCCGCAGCCCATCGAGAATATGCTGCGCACCAACAAGTACGTGTCGCAAGCTGTGGTACTCGGTGACAAGCGCAAATTCCCGATTGTCCTGGTGGTACCCAACTGGGATCAACTCGAAAAATGGGCGGCGTCACAGAGTATTGTATGGACCAGCCGCGCAGAGTTGATGGCGATGCCGACGATCAACGCCAAGATGGAGAAAGAAGTCAAAGCGCAGCTGGCAGGGCTGGCAAGCTATGAGACACCGAAAAAGGTGGCGTTGCTCGAGCATGACTTCAGCGTTGAACGCGGGGAACTCACGCCAACGCTGAAGGTGAAACGTCGCGTTATCGACAAGACCTTCAAGCCGCTGATCGATAGCCTGTACGAGGAATAGCGGCTACATCACCTCGTGCGGCGCGCGTCGGCGGAGCTCAATGAGTCCGCTGGCGCGCGTTGTCGTTTCAGCCACCCACTCCGTGTCATCACGCGCCAGTTCCCGCATGCCGGCAGGGATGATGGTGTGCACCGGTGCCACCAGACGCCCCCCGGGCCGCAGGGCGCGAGCGGCACTCGCCAGCATCACCTCGGTGGCGTGACCGGCATCCACCGCCACGGCGGCCAACGTGGACACGCCGAACGGCAATCGGTCGGCCACCACCATGCGGGACGCCCCGGGCGCCGCTGGTGCACCCGCGGTATTCACAAGCAGGTGGGGGGCCGCAACCTTCGTGGCCAACAGGGCACTGCTGGCGCCGTAGGCCCCTACCAGCACAACCGGCTGCGTGCTCTCACCGACGCCAAGCTGGGCGGCGAGACGCCACACCAGCGCGTCGTTGTCCCACGCGTGGTGCGTGGGCACTTCGCCTGCGGCAAAGTGCGCGACCCCATCCACGATGGGGTACTCGGCGCTGCAGACGGGACAGGCCAGCGTTGCCTCACGCAGCGTGAGTCCCACCGCCTGATGCACCATGGCGACGAGCCAACTTTCTTCGTGGGGCACCGGACAGCGGAGCGCATCAAGCAGATCACGTTGCATGCTGCAATGATAGCCGATCGTTACTTGATCGGGTGTGGTGGCGAGGCCGGCGTGGTGACGTCGGGCTTCAGGTAGCGATCGTACCAGCTGGAGAGCCGCTGGTGCCAGTCGGCAAACTCGCTGGTATTCGTCATGGGAATACCGTGGCCCCCATTGGTGTAGTTCACCCACTCTACCGGCTTCCCTAACCGGCGTAACGCGAAATACATCTCACGCGTGTTGATCGCGGGCACGTTATGGTCTTCTCCACCGGTAACCAGCAGCAGGGGCGTTTTGATCCGATCGGCGAACATCACCGCGCTATGCTGCACGTACTTCTGTGGCTGTTCCCACATGGTAGCGCCAATACGATCCTGCGTCTTTTCCGCGGCATTCACATTCCGCACGCCGAGACGGGGGGAATCGGTATAGAACGACACGAGATCAACCTTGCCGGAGATGTTGATCGCGGCCTTGAACCGGTTGGTCTGCGTGATGAGGAGGTTGGTGGCGTATCCGCCGTAGCTGGTGCCGTGCACGCCGAGTTTACTGCTGTCCGCGAGGCCCATGTCGATCAGCTTGTTGGCCGCCGCCGTGACGCCCTTCAGCCACGCTTCGCCGGGATAGCCCGTCTCAAACGCCACCGATGGTTTCATCACGGCATATCCAAGACTGGCGAGATACATCGTGGTGGCATCGAAGCTGTCGTCGAAGAAATCTTCGTACACGCTGAAGATGGTTGGCAACGGGGTGGTCACAGCGGCGGGGCGCGTGAGCACGCCGAATTGCGATCGACCGTCGGCGTCGAGATACGACACGAGCGTGGTGGTTGGTAATGCGCGCGTGGCCAGTTGCGGATTGGATTCCAACACGCGGCGTGGGGTCTGGAACGCGGCATCGGCAAGCCAGAGGTCGGCCGGCCGGCCATTCGTACCAATCGTCACCGACAGGATGGCACCATTGGGGCTGACGCGTGGCGCCCCATACAGCCGCCCATCGCGCACCAGGGTATCCACCATGCCCGAGCCCATGTGCACGCGCAGGAGCGCGCGGTTCCAATCGGTGCGCGAGGACATACTGAGCAACAGGGTGCGACCGTCTGCACTCCAGTCGGCGAAGCTCACCCGCGGTCCACGCAGGGTGTCGGTAACCGCCGCCACGGTGCGGCGCGTAGCATCCGCCACCCGCACGACATGCAAGCCGGTGCGCGAGGATACGAGCACTGCGTCCCCGGTTGGCGACATCGTCACCAGGGTGAAGCGTTCGTCGCCGGCCCGCGCACTGTCCCCTCGCTCGCGGGGTGGCGCACCGATCAGCCGACGTGAGGTGGTGTCGGTGATGCTTGCCACGTACACCGCGCCGTCGCGCGCGTAAGCGTAGTGGTTGCCGTTGGCCGCAGTGGCCATGGTGAGGCCACGCAGCGAGGGAAAGATCACGCGGGCGCTGTCCCTGCCACGACGTGCCAGCCAACGTGATTCGTTCGCCGGCCCCCCGTCGTAGTTGGTTTTGGTATTCCGATCCTCACGCCAACTCACCAGTTGACCGTCTGGCGACGCCATCCAGGTGGAGAGTTGGGTGGCGGGGATAATGGTGTCGAGTGTGGCCGTCGCGGGGGTGAGCGCCACAATGATTGCCCGATTGCCGAGCCGGCGTAACACATCCCACGCCAGAAACGGCTCGGTACCCACTTGGACAGAGACGGGACCGTGGACCAAGGAGTCGAAGCGTGCGCGGACTTCTCCAAGCCACTGGCGCTCACGAATGGCCAGCACCAGCCGGCCATCGTCGGTCCATGACAGCTCGCTGTTTTCGGCCAAACGGGCGCCGGCGAGTGATTGCACGCGCAGTTTCCGCGTGGACATGTCCCACAGCAGCAGCTGCGGCACCGTATCGCGTGTGGCAATAGCCAGACGATTGCCGGAGCGCGACCACGCCACGGCACCGATGGTTCGCGGTGTGTGCAGTATGGGCGTGGTGTCACCGGTGACCGTGTTCATGAGCAACAGTCGCGCCGGTGATGGCCGTGTGTAGCTGGGATCCCCGTCGCGAGCTGCGACAAAGCCAAGACCATCGCCACGCATGGCGATGCGAACCAGCAGCCACATCCCGTCGGGTGAGAAATCGCCCGCGGACACCGTTCGAATGGCCAGGAGATCGGCGGGGGTTAGCGCCCCCGTGGACACAGACGGTGCCCGGAGAGGCTGGGGCTGCGCCCGGAGGCACGGAGCACTGAGCAGTCCGACGGCGAGGTGGCACGCCACCGCCACGGAACGAGGGAGGCGGGCGAAGGGGCGGTGGGACATCGGGGAGCGGTGTGGGGAGGCGCGGGGAGGGGGAGGTGCGACCATGCGGCCAGCACCACAGCGTCACCCCTCAAAAGTGCACAGGGTGTGGTAGCACGGCGAGGGCCGATGCCCCACGGGGACGTGCGCCGTGGGGGAACAGCGGTGCACGCTAAACCCGGCTGAGCCGGATTTCGTCCAGATTGACATGGCGGGGCCGTGTCACCGCCCACAAGACGGCGTCCGCCACATCATCAGGGCGCAACATGGCGGCCCGCGGTGGAACACCCGGCGTGTGGTCGGGATCAATGGGATCCCACAGGGGCGTATCCGTGGCCGACGGCGACACCAACGTGGCGCGGATGCCGCTGCCGCGCAGCTCCTCCCGCAAGACTTCGTGCAAAGCCCTCGCCCCGAATTTACTGGCGGAGTACGCTCCATTCCCCGCGTAGATGCTGCGGTCTGCGACGGAGCCTATGGTGATCACATGCCCCCGTCCGGCCGCTCTCATGAGCGGCACGAAGGCGTGGAGCAGGCGAAAGGGGGCGAGCAGGTTGGCCTTCAGCGTCTCTTCAAATCGCAGCGGGTCGGTGTGCTCAATTGCACCCAGGGGGAAAATGCCCGCGTTGTTGACCAGGATGGCGGGACCCTCGGCGTGGCGCTCCCGAATGTGCTGTAGGGCCCGCTCCACGTCTTCGGCGCGTGTGACATCGCAGGGCACAGCCACCGCGCCACCCCCAAGCTCCAGCGCCACGCGCGAAAGCGCGGCGGCGGAACGGGCCAGCAGAAACGTCTGGGCACCGGCCGCAGCGAGGGCGCCGGCCACCGCGCGGCCAATGCCACGCGATGCGCCCGTGACCACGGCGCATACCCCATGGAGCGCCAGCGCCGGCGCCGCAACCGGATCGCTCACCGACGTGGATTTAGAACGAGGACGACGCGCCGTATGCCAGACGCAGGAACTCACTCCGCGTCTTGGAGTCGTCCTTGAACAGGCCGCGCAGCGAGGAGGTGATGGTGCGGGAACTCTGCTTCTCGACACCACGCATCATCATGCACAGGTGCACCGCTTCAATCACCACCCCAACCCCTTTGGGCTGCAACACCTCATCGATGGCGTTGGCGATCTGTTCGCCCAGGCGCTCCTGCACCTGTAACCGTCGCGCGAACACTTCCACCACGCGCGGGAGCTTTGACAGCCCCACGATTTTTCCGTTGGGGATGTACGCCACATGGACTTTCCCGAAGAACGGCAGCATATGGTGCTCGCACATCGAATACATCTCGATATCACGCACCATCACCATGTTCTCGTGATTCTCCTCGAAGAGCGCGTCACCGATGACGTGCCGGGCATCGAGATCGTATCCGCGGGTAAGCCATGCCATCGACTTCGCCACACGGCTTGGTGTTTTCTGCAGGCCATCCCGATCGGGATCTTCACCCAGCATTTCGAGTTGACGCCGGACGATCCCTTCGAATTCCACCTGCATCATGTTGTTGGTGGCCATGTCGTCGGGATCCCCCGCGCCAGCGCCAGTGCTCGCCGCCATCGTCGGTCGGATCACCTGTTTACTCCCCTTCGTAGTCGACAAAATTGTTTTCCGTTTCCCAGAGCCGCAGCCGCACCAGTTTGCCCGGGCTCACCACCGGTTCCAGTACGCGCCACATGCCCACCACCACATTCTCGGTGGTGGGATTTACACCCTGCATGTATGGAACATCGATGTTGAAGTTACGATGATCGGTGACGTCCACCACATGGCGTTCCACCGTTGATCGCAACATCCCCAGATCAATCACATAGCCGGTACGCTCGTCAATCGGCCCCTTCACCGACACTTCGAGCAGGTAGTTATGCCCGTGCCAGTTCGGGTTGTTACACTTGCCGAAAAGACGCGTGTTCTCCTCGTCGGAGAGTGCGGGATTGTGCACCCGATGGGCCGCGTTGAATCGCAGTCGCCGTGTTGCGGTAACAATAGGCATAATGGAAAACAGACGACATGGCTCGACGGTTCCCTTCCCGTCCCCACCGCCCGAAACACGAACGCCCCACCTTGCGGCGGGGCGTTCGCACAGATAACGGAACGAAGAGGAGGTCTTGAAGCCCAAAGAATACTGATAAGCTCCTCACCACGCGGTCGCCTTCCCCGCACTGGGGCATGACGTGAACGCAGTCTGTCGGACCTTTTCTTAGGACTTATCGGCTCAAGAGGTAATTCTCTCCGCCCCGTCTTTGGGGATACGATGCGGGCTGGAGTACACGCCCCCCGGGGGGCCAAACTCCACGCGGGTAGGATATACCGTGCGCTACGGCGCGCGCAATGCGAGATTACGGCATGGACCTTTCCCTGCTTGCCGGAATCGTGATGCTCGTCGTCTGGGGCGGTGTGACCTACACGACCGACGCTCCCGGATGGATCCACCTATTGCTCACGGGTGGCGTCTTTCTCATCATTTGGCGTATTGTGGTGCGGGACACCCCGTCGGGCCCCAACCAGAAGCGCTAACCCGCCTGAACCGTTCCGGGGGATTCAGATCTCCCAGTTGGAGAGCACAAGCCCTTCGATGGCAGGGGTTTCCTGCCATCCAAGCGCGCTCATCCGCAGATCGGTCCAGCGTACCCGCGCGCCCATCGCGATCAGCGACTGATAGGCATCGGGGTAGTCGCCTTGCACCCGAATCGCGAGCCGGCGAGTCCCCACCCGGCGCGACAGGTCCGCCACGCTGCGCATGATCAGCGGAAAGTCACCGCGTTGCGCCAACACCACTTTGAGCACGCGCAGCTCCTCCCGTGCCCGCCCCTCCACCAGGGGCGCGGCGTGACACAGCGCGAAGCCCGTGGGGGCCTCAAGCGGTCCCATAAAGAGCGTGTCCCCCAGCGCGAGCCGATCGGTGAGTTCGAGCTCTCGCGAAAAATCATATCCCGGCATGACCCGCGACGTGAGGTCGCGACAGGCGCGGATCGCGGCCGCCTTGTCGTGCACCGACAGTTGCGACAGTAACGGGGGTGCGGCGTCGCCAAGGGCGGCCGTGAGCGTCAGCGTAACCGTGAGATGCCCGGGAACGAAGCCGAGGTTGGAGTAGAACCCGATGTTCTCCATCGTCCGCGGCATCGTCTCCAGTCCGATGACCTGCACCGATTGCTCGCGCAGCCATTGCATGCCGCTCTGGACGATGCGCTTACCAATGCCAGCGCCTTGCTGATCCGGCCGTACGCACAGCGGTCCCATCCAGCCTTCGGTGCCGGAGTGGTGCACCATGTTGAAGGCCGCCAGACGGCCGCGGTCGTCGCGCCAATACAGGGCGCCCTGGCCGGCATCCTCAATGGCATAGCGCCACACCGATGGATTAAGCGGCGGCACCCGCACACCCGTCATACCATCCTTCCGGTAGCGGTCAGTGAAGGTCTCCGCAAACACGGCATTCAGCTGCGGAATATCCGCCACCGTGGCAACGAACGGCCCGTGAAGCGGAGCGGCACCACGCACCGTACGCGGCGAGGCTGTCATATAGCGGTTGGCGCCATATCCAGCGACTCCGATGACGGCACGGGTCCGCTGGCCTGCACCACACTGCACCCGCGTGCCTCATCAAAACGGACCAGCAGCACGCGATCCAATCCGTCGCGGACCTGCTCGATGTGCGTAATCACAATGACCTGCTCGAAGCGATCATGGAGATGCCGGAGGAGTTCGACCACATTCGCCCGACGGGTTTCGTCGAGCGAGCCAAACACTTCGTCGAGAATCAACAAGGAGAACGCCTGCCCGGCCCGCTCGGCAATCATCTGCGAGATCGCCAGACGTAACACCAGATTACATAGGTCTTCCTCACCACCGGAGATGACCGGCTTGGGGAGACCATCCTCCATCACCAGCACCCTGTAGTCCTCATCAAACTCCAGCGCGGCGTACCGCCCATCGGTGAGTCCGTCGAGAAAGCCACTGGCGATTTCCGCCAGTTCAGGACGCAGCTGAAAGTTCAGGTCGGTCCGCAAGTCGGTGAGCGCGCGGTCAAGCTCGTCGTGCAACTGCTTCTCGGCCTCAAGGGTGTCGAGCGTTTCCTGCAGTCGGGCCAGCTCGCGGCGTCCCTGTTCCGCGTTGTCGAGCGCGGTGCGAGCGCGTTCCGCATCGCCCGCTGCGCTAACCGCCTCAAGCTCCGCCCGACGCGACTCGGCGGACGCACGGTCATGGGCCTCGCGCACGCGCTGGTACGCGGCCTCATCCATGCCCAGTTCGCTGCGCTGGCGCTCGAGTTCAACCACCTTCGTACGGGCCGTCTCACACAAGGCGGTGACGCGCCCCTTCTCCGCACGTGTGGCCTCTTCGCGTTCAACCATTCCGCCCACGCGAGCCGCCTTCGTTTCCAGCTCCTGCAGCCGCACCACCTCGTCGCGCAGTGTGCGATGGCGCTGCGCATCATAACCCACCGGCAATTCGGCGAGCTGGGAGGTGGCTTGCGTGAGTCGTGCCGCAAGCTCCGTGCGCGCCTCGGCAATCTGAGCCGCTTCGGCCATCGCCGTATGAATCCGTTGCAACCGTCGCTCCGCCACCGACAGCTCCGACTGCATCGTGCGACGCCGCTCATCCATGGCGTCAATCGGCGCGGGCACCGCCACCAATTGTTCAACACGCTGGCGATAGTAGTTGCCGTCAATCCGTACGGTTTCCAACTGCTCGGTGAGCAAGTCCAACACGCCACGGTACGAGGCGCCGAGCGGACGGCCGCAGGTGGGGCACGGCGATTCCTCGCCGAGTCCCTCCAGCGTCTCGCGTTGCTCCGAGAGCTCGGCGTACTGCCGGCGGAGTCCGTCCAGTCGCGTCTCCGCCTCCTGACTATCCTTGGCCCACGCCGTGCGCTCGGCGTCAAGCGTTCGCTCCACCTCTGTCAGACTGCCGCGAAGCGTCGTGACCTGTGCAAGCGTTTCGCGCTCGAGCGCCGGTGCGGATTCCAGGCGTGCCGCCCGATCGGCCTGCTTGGCGTCATCCTCCGCAATGGTGCGCACCCGCTCCATCAACGCCTGCCGTCGGGCGTCGGCTGCGGCCAGCTGCTCCAACGATGCCAGCTCTGTCCGTAGCGAGGGGAGCGGTACAATGGCATCACGCAACGGCGCCAACTCGCGATGCGCGATCGCCACCGCCTCCAGCTCGCGCTCCAGTCGCTCCACATCGCGCGCAAACCCCATGGCTTCACTTTCGGCCACGCGCAATTCCGCCATCAACTGCTGCATCCGGTCACGCTGCGCCTGTGCGTCCACCCACTGTGGCGCCACATCGTGCAGACGCATGGCGCTCGTGACGCGTGCGCTCTCCGCTTCCGTGGCCCGCGTGCGCGCCACCGCCAGTCGCGCTTCGGCATCCGCCACGCCACGCCAGATCGCATCCGCATCGGGCATCCCCTGCTTCAGCCCATTCGTCTCCGCCACGATAGCGCGACGACGCTCGCGCGCAACCTCTTGCGCGCCGCTGATGCGATCGTAGCCGAGCACCCGTGACAGGAAGCGCGCACGCTCGGCGGCCCCCAGCGTGGCCATCACGTCCAGCTCTTTTTGGCCCGTGAAGTACGTGTGAAAAAACTCCGAGCGCGTCATGCCAAGCCGGCGCTGCAGAAGCTCACTCGTGCCGGTAATGGTGTTCGCGATCGGCACATCATTCCCGTCCAAATACACTTCGGCATTCGTGAGCCCGCGCAGCACGCGATAGCGGTGGCCCGCCAGCTCGAACTCCAACTCCACCTTCACGGAGGCCCGCGGCGCGGCCCGCGAGAAGCGGATGGAATCACGCGTCCCGCGCGCCGCCGGTGTGCCGTACAGGGACCACGCAATGGCTTCCAAGAGCGTGGACTTCCCCGAGCCATTCGGGCCAATGATGCCCGTCAGCCCACGCTCGAAGGTGATCCGTGTGTCGGCGTGCTGCCGGAAATTCTGTAATCGTAGAGAGAGGAGGCGCACGGCTTATCCGTCTAACACGGGGAGAGCAGCCATCGCGGCATCCTCCGCCTGCTGGAGGTAGCGCAATCCCAGTGACACCAAGGCGTCACGATCCACCGAGGGCGGAAGCGCCCGCTCACGCAATCGCTCGGCAACCAGCTCGGGCAAGGTGGCCCGACGACCCGGCGCCCCGTCTCCTTTACCACGACGGACCAACAGCTCGGGACGCCGCGTATCGAGATGGAAATGCATGGCGCGCTTCCGGTAGTCGCGGAGCGCCTCGTGATTGAGTTCACGCACAATGTGGCGGGCGATGTTGCGCACCGTCACGCGCACCACGCGATCATCAATGCCACCGATCGCGCTGTCCACCCGCGCCCGCAGTGCGCTATCCACCTCCGCTGCCCCCATCCCGCTGGCGTCAATCGGTTCGAGGTCCAGCAGCGGGCGCGATGGCGACACCGGGTGAAACTGATGCGCGCCGGTTACCAAGTCGTGCGCAATGAAGCCCTTGCCGGGGATACGCTGCTCGCGCTCTTCGCGCAGTTCACCCCAGGGATTGGAACTCGTGTAATCAATGGATCCGCTGTAGTACGCCCGTGGGGCGACTTCGCGGTACACATGATAGTGCCCGAGTGCCACGTAGCTCCATTGCTCGGCGTGCAGCTCGGCTGGGTCGATTTCAATAGCGGCACGATCGGCGGGCGCCGCATGCGCCGGCAGCATCCCCGCGATTTCTCCATGCAGCAACAACACCCGGTGTTCGAAGCCGGGTGGTGGCACCAAGGGCGGACGGTCAATCCCGGGCACATCCGGCACGGCCAGCACAGCCAACGAACGTCCGGGAAAGGTGAACAGCTCCGCCTTGGCATCGGCGACGTGCACATCGATTTCGCGGAAGAGCCGGAGGATGCATCCCGTTTCCGAGGTCCGCGGCGCGTCATGATTGCCGGCCACCATCACGATCGGCGTGTCAGGCAGCTGATCGCGGAGCGCGGAGAAGGTGCGAAAGGCGTGCAGGATCGCCGGATTTGATGGACGCACCGTGTGGAAGACGTCTCCGCCCAC